>CAZMNK010000015.1:23584-53682 GCA_964567625.1 uncultured Enterobacterales bacterium | reverse complement strand
CACGGCCAGCTCCCACGGCAGGCCCTGGGCTGCGATCTCGGCCCGGGAGAGCCCCCCGATGTAGATGCGCTGGCCCGCCAGGGCAAAGGCCTTCCGACCCCGGTTCGCGTTGCGGGTAAAGGCGCGCCCGGTCGGGAGATCCGCCCACAGGGGCATGCTCTGGATCACCCGGTCTGTGACCTCTTCCAGGCTGGCGCGGATCTCTCGCAGGCGCTCCTTTCCTCCAGGGGTCAGGACATCCACCCGCTCCATGAGCAGGAGATCCTTGGTGGCCTCACGCTCCACCCCGGTCCAGTGTTCGAAGGCATTGAAGGCTGCTCGTCCCGCCTGGTCCACCAGGGCATCGGGCACGCCCATCGAAGCCTGGCGTTGTTGGTAGGACGCCGGCGCCTTCTCCTCCTGGTTCACACCGGGCTGGATCCGTTCGCTGCGGAAGGCCAACAGGTTCGCACCCAGCTTTCGACAGAGAGGCTCCGACAGCGGCACCACGTCAGCGACCTCGCCCACCTGGGCCACCAGCCCGATCCGCCATCCCAGTCGGCGTTCGGCTGCCGTCATCCCACACAACTCCTCCAACGCCGTCAGGACGGACCGATTGGCTTCCCGGTGACCATCACAGAAGGGAGCCTGGAAGGCCTGGGCCTTGCGGGTACCCCCTGAGGCCAGCACGGCAGCCAACTCCAGACGCTCGGCCAGAATGCCCAGGTGAAGGTGCTGCAGGTACCCGATGGTCGGAATGTCATCGACATGCTGAAAACGCTTCCGCAGTCCACGAACGGGAACCGTGGCCATGCTTGCGACCGGCTTGTGGCCCACAAAGGTCAACAGCATGGTGAAGGGTGTCCGATAGGGCCGGGTGAACACCACGTGCACATGGCTGGCCCCCCGCAGTGCCCGCGCCTCCAGTCCCTGGAGCTGGCCCAACAGGATCGCCGCCTGTTCCGCCTGCTGGGGCCCGAGCACGACTTCCTTGTGGCCGCAAAAGTTCGTCGATTGACGGGCGCTGAGCACCCCGAGGCTGCACTCCTCGAACAGGGTCTGCTCGCGAATGGGCACAGCCCCGGTGAAGGCGGTCGGACGCTCCAGGCTCAGAAGGGCCATGGCCTGGGAGGCCTCGTCCCGGCTCAGAGGCAGGCGAACCCGGAAGCCCACGGGCGAGGCTGAGTCCAGGTACTCCGGAAGGTCGTAGCGGGTACGACGCTCCCCAGGGGTGGCGAACCCGGCATCGCGGCTCCAGCGCTCCTCACCAGAGGGAGGTGGAATGGGAATGCAATCCAGGCGCTTCTGCATTTTCGTCTCAGGAGTGTTCACCCAGCCAACGAGGCTGGCGACCAGGAGGTGGGTAGCGCAGCGAGGTGCTCCAGCCAACCCGTGGCTCCAAAGCTCCTGGTCGGCAGGGCACATCCACCGAGTGCTGCAGCCCTACTGCTGAGACAGGATGTAGTCGTCCTGGGCCTCGAAGAGGTCATCGATACCAGCAGCGACCACCCCGGAGACCTGTTCCCAGGTGAGCCCGGGCATCTCGGTCTCCTGCCAGCTGACCTGGTAGCGCACCGTGCCCTGCTCGAGGGGCAACCAGAGGTCGATGCTGTACCCCTGCCACAGGCTGATCTTGCCCTCGTCATGGGCGGAATGTGGCATCCAGGAACGTGCGCACATGGCCTGGCGCTCCATGTCGTTCACGGTGACCCAGGTGACCTCCTTCTCCATGAGGTAGCCCACCTCGTAGAGCACGTTCTCCCGCAGAATGTCGTTCTCCAGGCGAAGGACATCACAGCTCCGCTCCTCGAAGCAGTCCTCGCCCTCGGTGATGGTCCGCTCGTAGTGGTTCGGGCTGGAGGGTTCCAACGGGGTCTGGTCCGTGAGGAACTGCAGTGCCAGGTGATCGTCCACGGCATTGGGGGAAAGGTAGATCACCCCGACCCCACGGGCATCCGCAGGATCCCGGCCATGCTCGATCCTTCCCTCGAGTTCCTCCCCGGCGATGGGCCCCACCTCGTAGGCGCGATCATCCCAGCGAGCCTCGAAGTCCACATCGTCCGTCCAGTCCAACAGGTTGGCCACAGCAGACGACAGGGCCTCGGGATCCTCGCTGTCCCATTCCTCGAAGAACCACAGGGTCAGTTCTTCCAACTCGGCCGGCACCTCCACCGGTTCACCGCATGCCAGAACTGACCAGAGGACAATCATGTCCTCGAAATAACCCCTCCCTCTGAGCTGCAGCGGAAGGAGGCGGCAGCCGGCCTACCCGGAGGCCATGATGCGAGACCCCCTGGAGGAGGTTCCTCGGGTTGACGGCATCCGCAAGAATGAACGCCCCCGTTCAACTCCGACCCTCTCCTGGACCGGGTCCGGCAACTCCTGCACCGCAGCTGAACCGGTCCCGGTTCCCCATCACTCCACGGTGACGGTCACCGAGTCACTGCCACTCTTCCCGGTGGCGTCGATGACGTCCAACGTCAGGGTATGGAGCCCCACATCGAGCACCACCAGCGCCTCCGCAGTGCCATCCCCCCCGGGCTCCGTGGAGCCCACCAACGGCCCCTGGACACTGCTGGACCAGGTGGTGAGCAAGGCACTGGGACCATCTTCGGCATCCGTCACGATTCCCATCATGTAGACACCCGGATCGTTGGTCACCACGGCTCCCTCCAGGGGTTCGTGGATGGTTGCAGTGGGCGCCTCGGTCTCCAGAACCTCCAGGGTCAAGTTGACCTGCAGGGACTCTCCATCGGAGGCACGAGCCTTCAGGACGACCTCCAGCTCCCCCGCTGCGAACACCACGTCGCAAGTCGTGCCGCCATTGGCATCCGCGGTGGACTCCGGACACTCCTCCACGCCATCCACGAGCCAGGTCACGGCCACGTCCCCGTTGACGCCATCCGGGTCGTTGACCTCCCCGGCCAGCCCTACCCGGTAGCCCGCCAGCAAGGTGTCTCCCTCGTTGTGAGAGGTGATGCGGGCAGCAAAGACATCTGGAGGCAGGCCCGAGTCCGTGTCGTCCATTCCGCCATCACAGGCCGCAAACCACGGCAGGAGTATCAGCGTCGTCATGTCCTCATCCTGACACCGGCACCGTCTACCGACCAGAATTGCAGATCACGTTGCGAAGTCGCTGGGCCAGGTCCCTTGGCAGGTCTTCCACCTCCACCTGGGGCTCTCGCGCCGTGCCATCGATGCGCAGGGTTCCCTTGGCCCGGGGGGACTCACGGCAAACCGAGTGGATCTCGCGAAGCAGCCTGCCGGGCACCCTTCCACGAATGACCCAGGTACGGCCATCTTCCACACGGATCTCGACCCGGCCACGGGTACCGCCGGTCATCTTGAACAGCCAGAACCCGAGGCCTGCGATGATCGCGACCAGGACGATGCCTTCCATGGCGTAATGCTACCGCCAGGCGATCGGAAAAGTCAGTCGGAACCGCAGGGAACGGCATCCCATGTGGCACGGTTGTTGTCCAGGTCACATTCGGCCACGGTCCAGTTGCCGGTGCCATCGTCATTCACCTCAGCGCGAATGGGCAGTCCCTCCAACGCGTTCACGTCGAATTCGAGCACCATGCCCTCTGCCATCGTCCCGGCCGCCAGACCGCCGCTGTGGCTGGCGGTCAGCAAGGGAACATCGCCACTGCCCGCTGCTGCCGCCCCTGCATAGATGGCCAGGGGGATGTTTCCACTGACGTCGACTCCTCCCTGGTTGGTGATCTGCACCGCAATGAAGACGGGAGCACCCTCCTCGCAGGAGGGGAAACAGGCGTCCGTGATGGACAACTTCAGGTCCACCGCAAGTTCCGATGCGGACACGCAGGTGTGGTCGATCTGAACCACGCTGCCAGCAGCGCCTTCAATGCCACAGTCCTCCCAGACGATGGGACCACTGTCGGTGACGGAGTCGATGATGGGCGAGGCCACATCGTTGTGGGTCGTGAACCTGTATTCCCCCTGACCACAGCCAGTCAGGAGCAGGCCCAGGGGCCATGCCAGACGTCGCATCCAAGCCTCCAACATCCTTGTAGCCGGAGGTCGACGGGTCAGCCAAACCAGGTCCCGGCCGGGCTCAGCCTCGGTGCCTGCGCTCCACCTCGTCCAGAAGGGCCACGCCCTCCGCGCCCTGGGTCCCTGGCGGGGTGTCCAGCCATGCGGTCAGGATCTCCCTGGCCACGTCCGGACTGAGGGTCCGGTTGGACAAACAAATCACATTGGCGTGGTTCCAGATCCGGGCCCCAGCGGCCGTGGTGGCATCTGCGCAGAGCGCGGCACGTATCCCTGCCACCTTGTTGGCAGCGATCGAGATTCCCGTCCCGGTCCAGCAGCAGAAGACGCCTTCTGCGCAGTCCCCGCCGGCCACCGCCTGGGCTGCAGACTCGGCGGCAGGAGCCCAGGCTGCCTCGGCTCCTGTGGCCACGCTGCCAAAGGGCACGACCTCGTGTCCTCTTGCCTCCAGGAATTCCCGAACGAGCCCATGAACAGGGGTGGGTTCATCGGAGCAGAAGGCGATGCGCATGCTCGGCTTCAGCAGCCCGTCGTGTCCAGCGTGGGATCGAACGAGATGGGCACCTTGCGTGCCGTCAGGCCCTCCAGTTCCACCACTGCACAGGTCTCTTCCCCGTCACTGCAGGGCACGCAACTGCCATCCATGCCCTCCACCAGGGCACAAACATCGGTTCCTTCCTTGAAGAGCGACGACAGCTGGCGAGTGTCGAGGACCGCGGACAGGCTCCCTGCTTCCCAGCGCTCGCCATCTCCGGCGAACAGGATGGTCATGTCCAGGTAGTCCAGGATCACCGGTTCCCCACCCAGGGTCAGGGACAACCAGGCGCCCTGGATCTCCAGCCAGGGGTCGTGGCTGAAGTCCGCCAGTGGCAACCAGTGGACGGGTTCGCACTCCGACTGCCGACCTTCCAGGTCACCCAGGGCCATGGCCACCTCGAGAGACTGGCCCCGGTCCTGCACGACATGGAAGAGCAGAGGTCCGCTGGTCAATTCCTCGAAGACCGTGGCCAGCCCCACCGGCTCCAGCACAGTCACCTGGCCCAAGGGCACCGAGTAGGTGGTCCCTTCCAGGAGCCCCTCGACAGGAGGCTCCACAGGCAGGATGTCGTCGGAGACCACGAAGTCATCGAGGCCATAGGCGCAAGCAGCCAACAGCGGGAAGACCAGGACCATCACGCACCTCCTCTGAGAGCGGCCCGCCGAATACCCTACTTAAACCGCGCTCACCAGCAAACGAGTGGATTGAAACCGGGTCTTTACACAGCAGGCGTCGTCTGAGGTTCCGCAACGACCACGAAGTCGGCGCCGCACCGCAAGCCATCCAGCACCTGGACCAGGGCCAGTCCCTCCTCGCGCAGGGCCTCGATGTGATGGGTCAGGGCAGCCACGAGTCCTTTGTCACGCACCAGCACGAGTTTGCGCAGTGCCACGTCGAGTTGCCCGTTGACGAAGCGCTCCCTGAACACGATCGGAATGGCCCAGGAATCGAGAACCCTGTACCCGGAGTTCTCCAGCGAACGAATCACCCAGGTCTGGGGGTACTCCCGGTAGCAGCGATGGCCGGCGAGCAGAATGCATGCGTCTCGAAGGGCGGCCAGGCGCCGAAGATAGGTCTCCGCGTCGCTGCCACGCTCTCCCAGGATCGGCTCCATACCCACCGCGAACAGGCGCCCGGCCACGTGGGGCCGCAATCGTGCGAAAAGGCGGTCCTGGAAGTAGGGCGCAAAGCCGTCCAGCGCCCCCAGCAGGTAGTCCGCAACCACAGTCTCGAAGCGCTCGCCATGCAAAAGGGTCGGGTCCGACCAGTCTCCTCTCACCAACCGTCCCCGGTCGTCGAGTGACGAGCCCATGGCATCCCGAATTCGGGTCTCCATATGCGTGGCGGCCGTGACGCCCACCCAACCCCTGGTGTCCAGCCCAGCAATCCATGTCGTGGAATGGGGCCCTGCCCCTGCATCGAGCATCCGACCCCAGGGTCGTCTGCCCTGGTACCGCTCCATGCTCTCAAACAGCCGGTCCCCGCCCATCGACACCGTCTAGCGCTCACCCTCGGGCTCGGCCATCCCGGGCCCAAGATGCCGCCACCACACGGTCAACAGGCCCATCCACACACTGACCAGCGCCATGCCCACAAAGTCCCGTCCCCGATCACTTTCCCAGAGCGACTGGGGCCCGATCCCCCCCCAGAGAATGACCACGGCCGCGACAGTGGCCAACAGGCAGAGCAGCCCGGAGAGCTTCCAGCGAGGGCGCCCCAGAACCGCAGAGACACACAACACCGCTGCAACCCCGTAGACCGCCGTCCAGTTGGCAGCGCTCGCGTCCTGGTGCCGCAAGTACATGGAACAGGCAAACAGACAGGCCATCACGGCATTGGCAACCCGCAGCCCTCTTTCAGAGAGCCGATCCGTCATGGGAGCCGGCATTCAGGGCGAGGAGATCCGGCCCTTCAGACAGGCCTGACCGTGGACCTCTTGGGGCCCGATGCAGAGGTGGCGGGAGACCATGCACGCCCTCTAACGCAGCGCATTGGGCTCCTCGTCGTAGTACGGGAAGCTCGCCAGCAACCCTTCCGGGGGTCCTTCACCATCCTGGAGGGTGCGGGGGATCGGGTTTCCCTGCACGTCGTAGGTCAGGGCGCCATCGGACATCTGGTAGGAAAAAGCGTAGTTCAACTCGCTCCCGCTCAACTGACCGGTCTCCTCGTCCCAGATCCCGAGCACCATCGTGTAGACATAGGGGGCCCAGTCCCGCTCCCACTGCAGTCCTGACCCGGCGACCTGGGACTTGATGACCGACTCAAAGGAACTGGACATGGGACGGAAGCCGATGCCGAGGAAGGTCGATTCCAGGACCGGCGTGGGCGAGTAGTCACCCCACACCCACGGATCCAGGTTGTCGCAGTCCGTCTCCAGGAAATCCAGGCTGATGGCGAATCCGAGCCACAGGTCCGGGTCCTCGAGCATGTCGATGCCTTCCACGTTCATGACGCCGAACCAGGTACAGGTGTAGTCCTCGTTGTAGGAGGCGAAGTACCGATTGTCGGCGAAGGTGAGCATCATCACCGGAGGCAAGGTGCTGGCGGGATCATTCGGGTCCAGCACAAACTCGTCCAGTCGATCACCCCCGAAGGCCGCATAGGTCTCGACAAAAAATACGTCGGGCTCGAAATAGCCATCGTCGTTCGGCGGGCCCGTGTCTGGAGGGTCCTCGATCCACCACCCGGTGTCGACTCCGCCCCCGAGGCATCCCAGGATGAAGAACCCGAACACGGGGAGGAAACAGAGGTGTGAGGACACCCGCATGAAAACTTCCTTCCTGCCCAGCGACCCGGATGCATCTCCAGAATTCACTGCTATGCGTCCTGACGCAAGCTCAGAACGTGAAAGCCGTCATCCCGTGACTTAGGATGACGTGGGTAATGATGATTAGCGCACTGTTTCTCAGTTGGATCTGTGTCGGCCCGGCCGATGCTGCTCGACTCAAGAAGATGAGCGACGAACAGGTGATCGAGGTCCTGCGTGAGGACTCGAAGCCTGAAAATCGCATTCAGGCAGCCGAAGAGATCGCCCTACGACGATCTTCCATCGGTGTGCCCTACCTGGGCGCCAGTTGCGGTCGGGACCCCGCGCTCAGCGTCTGTGAAGCCTCGGTGACGGCGTTGGAGTCCTTCCGCACCACTGAGGCCCGGGCGGAACTCCAGAAGATCCTGGAGTTGGAGCCCGTCGACGAGACCCAGAGACGTCGTGCGCTGGCCATTCTTGCGGACCAGGACACCGCCCGACTGGACGAGAGCCTGCCCAGGTTGGTGTCCCGCTACCGCCACCAACCCGAAGGGCTGGGCGCTGACCTGTTCAGCCAGGTCAAGGAACGGGATCTGCGCGACCTGGCCGATGCAGCGGCCTTCGTGGCTTCCGACCCCGAGGCCTCCCGAGGTACCCGGATCTCGGCGATGGCCGCCGCAGAGTCCTTTGGCCACCCTCGGCTGCACGACGCGTGGCTCGTCAACCTGACCCGGGATCCCGACCGCACGGTGCGAGTCCACTGCGCCGAGTCCCTGGGAAACCCTGGGCTTCCCGGCTCCCGGGTGGTGCCAGCCTTGATGAACGCCGTCGAAGGGGACAAGGAAGGCGCTGTCCGCGCCGCTTCCTTGACCTCCTTGCTGCAGTACGCCCACAAGGGTCTGCTGCCGCTGCTCCACAAGCAGATCATCGAGGAGCGCCACCCCTATTCCTTCGAGGCCTCCCTGGTTCTCCTGCTACCCCTGGCAGACAGCACCTCGATTCGCCCACTGTCCAAGAAGCTCCTGGACAGCGAGCGCATGAAGCCGGAACACCTGGTCAGGATCGTGGAGCTCTTTGTGCGGCTCCAGGATCCCCAGGTGGTCTCCCCCCTCCTGGCGCTGGAGCAGCGACACCAGGGGACCGAACTTGCGGAGCACATTCGGGAGGCGCTGGCGCTCTACGAGGAGCCCGAGGACCTGGCGGCCGCTGCAGCCGCCTGGAGACCAGGCGTCGTCTTCAATCCATGGATCCCAGGCTCCGCTGACCCGGTTTTTGCGGCGCTCACAGTCAACCTGGGCGTGGGCAAGGTACTGGAAGGGGTCCCGGGGACCTGAACGCTCAGACCAGGCTCTTCAGCCGCGCCAGCTCCCGGACCTGGCGCCGGAGGGTTCGTCGCCTCAAAGGCCAGAACTGGTAGAAGGCGTTCATACAGGCTCCAGTCCAGGTCAACCGCCAGACACCAGCGGGTTCATTCAGCCGGACCAGGCCCAATTCAGCCTGGTGTTCCAGCAACTCCTGGCGGCGAAAGGCCACCTCGGCCGGACCGTCCCTGCGGTTCCGGCGAGACCGGCCCAGGTCAGGTCCCAGTTCCTCCAGTCGTTGCTCGAAACAGGCCAGCAGCACTCCCATGTCCTGCTCCTCGGGGAGCACGAGACTCACCAGACCCGATGGCCACAGCGCATCGTCCACATCGACACTGGTCGTCGCGACCAGGATCTGCCCTCGATCGGCCTCGACCTGCAGGGTCACCTCACGGCGGATTGCCTTCAGCCCTTCCGGCCTCTCGAGATGCCAGGCGCTGATCGCGGCCCTGGTCCGGTTCTTGGTGTGACGTAGATGGGTTCGCCAGACCACGCTGGTGGCCAGTTCTCCAGCCACACGGGTTCGACGCCCTGCCTGGAATCCCAGGGCTTCCAGTCCCGGGACCACCTGGTCAAACCAGGCGCTGTCCTCCTGGGAAGGAGGCGCATCCTCCCAGTCCAGGACCTCGGGCGCCAGCCCCAGCCGAACCTCCTTGAACAGCAGGGAAGGCAGCAACCACAGCTGCCAGGTTCCGACGGCCGTCACAAGGGCCAGCAACCCGAGGCTCACCCAGGGCAACATGGCTCAGCCCAGCCCTTTTGATGAAGGGACCGCCAGCAACCAGTGGACAATGGGCTTCACTCCGACAGTTCTCCCGGAGGCCCCGGCTCCTCCTGCCCCCCAAAGAGCAGGAGCATACCTGCAACCACGACCAGCAAGCCTCCCAGCCAGCCATTCCAGGCCGGCACCAGCGAAAAGACAAGGAGATCTCCGATGACGGCAAAGATCGGAGAGGTGTAGGAGGCCGCAGCAACCCGGGAGGCCCGGTCCATGGAATAGGCCTTGGTCATCGCCACCTGCCCCCCGGTGCCCACCAGTCCGATGGCGAGCAGCGGCATCCACAGGTGGCGTTCCGGCAGGTGCACCCCGCCGTCCAGAAGCCACATCGCGCCAAAGGCATAGAAACAGACCGCGGTCTGAAACCAGAACACCACCGTGACTGGCCGATCGGTCTGACCCAGGGACCGCAGAAAGATGTGTGCAAAGGCTGAACTGACGGTCGCCAACAGGGCCCAGAGTCCGTACACATTCCCCAGGGCCAGGGTGGGTCCCAGCAGAATGGAACAGCCCAGGAGACCCAACCCACACACCCACCAGATGTTCCGCCCGGGCTTCTCGGCAGCCCCCAGGAGGACAGGAGCCAGGATGGCCACCAGAACCGGCTGTAGCTTGTGCACCAGCGCCAGATCCACCAGCGGCAGGCCCAGGGCGGCGGTGTAGAAGGACGTCATGGCCACCACGCCGGTCAACGACCGCCAGAAGAACACCCGGTGGTCGTTCAATCGAAACCCGGCACGCATCGCCAACAGCGCCACGAGGGGGAGGGCCGAGACACTCCGCCAGGCGATGACCTCAAAGGGCGACAACTCGACCCGGACGATCTTGACCAGACCGACCATCACCGTGAACAGGGCAGCGGCGAGCACCATCAACGCAGGACCCCGCCGCAGTTTCAACGGCGAGAAGTTGGGCAGAGGGGCCTCAGGCACCAGCGAACACGAGGACCTGGCCGTCAAGAACAACGTTTCCAGCCAGCAGCAATCGGTCCCCGGTGCGGGTCAAGCTCAGGGTCGGAGGGACCGGCGTGGCCTCGCCTTCCAGCACAAGCAGCAGAAGCGGTAGCGGGCAGAGTTCCACCAGTTCATCCACAGGTGCCTCCGCCTGCTCGCCAGCCATGGGTGGTTCAAGAGCCCGGGGGCCCGCCACCAGGACAAGGCCCTCCCCAAGTTCCTCTGCCGCCGCGGCAAGACCCACAGCAGAGGCCCCATCCCGGGCCGGGACCAGCACCGGTGGAAGCCCTCCGAGCAGCGCGGCAAGGCCCGGACGACTGCCGGGAACCGATGCCAGGAGGACAGGCCCGGCCACACTGTGATGGCGAGCCAGCCCGGCCAACAGGCTCGTTCGCGCCCCTTCATCAGGCAACTGCCAACAGACCGGGTGACCGACCTTCGGTCCGGAAAGACCAGGGGGCCAGGGCACCTCTGGACGCGGCGCGAGTCCCCCTCCCTCCGATTCTCGTCGTCGGATCATGGGCAGGAGAAAGGCCAATCCACAGCCACTCCCCAACCCGACGAGTATCGGCGGCCCCAGACTGACAAGCAGGTTGATGAAACCCGACTGAGAATGAGGCCTGTCCTGGTCCATGGGTGGAACCAGGGGCGGCAGGAACTCGTCCACCACCAGGCGTCCGTTCACGACCCCGTCCGTTCCGACGTCGACCAGGAGACTTGGCTGCTCCAGGTTCGCGGGCACTGCGAAGCCCGGGTCCTCCCAGAGGACTCGACCATCCGAAAGAGACAGGACCGCCAGGGCCGGTTCCCCTCCAGGCGCGGTCACAGCCGCCACGAACCTCCCGTCCCCCGCCTCGGCATCCGGGGACCGTCCATCGTCCTGGAGGTTGACCTGGACGGTCTGCTCTCCGTTCCCCAGGCTGAAGCCCACGGACAGTCCCTCCGTGGTGTGCATCTCATCGTTCAACACCACCAGGAAATTGCGGGTTCCCGGCGAGGTTGCCGCGGCCTGTCCGGGAGCGTTCCCTGCCGGGTTCTCGTTCAGCGAGCCTTCCGGACCATGCTCGGCGGGCTCGCCAGAGGCCTCGTCCGAACCCTGGGCCGACACCTCAGACAGCGACAACAGCAGAAGCAGCCACACGGCCACATCATCCCACAGCGTTCCCTTTCACCACGATGCAGAGGGTTCCTGGAGGCAGGTGCCGAGCCAACACCTCCAGTGGCTCCACCCCGAGTCCTCCGGGGTGCACCAGGCCTGCCGGGTCCCCCAGGACCAGGCCGATGGTGCAGAGGGGGTCCCGGTCCGCCAGCCCCCGCACCGCGTCCACGACATCGAGGACATCGCGACTGCGACAGCGCAGCACCGCCCCCAGGTGTGTCTCCGGGGGCGACTGGTCAACCTGGACCAGGACCACGGGACTCTCTCGTCCCAGTGCCTCCCAGGCCTGGGCAACGGAGGGGAGATGTTCGAACCGAGGGCTCTGCTCCAACCGTTCCAGGCTGGGATGGAGACCCCGGTCAGGCCGGGCGCCACGGCCCAGTCGCCAGCCCACCAGGCCGGCCGCAAGGGCCAGTAGGCCCGCCCAGAGACCAGGCCGGGCCGGGGCATCCGGGGGCTTGACCGCAGGCGTGTTTCCCGGGTCCTCTCCCCCCCTCGGTGCCGGCAGGGACTCCCCTGAGGGCAGCGCAGCAGCCGTCGAATCAGGCTTTACGAGCAGGGGATTCACCCGCTTCTCCAGGCCTTTCGCGGTCCAACGACCCGAAAAGATGGACACCTCGGGTCCGAGCGCCATCACGGCCCGATCCTCTCGGTCCGGGGTGCGCAGGCGAAGGCGCACTTCGCCAGGATCAACGGCGCCGGCACAGACGGGCACGTGGTCGTTGCGAACGGCGTCCGGAAAGTCACCATCGTCGTGACAGGCGAGCTGTTCGGTGGTCCCGTTCGAGGTCACCTCGAGGATCCAGGCCTGTGGACTCTCACCACGGTCCACGTCGATGATCAGGGCGGGCCTTGGCGAGCGGGGCTCCCCCGCTTCACCGGGAGCTGGCGCCCCATCGGTCACCAGGAGACGGTTGCCGTCCACCTGCAAGGTCACCGTCTCCCCCGGATCCGGCGGAATCGCCTGGGCCTGGACAAGCCTCTGGCCATCCAGCATCACTGCCAGGGGATCCTGGCTGGGGTTCCAGGTCATTTCCTGACAGGACCAGCGGTCATCCCCGGCCACCGGGTCTCCAGACTGCCCGTCGTCCCGACACAGTGCACTCTGCTCCGCCCCTCCCAGCACCACGACAGAGCGCGCATCACCGACCTCGGCGACCCAAGGCCTCAGTGGCGCTTGCGCGTGCACGGGGAGGACCAACAACAGGGTGAGCAGGCAGCCTCCTGGGGCCAGGTTCCGCGGGTGAAGTAGGATAGCGCACACGCCGGAGGTCCTTCATCCGCGCCGCATCAGCCCTCTTGCTGCTGGGGCTCTCGGGCTGTGACACCGAGCTTCCGGTGGCGCCCGCTGTCTCCTCGGAACTCGCGGAGCCCCTGCCGCTTCCGCTGGCCGAGGTGCTCTACGGTGGAGAGACCGGCGAGGCGTTGACGCCCCTCGGCGACCGGGTACGCCTGTTGCTATGGCTCCGCTCCCTGTCTCCGACCGAGGACCAGGTGCGCTCCCTGCGCCAGGCCAGCCTGGACGTCCGTGCGATGGGGCTCAAGGCCCAGGCCGCCATCCAGGTGTCCGGCGAGGCAGAGGCGGCCCTGCTGGGTCCTCTCTACGAAGACCTGGCCCGGGCCCTGGCCGCCGGCGAGCCTGACGAGCGTCTCCTGGACGAGACGGTGGCGGCACTGACCTCGGCGCGCGCTTCCCTCGAAGCCGATCCTCGCGCCCTGCGCGCCCGCTGGGTTGAAGGTGCTCTGGACATCGCAGGGGCCTATGCCGAGACCCTGTTGCCCGAACAGCGCAGTGGGATGGTGAACGCCATGTTCCTGGTTCGCCGGAACCTGGGACCCGGCGCCGCCCCGGCTGCCTACGAGGGACTCCTGGGGCAATCCTGGGAGGGCGCTTCCTACGCCACCCTCCGACGGGTGGTCTCCCCGGAACTGGACCACCTGGATCCTGGGGGCCTCTGGACCCTGGACGCGGGAGAGACCGACCTGCTGGGAGACGTGCGGGGTCTGCGGCTGCAGGCCTTGCTCGCCATGGTCCTGGCCCACCCCGACCTGGTCGGCGCCTGCGAGGTTTTGCTGGGCGAGCGCGAGCCCCTGGACCTCGGGAACGGAACGCCACCGGAATCCGCCCCTTGACCCGGGCCCGTCCCTGGCTCCTGGCCGCAGCGGCCTATGCAGTGGGGGCAATCGCCTTCACCTGGCCACTCGGTGCAAACCTCCAGACCCATGTCTGGGGAGATCGCTTCGACGCCTGGACCACGATGTGGCTGATCTGGCACCTCCAGGACGCACTGGGGGCCGGGGAACTGACCGAGGTAACGGACCGGATCCTCTACCCGGTGGGCTACAACCTGTGGTCTTTTGGACACCTCGGGGTCCAGCTGGTCGGTGCACCGCTGATGTGGGCAGGTGTGGGCCTGGTGGCCACCTACAACCTGTTGGTGCTGGGTTCCCTGGTCTTTTCCGCGGTCTGCGCCCACGCCTTCGGGTTCCAGCTGGGCGGTAGCCACAGGGCCGGCGCCCTGGCCGCCGCTGCCTTCACCTGGTCTCCCTTTCTCTACGGCGAGATGTCCGCCGGCTGCGTGGAGCTGGTCGCGGCTGGTTTCCTGCCCTTGTTTGCATGGACCCTCCTGCGCCTGTGCGACCAACCCGGGTGGCCCAGGGCCTGGCCCGCCGTGCTGGTCCTGGCCGCCATCGGACCCTTCAACTGGTACTACACCCTGTTCGCCGGGCTCTTCGCCCTCGCATTCGGGGCCTGGCGATGGTGCGCAGGTGGCCAGCGACGCAACCGCACGGTCGCCTGGATCCTTGCTGTCTGTGCCCTTGCCGCAGTTCTTGACGCTCCCCTGATCCCCAAGGTTCGCCGGGAGACCCCCAGCCGGATGGCGATCACCGCGGAGACCTTTTCCACCGCGAACTGGCAGCAGAGCTACGCCGTGTCCAACGCGAGCGTTCCCCTGGAGGACCTGGACGAACCCTTGCTCGCGACCAATGACGCGATGCAGGTGGTCGTAAACAGCACCTCGGTGATCAACCTGGTCCGCTCCCGTTTCACGGCCAATCCCCTGGACACCACGGCCGGGTCGCTGGCCTGGGTGCTCGGCCTGGTCGGACTGGTGGCAGCCGGGCGCAGGGGACGGGGCTGGGCGATCCTGGCTGCAGGTTTCACCGTGTTGACCCTGGGGCCCTTCCTCCAGGTGGACGCCACACCGCCCCTTCCCCAGTGGTCCCAGGACTCTCCCCTCCCCTACTACTGGCTGTACAACGAGCTCCCCTTCTTCTCCAAGGCCTACCGACCCTATCGACTTGGCGTGGTGGTCCTGTTGTGCCTTTCCGGGCTCGCCGCCGTCGGTGCCACGAGACTCACCCAACGGCAGGGATGGACCCTGGCCGTGTTGGCCGGGGTGCTGGGCGCCCTGCAACCCCACTGGGCTGGAGATCGACCTGCTCAGCGTCCGATGAGCGACGCCCGGATTCCCGAGGTCTACACCCAGTTGGAGGAACTCCCGGATGGCGCTGTCATCGAGTTGCCACTCCTGTACCAGCCCATCTCGCCGGCCAATGCTCGCTTCCAGTACCACCAGGTGGTGCACCGGAAGCCGGTTCTGAACTGCAACCAGCTCATTCGGCGCACCGATCTGCTGGCCTTCCAGGCCTACGTGGAGAAGAACACCTTTCTCCAGACAGTGGTGGACCTGGGGAGACGCCCCCCCCCGTACAGTTTCACCTCGGACGATCTCCTCGACCTGGCCGACCAGGGCTTCCGCTACGTGGTGGTGCACCCGTCCTTTGAAACGTCGCAGCTGCACCTCTCCGGTTTCCACGGAGAGGCCGACAGGCTTGGCCAGGTGGCCCTGCAGATGCTTCACGACACCTTTGGTGAACCGATCCTGACCAGCGAGGACACCTGGGTCTTCGCCTTCCCCGAGGCGCCCCCCCAACCGGGGCTGACCTGGCGCTGGACCGGTGAGGACATCCTGGATGTGCCAGTGCCCTGGGCGACTCTGAAGCTCCCGATCACCCTCACGCCCGAGGCCCCCCTGGACCTTGACTGGCCGGAGGGTGCCGAAGACGCCGAGCGTTTGACCATGTGGGTGCACCGCCCGGCCCAGGACCCCGGTGAGGGCCGCCTCGTGCTGGAGGGCGTCGGGGTCATCGAAACGACCCCTGGCACGTGGACCCGGGTGGAGATGGACCTTCCGAGTGGTCAGCCGCCCAGCCTGTCCGCCGAAGGCGGCGTTGTACACGTTGAACTGGATCGACTCCAGCTCGTGGGACGGTCCGGATGAACGCCCCCTGGATCGATCCCGGCCGCAGCCTGCGCGTCTGGCTGGTGGGGCTCCTCGGGGTGTTCTGGTTCCTGGTGCCCGCTCCCTGGCTGGCCCAGGCCCTGGAGACGGCCCGGGCCCGGAGCGTCGCTGAAGTCCAACTTCACGATCTCGTCCTGGCCATTGCCCTGTCCGGCCAGCAAGACCCGGCGTCATTGCCCCACGGGCAGGATGCCGCCCGGGCCCGGCTGCTCCTGGAGGAGGCCCTGGACCTGGAGGAGGTCAAGGCCTCATGGCCCCAGCGGGCCGCCCTGGTCCTGGGCCCCGAGTTGCTCGCCCTGGCGTCAGCCCAGGCGGACCGCCCTGCGCTGCCACGTTCTCGGGCCCACCCCAACGTGCCTTCCGAGTTGATCGCTCTCGAACAGACCCTGGCCGAACACCACGGTTCGTGGGGCGGTCCGCCGCCACCTGCGCCCACGTCGGACCTGTGGCGTGGCCTGCCCCCGGATGACCAGGCAAAAGGCCTGCTGGGAGTGAGCGAACTGGCCGTCCTGACCGAGGCCCAGGTCCGGGGACTCCAGGGTGCCGTGATGGTGGGACTACAGGCCAATGATTTGCAACCCACCCTGATCGACGCCCTGGCCGAACAGCTCGGCCCGGTCGTGCTCGGGCGTGCGCCCGCCTCTCGAGACGCCCCGGATCCCGACCTCGTGCCCCGGTTTGGGTCCGCCGCCGTGGAGATCCTGCGGCGGCGCCAGGGCGTTCACCAGTGAGCAGCACGCTGTGGCTCTTCGGCTACGGCTCCCTGGTCTGGCGACCCGCAATGCCGATCATGGAGGGCCACCCCGCCTGGATCGAGGGCTGGTCCAGACGTTTCTGGCAGGGGTCCCCGGACCACCGCGGCACCCCCGAGGCACCAGGCCGGGTCGCCACACTGGTCGAGGCACCAGGTGGGGTCTGTCATGGCCAGGCATGGCGGGTCTCCACAGACGTACTGCAGGGTCTCGACCGCCGGGAGAGGGCCGGGTACGCCAGGTTTCATCTCCCCACCCACCTGGGGGATGGGCGGCGGGTCCCGGCGCTGATCTACGTCGCGAAGCCCCAGAACCCCAACTGGCTCGGACCTGCCCCCCTCTCGGAAATGGCCACCCACATTCACCACAGCAAGGGCCCGAGCGGGAGCAACCGGGAATACCTGCTTCGGCTGGCCACCGTCCTTGCCGAGCGAGCGGTACTCGATCCACACACCGAAGAGCTGGCCTCAGCCGTCCGGGCGTTCCCCGAGCACCCATAGGACCTGGTCGCCTACCCGTTCACCAGGCCCCAGGGCCAGGTCCAGGTGTTGCCAGAGCCGCTCCCGGGTGGCCGGAGGCACCTCCTGCAGGTGCAGGACGATCCCGGCAAAGCCCGCCTCGACCAGCGCTGCCTCTCCCAGTGCGAGGTCCAGTGTCGGCAACACCCCTGCCACCGTGTCCACGCTTGTACGTTCCAGGTCCAGGGCCGACCGGGCGAGCCGGTTCACCTGCAACAGGTCCGGGGTGGGGTCATTGAGACCGTAGGGGATCGGGCGACCGTGGCTCACCTGGTAGAGGTTGTAGCGGCTCCGGGCCAGCACCTGGAGACTCGCCGGAAGATCCAGGATGGCCCCCTCTACCTCCAGGGCGTCGTAGACCGCCGGCACCGCCACAGGAGCCAGTGGAAGAGGCAACGGGGCCGGGGAAATCAGTACCAGCTCGAGCAGGACCATCCCTGCACCCAGGCCCCCCCAAAGGGGCCCTGGAAGTCGGGTTCCTTCCTCCAACCTCAGGATGCCCCAGGCGGCCAGGACAGCAACACACAGCTGCAACGGAACCGTGAAACGGGTGGCATGGGACAACGGACTGAGCAGGGGAAATGGCTCGAAGAAGAACAGGAAGGGCAACGGGAGCCAGTCCCCGCCAGGGAGGGCCTGGTAGCGTCCCGCCACGTAGAGGTACGGGCCCAGGGCGAGAATCCAGGCCAGCAGCCCGCCCACCAGCCAGGGACGCGCAGCACGCCGCCGCCATGCTCCCAGGCCCGCGAGCAGAAGGGCCACCAGGCCAATGTAGACCACCACCACCAGGTCCTCGTCGAAGAGGCTCTTGAGATCCGGACTCCGGATCGGCAGGAAGAACGCGAACAGATCGACCATGTTGTGGGCCCAGAGGGTCCGCTCGACGAAGTCAGGCTCCCGGGAGACCAGCCCGTCCGAGGCCACCAGAGTGGCTCGGAAGGCAGCCAGGGCCGGAAGCACAAGCAGTGCCGCCATCCCGACCGGCCAGGCCAGCTTCGCCCGAATCGCCGCGGCACGCAGGCCGGGTCCCATGGCGCCCATCACGAGGGGCAACACGGCCAGGAATGCGAACAACCCGTAGTACCAGTTGGTCAGGGCCGTCATGGCCAGCAGCAGGCCCGCAACAAGACCCGTCTTGCGAGAGGGTGCAGCCCGGAAGCGCAGCGCCCCCCACAACGCCAGGGGGAGCCATCCCAGGGCCACGGTCTCCGAGATGCCGTTGTAGACCTGTCCCAGGGCATAGGGACTGGCCCCGTAGATCACACCCGCGACCACCGCTCCTGCCCGGCTGCCCGTCAGGTGCTCCGCCAGGAGACAGGCCCCCACAAACGCCATGGCGAGCCGCAGAACCACCACCGTATTGAAGGCCACCACCGGTCCGGCAATGGCCTGGAGTGGCGCAGAGGCCAGCGCTCCCGCCAGGTCGATGAACCACAGGGACCCGCCCTCGGGGTAGTGGAGAAGATCGGTGTGAAGCGGAGAATCACCGCCCCCCAGGGAGGTGACAACCTGCCAGTAGCCCCAGAGATGGTTGTAGGTGTCTGCCCCGGGGTGACCCAGCACCTGCCCACTGGGATCCCCCCAGACGGGGGCCGTCAGCGCCACGGCCAGCACCAGGCCAGCCACCAGGAACCCCGCGAGCTTCTTCATGGGAGCCCCAGGTGGTGAAGGCGCAGAAGCCGGGTGTGCTCCTCGAACAGAGGCCAGCCACTGCGCACGAGTCCCAGTCCAGCCCGGACAGAAGGCTTGCCATCGGCGCTCTGGCAGACACGCCGACCGGACATCGTGACCCCCGGAAAGAGTTCACTGAGGTGCTCCAATAGGCCCTGGAAGGAACGACGGGTCGACTGGGTCACGACCCCCGGGAGACCACTGAAGTCCGTGATGTTCTCCACCACCCGCAGGAAGGCTCCCTCGCCGTGAAGATCAAGGACTCCGACGCGGCTCTCCCCCACCGACCGTGTCGAAGCCTCGCGCTTCCGGCCCAGCCGACCCGACTCCTGGGTTCGACGATAACGACCGACGACAACCTCACCGGGCACGGCCAGGCTCACGTCCAACATCGCCAGGGCCTCCCCGGGGGGTGGGGCCGAAGGGTCAAAAGGCACATTGTCCTGCCAGAGGGGAACCCGACAGACCTGCCATCCCGACTCGGTGCGGCCGAGCAGAACCGGGGGTGTTTCGATGGCCTCAAGGTCCCCTCGCTCCCACACACTGGCCTGGACGCCAAGCTCCCGTGCGGCCTCGGCCCTCCCCAACAGGTCCGACCGGTCATCACTGCGCACGGCGACCTGGGCATAGGCGTGGTGGGACAGCATGCGAAGGGTCATCATGTCCAGACGGGTGGCCTGGGAGAGAAGCCCGACGTCCATGGCATCGGTCCATGGCGAAAGCACCAGGACCCAGCGAAAGCGGTAGGCAGGCAAAGTGACCGGAATTCGCCTGGCCTCCTCGGCCTCCTCGCCGATTTCCGCTCCCAGGTCTTCGAGCAGGGTCCTGGCCCCCTCCAACAACGCCAGGGCCTCCTCGGCCTGACCCGAATTTCGCAAACGGTCCACCTGTTCCAGGAGCGCAGGCAGCGCCTCGGCCGGCGCCGCGGGGACGACTTCAGGAACCTGTCCAAGGTCGATCTCCTCCACGCTCTCCCCTGCCCCTGTCTCGGGCCCCGCCGGTCCAGGCCCTGAAGCCGGGGCGATGGCTTCACTGAGCGGTCGGAGCTTTCCGGTCCGAAGGGCATTGGTCACGAGGTCGTCGAAGTCCTGGGGCAACTCTCGGCGCACGGAGGCCACAGGCGGTGCGGTGGGATTCGGCATCGCCTCGCCGCAGTACAGGCAACGGACCTTGTGGGCCGCGTTCATCCGGTGGCACTGGGGACAAGGGGCGGAGTCCGGCACCCAGGCAGGCTACCGGAGCGGAGGGAGGTCGTCGATTCACCTGGGTAGGATGGGGTGTGGGTTTCAGGGATCGACTCAAGCGCCGACTGGGAAAGGGTCCAACTCGGGAGGGGTCTCCCTCCGACCGCGAGTTGCCGCGCCCGGCGGGTCCAATTCGGTCCCGCATCGACTTCGCCGAGGAGCGTGAAGCCGTCGCCACCCCCAGCTCCGCCCCACCCACCACCGACCCGGACAGAACCCCTTCGTCCCAGGAACCACCCGATCCTGAAGCCGAGATCCGCTTCGACGCGCACCCGGTCCAGCACCCGGTCAAGGTGACTGATCCCGAGGCAGGCCAGACCCTGGAGTTCACCGTCGCCCCCGGAGAGTCGGTGTTGGATGCAGCCGAACGGGCGGGCCTGGAGCTTCCGTCTTCCTGCCGAGCCGGGGGCTGCCTGACCTGTGCCGGTCGAGTTCTGTCAGGGCAGGTGGAACTGGACGAACAGTTCGTGCTGGACACCGAGCACCTGGATGCAGGCTTTGTCCTCCTGTGTGGAACCCGGATCGACGGTCCGGCCGAGTTCCTCAGCCATCAGCAGGAAGCCATCGATTGACTCTCCGGCTATGTTGCCGGGCATGTTGCTGTCTTCTCTGATCCTGGTTTTGAGCGGGTGCGACGGGGGAGAGGTCCCGATCAATCCCTTCGAGAAGGAGCCGCCGCCGGAGACCTCGTTCATGGTCTTTGATGGGCCGGCCCCGAGCAACCTGCTCTTCGTCTCCATCGACACCCTGCGCCGAGACCACCTGGATCGCTACGGAGTCCTGGGGATGACCCCATTCATCGACAACTTGATGGAGACAGGCTTCCCCCTGGACGCCCACCAGGCCTGCTCGAATTGGACCTATGCAGGCATCCTCTGTGCACTGTCCGGCCAGAACAACGTGCCCTTCGGATTCGTTCCCAGGCTCTCGAAGACCTACCGCGTGGAGCTGCCTGATGACACCCCCATGCTTCCCAACTGGCTGCGGGAAATCGGCTTCGGCTCCGCCCTGGTGAGCAGCAATGGGTACCTGAGCAACAAGTGGAACACCGCCCAGGGCTTTGACGAGGTCGTCTACCCCGGCTTTGAACCGGCTGAGACGATGTTTGACCTGGGTATGGAGGAGATCGACAAGCTCCGCGCAGCCTACGAGCGCTGGTTCGTGCACATCCACCTGCGGGACCTGCACGCTCCCTACGACCCGCCCGCGGAGTACCTGACCGAGTTGGAGGGTCTCCCGGAGATCAACTACGACCTCTCCAACTGGGACAGCCACTACCGGATGGCGGGCATGTTCCTGACCCTGGACGAGGATGAGCGGGATCTCATCGAACAGCACCTGCGCATCCGCTACGAGGGGGCGCTGCGCTACACGGATGACATGATCCAGTACCTGTGGTCCGAGTTGGATCGAAGGCATGTGCTGGAGGACACCCTGATCGTCTTCTGGACCGACCACGGCGAACAGTTCTGGGAACACCAGCGCCAGAGCCACGCCTGGTCGCTGCACTACGGCGAGAACGATGCAGTGGCCTTCTTCTGGGCCAATGACCTGCAGCCCGGCAAGTGGACTGGTCCCACGGTCCAGGAGGACATCGTCCCGACCGTGTTCGAAATCCTGGGCATTCCCCAGCGTGAGGAGTTCACCGGACTCCCCGTCGGTGCCGCAGCCGACGACCGGGTGATGTTCTTCACCAGCGACGGCCGTATCGGTCCAGAACAGGCGGTCCAGCAGTCAGGGAACATCCTGGACTACTACTGGTCTGGCGACCGGACTTTCTACCGGCGGAGCGTCGACCCGCAGGAGGAGAACGAGGTCTACGATCCCGAGGATCCGGATGTCATCGCTCTCTGGGAACACCTGGCCCCCTACGTCGAGGAGACAATGCCACTGCTTCCGGAGAAGACCCCGGAGGAGTTCGGCCTCTAGGCGTCGAGAGAACAGGGAACGTACAGCCCCCGAGCTACTCCTGCCCGGCCAACCAGGACACGTCCTCGTGCCCGCCGGACCGGGCCAGCAGGTCAGCCACGGTGTCCCGCAGGGTCTCGCCGGGATCCCGAGGTCGCCAGGACAGGTCAACCATCGCCCGGCGGTTGTCCAGGTACCAGAAGTAGCATCCGTACTCCAGGTCGATCCGTTCGACCTTCCGGAAGATGCCAATTCCGTCTTCCCAGCCCCAGTCCGGGACGAATCGAAGCAGACTTCGGGTGATCCGCGGCATCCGGACCGGGGGCATCGGGAGGCCGGTGATCCGGGACAGGCGCTCATAAAAGGCACCAAAGGTCATGTTGGCGCCTCCGAGCAGGTAACGATTGCCGCTGCGGCCCCGAACCAGCGCCAGGGCGACGGCATCGGCCACATCCCGGACATCGACAAAGGAGAGGCCGCCGGGCGGGACACCGGGAAGGCGGTCTTCCAGGAAGTACCGGACCGACCGGGTCGTCTGGCCCTCCAGGTCACCGGGCCCCAGGAGCAAGGAGGGATTCAACGAGATCGTCTCGATGCCCTGGGCGTCGAGCACGGACTGCTCGGCCCATAGCTTCGAGCGGTAATAGGGCCACCCCTGGATGAGATCCAGCGGTGTGGGGCTGTGCTCGTCCCGAATGGCGCTCCCATCCTCGCTCACCGCCACGGTCCCCGAAGTGGACACATGAACCATGCGCCTGCAGTTCGCTGCCTGGGCGGCCGCCAGTACGTTCTCGGTCCCGGTGACATGTACCCGCCACATGTCCTGGGCCGCTTCCTGGATGTGGGAGACCTTGCCCGCGGCGTGCACCACGACCTCGCAGCCCATGGCCACGCCCTTCAGGGAGGCGGGATCGGTCACATCCGCCTGGCGGACCTCGACGCCCAGGTCCCGCTCCTGGCGACTGACGGCCACAACCTCGTGACCGTCTGCCACCAACTCACGCAGCAGGTGCGTACCCAGGAACCCGGTGGCACCGGTCAGCAGAACCTTCATGCCAGGCTGACCTCTACCCCCGACTCACCCAGTCGGAAGCAGGAACTGAACTCCATGAGCATCGGGATGTCGTTGGTCTTGATGGCCCCGGAGAAGAACTCCGTGGGTTCTGGCTGGTACCCCTCGAGCACGATGCGGGTGAGCAGGTCGATGTTGGTCACCACGACGCAGTCCGCCTTGCCACTGGGCGGTCTCCCCTTGCGAACCTGGACGGATTCAGGCTGGACCAGGACAGTCCAGCGAAGGGCTTCGTCGTCCCCCAGCTTCCAGTACCAGCTCTTGGCCTCCTCGGACGCTCCGGGGATGAAACGTTCGTTGAGTTCATTCATCAGGTCAGCCAGCGCAGCCTCGGGGCTGGCCTCCTGGATGGGGGCATCCCCTACATCGACCTGGTTGAGGTCCAACACGTCCCGGTCCCGCAGACACCGCACAGCCTCGCGGATGTAGCTGGTGGCCATGCGGGCAGCTTCGCCGCGGGGGTGTTCCTCCGTGAGGGCCTGCAGTTTCTCGGCTTCGAGAACCGGACCGATTCGCACGGTGACCTTGCGACCCCGCGGGAGAACCGTGCCCTTCCGCAGGATGTCAAAGGTGCCATCCAGGAAGATGGGCAGCACGTCCACGCCGGCCTCCAGGGCCAGCTTTCCGACCATGGGCTTGAAGGGCCCCAGGGTACCGTCGGTCCGGCGGGTTCCCTCGGGGAAGAGCAGGACGATCTCCCCGGATTCAATCACGGCCTTGGCCTGGTTGAAGCTCTTGCGAAAACTCCCGGACCGGTCGATGGGCTGCAAGTTGGTCAGCTGCTCAAAATAGGCCACCCACCACCGATTGCCCTCGAAGAAGTAGTCCTTCGCTGCCAGGGCTGCCAGCTTGTGGCCATAGGGGCCCAGGCCGAACTTCACCAGTCCCATGTCCAGGTGGGAGCAGTGGTTGCTCACCACGATGACGGGCCGGTTCTTGGGAATGAAGGCCCTCCCGGTGACCCGGGTCCGAAGGAAGTTCCCATAGATGCCGCGCTGAACAGCGCCCAGGCCCGACCGGAGGGAACCGACCAACGGGGCCGGAAGGCGGACACTGTCCCGCACATCCGGTTCCTGGATGATCGTCGGAGCCGGGGCCGCCACCAGCCGCTCGATGTCCTCGACAGTTTCACAAGCTGCAAGGGCTTCGCTGCTGGGTTGAGAGCCCTGGGCATCCAACGCAGAGGCCAGTTCCACCAGCATCAGGGAGTCGAAGTGAAGGTCCTGGGACAGGTTCGTCTCCCCCTTGATGGTCTCGACCTTGACCCCGGCCACCTGTGCCACAGCGTTGCGAACAGGTCCGGAACTCCTGGCCTCCCCCCGAGGCTTCTCCGCTGCGCTGGCAATGCGCTCCAGGATCTCCTGGACCTTGTTCCGCTGCACCTTTCGGGTGGCCGTCCGGGGCAAGTCCGCATCCACCAGGTGCACGACCGCCGGGCGAGCTCCGGTGGCAAGCCGCTTGGCCATGGCCTCCTTCAGGGCCTCCCGGGCTCGGGCACGCACGCTGTGCCGGTCCACGCCAGACTCGTCCGGATCCGCCGGCACGGCCAGGAGCCCGAGTCGCTCACCCCCCCGTGGATCCGGGATTCCCACCAGGCTGAGTTCCTTGACGTAGCGCACCTTGCCGAGCTGGTTCTCCAGGTCGTCCAGGTAGAGGTTCTCGCCACTGGCGGTCACCACGACGTCCTTGGCCCGCCCGACCAGCACCAGCCGATCCTTGTGGTCCAGGCGTCCCAGGTCACCGGTGTGCAGCCACCCCTGGTCGTCCAGGACCTCCTGGGTGGCCTCTTCATTGC
The DNA here is from genome assembly GCA_964567625.1 of uncultured Enterobacterales bacterium. GTDB lineage: Bacteria > Myxococcota_A > UBA796 > UBA796 > CAJQPC01 > CAYFPX01. The sequence continues at coordinate 28,887 of CAZMNK010000015.1, read as the reverse complement.
CGTAGTAGCCCCGCATGACATTGGGGCCGCGGGCCAGCACCTCGCCCACCCCCGCGTCATCGGGATTGTCGATCCGGATCTCCACCCCGGGAATCGCCTTCCCCACATTGCCCGCAGCCACGCCGGGGCCGGCACGGGCGACCGTCAGGACGGGTGAAGCCTCGGTCAGGCCATAGCCCTCGGTGAGATGCAGCCCCAGACCACTGAAGAAGTGGTGGGTGTCCTTGGGAAGGGCGGCGCCGCCAGAGATGAGAATTCGGATGTTCCCGCCCAGGCGCTCGTGGACCTGGCCGAAAAGCAACTTGCCGATGTCCAGTCCCGTCGCCCGTCCGACCATGCGGTTGAGTTCCATCCCCGCGTCGAAGACCAGCCGCACCGGTGCAGACTGGGACTCCACCTGTCCCTTGATTCGCCGTTCCAGCAATTGCCACAGGGCAGGGACGCCGACCATGGCGGTGATCTGGCCATCCTTGAGGGTCTTGGAGAGGGCCTCCCCGCTGAGCTCGGTCAGGTAGGTGACCCGGCATCCATAGGACAGCGGCAGGAGAAGACCACAGGTGAATTCAAAGGTGTGGTGCAACGGCAGGACCGAGAGCATCCGGTCGTCCTGGCCCACCTCGAAGATGCGGCTCAGCGATGCCAGCAGGGCCGTGAAGTTCCGGTGGGTGAGCATCACCCCCTTGGGCACCCCGGTCGTTCCCGAGGTGAAGAGGATGCTCGCCACATCATCCGGATCGATCTCCAGATCGGGCAACTCGTCGGTGTGCCCCTCTGCCGTGAAGTCGAACAGATCCCGAACGGGACAGGTCAGGGCCATGCCGAAGGTCTCGGCCGCCCTGGCATCGAGGATGGCCAGGGCCGCCCCGCTGGTGTCCCCGATGTTCTTGGCCGCAGCCGGGGTGAGCGCAGGATCCAGTGGCACCACGACGGCACCGGCCAACAGCACGCCAAACCAGGCCACCGGCCACATGGGGTCGTTCAGCCCGGACAGCAGCACCCGGTCCCCCGGCTGGATGCCATTGCGCACGAGTCGGGCTCCCGTCGCCTGGGCCCGGGCCCGGAAACCCGCGTAGGAGATCCGTTCAAAGCCCTCGACGTGGGGCTTGAGCAGGGCCGGCGCAAACTCGTAGCGATCGGCCACCTCATCCAGGAAGGAGATCAGATCGTCGTTGCGCCGCAGCGGCCTGGTCGGCTTGTGGATCTTCTCCTCGATCTGCGGCATCACGTGCCGCACCACACCCGGCATGTGGATTTCCAGCATGTAGTGCCGCCAGTCGATCTGGTCCGGATCCCAGGGCAACATCTCCTGCTGCGCCGGATCCAGCCGTTCCCAGGCCTCTCGGGTGTTTCTGGCCACAAATCGGTAGCTGTGCGTCGCGGTGAACGGCACGAACTGGTCGACAATGCGAGCCGTGAGGCGACTCTGCTTGGAGAAATTCTTCAGGCGCTTTGCCGTGGGGCCCAACACCGGCTTCAGCGCCAGCACCTGTTCACCGACCTGCGCCAGGAAGCCCGCCGCCTGTTCGGACTGCTCTGCAATCACCGTAGGCCCGGTCCGGAAATAGGTCTCCGCTGAAACGGGAATGCAGCCAATCTGGGCATGGAGCCAGTTGATCAGGGCAGAACCGCTCGCTTCCTCCCGGTAGTAGTGCCGCTTGAAGAGCGAGAAGAGCTCGATGAAACGGTACATGTAGAGCGGGTTTCGCTCGGAACTGCCCAGCTGGTAGACGGTCTTGTTGGTGCCGTCGAGCAACTCGGCCAACGCCAGGATCATGCCCGACGCCACCAGGTCCACGGGAATGATGTCCAGGATCGACTCCCTGGACGCCGGGAAGCGATGAAAACCCTTGAGTGCCAGGTAGATCAGGGGCGAGGAGGTGTTGATGCCCTCTGTCCAACCGACGCTCGGGTAGCTGAGCGAGGACTCGATCACCGCGGGCCGCACGATTGCCAGGGGGAAACCACTGCGGCAGAGGATCTGCTCCCCGATGGACTTGGTGTACGTGTACACGTTGTGCCAACCCCAGAACTTCGCCCGTTCCAGGCCCGCGGCCACCAGGTGCTCCGTCTCGAAGGCCCGCCGGACCTTGGCCAGTTCGTCCTCGAGGGCGGTGCCTCGGGTGGGCTCGCCCCTGGCCTTGAGGTTCTTCAGGGCCTGGTCGTGGAAGTGGGACTGTCGAAAAGCATCCTTGAGTCGACTCCGGGTGCCAGCGACCTGGTCCATGCACTCCGAGATCTCCCGCTCGGGATCCCAGTGGCCGGAATCAAGCGTGTCCGCCTTGGGGAAGGGAAATTCGAGGGGATGGATTTCCTCGACCTGGCCGGTCCGGTCCCCTGCGACGTAGCAGGTGCTGGTGTGCAGGAACGGTGGGCTCCCCAGGTCATGGCAGAGCTCGGCGAGCTTCTTGGCCCCGTGGGCGTTGGAGTTGAGCGCGTAGTCCAGGGGCGGGTTGAAGTCGACGACCCCCGCCACGTTGATGATCGCCGAGATCGTTCCCCGGACCTGGTCCCGGACCTTCTTGCTGACCCCGCCATAGGCCCGGCTCACATCACCGTCTATGGGCGTGATCTTCTCCCGCATGAAGTCCAGGAAGCCCTCTTCTCCGTACTTCTCCCGCAGGGGGTCGAACACGCCATTGGGTACGACCTCGGCCCAGAAGCGCTCCTTGCTGGTCTGGTTTTTCCGGGCGCGGCAGACCAGGTAGAAATGTCCGATCTCGTCGCCAAAGCGATCGAGCATCATGGACAGGAGCACCTTGCCCAGAAATCCGGTGCCCCCTATGACCAGGAAGCGGCTCCCCTGGAGCAGGGGCCGTAGGTCCAGGGGCGCTGGCGTGGCGGTCGTCACGCGTCCAAGTTCTCCTGGGCCGTTTCCGTCTCCTGAGCCGTTTCCGTCTCCTGAGCCGTTTCCGTCTCCTGGGCCGTTTCCGTCGTCTCGATCTGCTTGTCGCCCTGCTCGGGCACGGTGACATCCGCCATCAACATCGGCACGACCCGCAGACAGGTGATCTCCGGGTCCGGAGGGGCCGTCTCCTTGGCCATGCGCAGGGCCTCGGCAAAGGTCGGCGCGGTCTCGTAGCCCAGCACACCCGGCACATACTCGTTGTCAGCGCCCACCACGATGACGCGGCCCACGTGCTGACGACCGTTCTCACCCCAGTACCACATGAAGAACGGGTGGGCGGGGTGGTAGGCCAGACCAGTCCGGTACTGCTGGATATAGCCGGGGTTTCGAGCGAATTCCGGTTCGTAGTCCCGGTGCAGGACCTCGGCATCCCGGGTCTTGGTCAGGATGCGATGGAAGAACTCGATGTAGGCGGGGTGATGATCGGCATCGAACTTGTCGGTGCAGGGGTGGAACACGATCATCGTGCCCCCCTTTCGGACCAGCGGTGAACCCCGGTAGAGATTGAACAGGTAGCCACTCACCATGCAGGAGACGAGCAGCGGGTTCAGGAAGCTGTTGACGTTGTAGGGGCTGATGTAGGGCACCCCGGAGACCAGGATGTCGCACTGGCCTTCCACCGGGACCAGGTACTGGTCATAGTTTCTCTTGATGGTGCGCTCGTGCACCGCCTCGGTCTCTCCTGCAAAGACCCCGGTCACCCCATAGGGCGCAGGCACCCTCTGGAAGATCTGCTGCCGAGCCGGCTGGGGCAGAAACTTGAGGGTACGCACCAGTCCCTTGAGCAGCCGCTCCTCTCCCGGAGACAGGTCGTCCTCGTTCCGTCCCAGGAACTCCAGGGGGGTATCGAACATCCGGTTGTTCAGGGTGGTCTCGATGGTGAAGACATCGACCTTGCTGTTGACCAGGCGGCCCATGCGCTCGACCCGAGTTGCCAGCTCGGAAGACGCGGGATCCATGTAGGAATCGCAGTTCCGGATGGTGTGGGGGTTGTGGTGTGGCTTGACGCTTCGGTAGCCGCACAGGCCCACAGCCACGGACTTGTGGCCTCCATCCATGGGCACGAAGTTCACGTTGATGTAGATCACCAGGTCGCTCTCGGCGGCCCGGGTCATGATTTCCACGTCCTCGCCGGCCTCGGTGGTCCCCAGGAAGGTCATGCCTCCGGGCTTCTCCGCATCCAGGTTGTAGAGCCGGTCTGGCCAGTAGGCCTCCATGACCCTGTCACCGACCATGTGGCGGATTTCGGCCTCACTCATGGGCCGATGCAGGCACAGGGCCACAACGATCTCGATGTCCTCGACGCCATGGTCCGCCAGCATCGGGAGAACGATCTCCAGCACCTGCTCTCGGACATCGGGCTTCTTCATCGGCGGAAGAGGCAGGGAGATGTCGTCCAGGGCTATCGTCACCTTCATGCCCGGACGGAGCTTCGCGAAGAGCGGCTCGCTGTTCAGGGGATGGTTGATCGCGTGACGGATTGCCCCCCCCAGGTCCTGAAGCGGGGCCATGGGGGGCTTCGGGTAGATGACCCGGGTCCCCACGGGCAGGTCCACCTCGACCAGCTGGTCACCAGACCAGAGGACGCGGGGCTTGGACCGGTGGTCGATTGTGACGACGCAGGGATGCGTATTCGACATCAGGAAGACACCTGTGCGCAGTGGCGAAAAGGACTAGCGGAAGAAACCAAAGGCCGTGCGGCGACGTGTGGCTCCATGCTCGCCAGGGAGCGGCCGGTCGATGTCCAGGATCGACCAGTGGTACGACCGCGCCAGCCTGGTCAGCTTGGCGTCCGGGTTGATGCAAAAGGGGTGACCGACAAGAGAGAGCATCGGCACGTCCGAGAAGCTGTCGCTATAGGCATGGGAACCGGCCAGGTCAATGCCCTGTTCCCGGGCATCAGCGACGATGATACGCGCCTTTTCGGGACCAGCAACCACCGGTCGCATGAGCTTTCCGGTGGCGTAGCCCTCCTTGTACTCAAGCCGGTTGGCGATGACCTGGTCCGCCGAGAGATGCCTGGCAAGGGGTGCAGTGGTGCAGCCCAGGGAACCGGTGACCAGGATGATGCGCAGGCCGGCCGCGCGGCACTGGTCCACCAGGTCGTGGGTCCCCCGAAAGATGCGGGGTCTGATGACGCTCTCAAAGACCTCGTTGGAGAGGACCTCCATCCGGTCCCGACTCAGCCCCTTGAAGTGGGAGAAGAGCCGCTCGTTGAAGAGTTTTCGGTCCTTGAACTCCGAAGCCACGAGGCTCGGAGCGTCCAGGACGGCACCAGCAACCCGCCGAAGGCTCTCGAACGGCGAGGCTGTGGTCATCAGGTACTTGAGGGTCGGGTGGAGCAGGTTGGTGCCCACCAGTGTCCCGTCAACATCGAAATAGGCAGCCCGCAAGTTGG
>CAZMNK010000015.1:19616-23554 GCA_964567625.1 uncultured Enterobacterales bacterium | reverse complement strand
CGAGCGAGGCGAGACCGAGGCGAGGCGCTGCCCCCGGCTGGTTCGCAGAGGGCTCCCTCCTAACGCAGCCGTCGCCGGTGGACCAACAGGAGTAGCACCATCCAGAGGGCGCCCCCGGACCCACCGGCACCGGCCGAGCATCGACAACACTGAAACGCGCGAGAGGCCTTGTCCGGTGCCGCGTCGGCATCCGCATAGAAGACGCGCACCTTTCGGTCCGTGGCCCGGGCCCGACAGGTGTTGCTCAGGGGCGCCGTCAGTGCACACAACAGGGGCTCCCCTTCTCCGACCACCACATCCCCCTCCGGGGTGATCACCGGGTGGGCGCCCTCGTAGTTCTCATGGCAGAATTTCCAGTTCAGATCACCGTCTGGGGCCACCGAAAAGACCCGTCCCCTGCCCTCGGCGCCCTGGGTGGCAAAATAAGTGCTCCCGGCCACGTCCACGGCAAGCCCACTGGGGGCTCCCCTGCCCCCTTCATCCTCCGGGTCGAAGGTCCAGATCACCTCCCCCGTGGCGGGCGAGAGGGCATGCAGCCGCCCCCCGCGTTCGCTACTCGCCCGATGGCCCGTGGTGGCCAGGATCCGTAGCGTGCCGTCCCCGTCCTCATCGAGCGCCAACCCCCGGACCAACTCCGTGTCCTCCCGGTCCAGGAGTGTGCCCCAGAGCCAGGTGCCATCCTCGGCATAGGCCACCACCCAGGCGTCCATTCTCTCCCGCGCCATTCCTCCCAGGTACAGCGCACCATCCACCCCCACGGAGAGAGTCCGAACGTACAGCGGGTCCCCATCGCCTGAGACAGGCACCCCCTGCCAGAGGATCCGGTCCTCATCCTCCGCGTCATCCGCTGCATCCAGGTTCAGGGCCAACACCAGGCCATCCCGGGTTCGGTCCTCGTCGGGGTCGTTGAAGCCCGGCCCGGCCCAGGTGGCCAGGTATGCCCTGTCTCCCTCCGGTGACAGGGCCGGCGGCGCCCAGAACGGGCCGGAGAATCCCCCTTCTTCTCTCGGCAAGCGCCAACGCACCCCGGACGCCGAGTCGACCACGTAGACCGCACTGGTCTCAAAGGGCCCCGCCCCCACCGAGGCGACCATCACGCCTCCGTCGGGAAGCAACAGCGGGGACCCGAGCAGGGCGCCACCTCCCTCGGGGTCCTCCAGGTCCTCCGGGTTCCATGTCGACAGGAGCCGTTCGGAGGACCCATCCCCCAGGTCCACCAGGTAGAGGGCCCCATCTCCCCGGGCGACCCATGCGAAGCCATCCCCCGTCAGCGTCGGCGTGGCGTCGATGATGCCGTTGTGAAAACTGACCTCTCCGCCATTGGGACACCAGGTCAGGTCCTCCCGGCCGTCGTAGTCGTAGCAATAGGGCGTGACATCAAAGGTGGCGGGCCCGTCCCAGACCTCGGCCAGGTCCTCGTCAAGCCCCCAGAGGGAACCATCGAGCTTGTCCCAGGTCCGTGGATCGCTGGAATTCTCGAGGGAGCGAACGACCCCCCAGGTCCCCCAGAACATGCGCCCGTCGGGGTGAATTGCGGGAGGCGCATTCAGCATGAGGGACTCGTCCAGGGTGAAGTCGTGGGTGACCTGGATTTCCGCCGGTCCCTGGGCCTCGCTCTGCCCACTTCGCCGGGTATCGTGGCTTCCCGTGGGCCAGCCGGCACCGACCGCTGCCGCCACGATAACTGCAAGCCAGAACATGCTTCCTGCAGGCCTCCTGCAGGAAGAGTAGAACGGATCTTCCCCCTCGGGGGTTTTCGGTGAGGAGTGCCCAGGGGTTGAAGGCCATCGACACCGACCGCCTCAAGGAAGTCGTCCGGGAATACGGGCTGGTGGCGATCTGCATCCAGGTGGGCCAGTTCACGGTCTACTTCATCGGGCTGACCCTCGCGATCCTCGCTGGCTGGCAGCCGGAGACGAGCAGTGGCAACGTCGGTGCACTGGGTGCAGCACTGGGCCTCACCCTGCTCTTCAAGCCCGTCCAGGTCGCCATCACCATCTTCAGCACACCCTTCGTGGCCCGTTGGCTCCGGCGAGGGAACCAGTCCAAGTGACCAGGAGACCCTCCTTCCGCCCCTGCTCCAGGAATGCCCGGCAACACGGGCCCCTGCAGGCCCCCAAGGACCGTGCAGAAGGAAGGAGCGGCGCTTTTCGTTCTCCAAGCTGCGTCCTCCTGCCACCCCTCACACCCCCGCGCGCCACTTGGACTTCTCCAGGGCCGACGGAACGGCTCCAACCTGCAGCCTGGTTCGAGAACCATGCCAACGGCCGTACCGGCGGCACGACCAGGGCCATCGCTGCTCCGGGTCAACTGACGGCGCCATCTGTGCGGCCGGGCCTCGAGGCACAGGTCCTGGCCAACACCTCAGGGGGCATCCATCTCAGCGGGCCTGTTGTCCTGAGCACCCCCCTCTCCGCCGAGGGAGAAGGGGCGCTATCTTGGGGCCAGAACTCCACTGAGCACGTCTCAGGCGGACCAGACCTCTGGCGGCCAGCGGCCGATAACCAGCCTCGGAGGGTCACTTGAAGAAAACCCAGGCCCAGATGAAGGCCCTGGTGGCCGAGTACGGCTCCCTGGCCCTGTGGATCCACATCGGGGTGTTCTGCATCGTCCTCACAGCTTTTGCACTGGCCATCCAGACGGGTTTCCGTCCGGAATCTGCCACCGCCAGTGGGGGTACGTTGCTCGCCGCCTACCTGGCCACCAAGGCCACGTCTCCGTTGAGAATCGTCTTCACTCTGGCCGCGACCCCACTCCTCGCCAGGGGCCTGCGCAAACGCCCTCCGGAGCCCGACACATAGACTCCCTGCCGGGCTCAGCAGAGATCTTTCGCTACATCCCAGGTCTCGCCCGTGAGAAACTTCGCGCGTGGAATCGGCAGCGTCGGCCAGAGAAACAGAGCCGGGAGAGCCTGGAGAGCCTGGGCGGGACCCTCCCGAGTTTCTCTGGCTCGGCATCCTGCTACTGACCGTCCCGATCGCGGTCTATGCCCTGTTGGACCTCTCGCTCCGGGCCCACCTGGGCATCAGCCTGGCGATGATGGGCATCGGTCTCCTTCTGACCCGTTCCATGCCCCAATGGCGACTGGCGGCGGTATTCATCAGCCTGGCTGCCTCCATGCGCTACCTGTACTGGCGCACCAGCGGGACCCTGGCCCTGGACACCCTCGGAAACTCGGTGGCCAGTCTGTCCCTGTTGTCCGCCGAACTCTATGCCTTTTCGATGATGGTCGGCGGGTACTTCCAGACCGCCGTGATGCGAAAACGAGAGCTGGTGCCTCTGGACTGCGAGCCCGAGGACCTGCCGACGGTCGATGTCTACATCCCCACCTACAACGAACCCCTTGGCGTGCTGCGCCGGACCCTGGTTGGCGCCCTGAACATGGACTACTCCGCGAAGACGGTGTGGGTCCTCGACGACGGACGCCGACAAGACGTCCGCATGCTCGCTAAAGAACTGGGCTGTGAATACCTGACCCGGGTGGACAACAAGGGAGCCAAGGCCGGCAACTTGAATGCCGCCATGGAACGCACCAAAGCCGAACTGGTGGCCGTCTTCGATGCCGACCACGTACCCGTGCGGAGCTTCCTCCAGGTCACAGTCGGCTATTTCCTGAAGGACGCGAAGCTCTCACTGGTCCAGACGCCGCACCACTTCTACAACCCGGATCCCCTTGAGCGGAACCTCCACATGGAAGGCCAGTTGCCCCCGGAGCAGGCCTTTTTCTATCACGCGATCCAGCGGGGAAATGACTTCTGGAATGGCGCCTTCTTCTGCGGCTCCTGTGCCGTCTTGCGCCGTTCGGCACTGGATGAGATCGGGGGCATCCCCACCACATCCGTCACCGAGGATGCCCACACCTCCCTGAAGCTGCACGCCAGGGGATGGAACTCGGTGTATCTGCCACTGCCCCAGGCAGCGGGTCTGGCGACGGAGAA
>CAZMNK010000015.1:13097-19606 GCA_964567625.1 uncultured Enterobacterales bacterium | reverse complement strand
CGCCTCCCACATCACACAGCGACTGCGTTGGGCACGCGGAATGACCCAGATCTTCCGCACCGAGATGCCCCTGTTCAAGAAGGGGCTCACCATGGCCCAGCGCATCACCTACTCCGCGTCCGCTGCGCACTTCCTCTTCGGCCTGCCGCGGCTGATCTTCCTGGTCGCACCGTCGTTCTTCATGGTCTTCGGGTGCTTTCCCCTGAGGGCCAAGGTCATCGATGTGTTGGCCTATGCCATTCCCCACCTGTTCCTGGCCACGGTCTGCACCTCGGCGATGCATGGCAATCGCCGCCACAGCTTCTGGCCCGAGGTCTACGAAACGGCTCTCGCCCCGTACACGGCACTGGTCACGACCTCCACGCTGCTCTTCCCCGGACAGGCAGCCTTCAACGTCACCCCCAAGGGCGAGAGGACCGACAGGCGGTACTACGACTGGCGGAAGGCCTGGCCGGTACTTGCGTTGCTCGGGCTCTGCCTGGTGACGATGGGCTTCACCCCATTTCGCATGCTGCTGCTCCCTGAGGATCGGGGCACCACCCTGCTGGTTGCCGCCTGGAACCTCTACAACGTCCTGCTGTTGGGAGCGGCGGCCTTTGTGGCCCTGGAGAGACCTCAACGCCGCTCCGAGTGGCGCATCAATTTTACCTGCAAGGTCTGGTTTCGAGACCAGGATTTCGAGGAACCCACCGACGTGGGAGACGGTCGGGATCGCAAGGAATCCTGGCGCAGCGCAGAGGCGCTGGACCTGTCGGAGGGCGGCGTGCGTCTCCGGGTCTGGGACGACGGGCCCATCCCCGAACGCCTGGACCTGTTGATGGAGGTGGAGAGCGGCGAGGTCGTGGCCCTGACCGGTGAGCCTGTCAACGAATTCCAGACCGACGGCGACGAACTCCTGGTAGGGGTCCGCTTCAATGAACTCACGAGGTACCAGAGGGACCAGCTGATCAGGCTGATGTTCTCTCGACCAGACTCCTGGTTGAAGGACCGCTATCGCACGGATTCCCCCTTGCGCTCGGCACTCAGCGTGCTGAGATCGCTGTTCGGAATGGTCGTCTCACGGAGGGGAGACGACCAGCAGCATGGGATGGGAGACCCCCTGACGCCCATCGTCACGGCCAGGCGCTGTACCCGTTGCGGCACCCTGGACCTGGCGGGTGCCTCTCACTGTGCCTCCTGTCGAGGCAACCTGGACGACGCAGAAGATCCCATGGAAATGATGGACACCTTCCACAGGCCTCACCTCCCGTGGGTCGCCATCTTCAGCGGGCTGGCGATGGTCGGGTTCAGTGCCGGCCTGGCCTGGGGATGGACCCCGGATGTGGATCGGCTGGCTGTCCCGATCGACGCGCCCTCTTCACTCCGCGGCGCCGACCGGGAGCGGTACCAGGAACTGGTGCGGGTTCACCAGGAACTCCGACAGTCCTACTGGACATTCCGGGCTTCCCTCTTGCCGGCGGGCCCCGCTCTTCCGCCCTCCTGGGGAGAGAAGCTGTTCTGGCTCCAGCGCGAGTACAGGCTTCATCCCGGAGGCGCCCGCAGCAATCAACTCTGGCAGGCAGAAGGAGCCTTGCGAGGCGCCCTGCTCACACTCATGGCGGCCGACAGAGAGTATCGTTCTGGAGCTTCGCCAGAAAGGATCGATGAGATGCTCGATTCGATTCGTCGCCTCCTCTCAGAGGCGGCAATCCACATGAAGAAAGGCAGAACGTAAGCATGAACCCGCTCTTGTTGCTGCACTCACTAGCACTCGGAGGGCCTGCGCTTGCACAGGAAGTCGAGGCGCCCCCGGTATCCACTGAACAGGTCCGCATGGTCACATTTGGTGACGACATGGGCGTCGCAGGACACCTGATGCTGCAAGGAGTCACCGCCTACGGGACTGTCTCCTTCACCCGCCCGCGAGGATGGGAGTTGACGTCCGACCCGGTGCTGGACCTCCAGTTCGAGCACTCCGGCGCCCTTCTGGCCGATCAGAGCAACCTGACGGTGCACCTGAATGACCAGCCCGTGGCCACCATCCGGCTGACCGAGGACAACGCACTGGACGGATTGCAGGAGATCCGCCTGCCCCTTGAGCTCATCGAAGACCACAACAGGCTGTCTATGGTGGCGAACCAGTCGTACACCCAGGAGTGTGAGGACCCCTACGACCCGGCCCTGTGGACCCGGATCTCCAACCAGTCCTCCATTCGCTTCGTCTATGAGCCCATTCCGATCGAGTCCGAGTTGTTGGACCTGCCCTACCCGATGCTTGACGTATTGGCTTTTGGCCCGGCCCAGATCGCGCTGGTCGGCCCCCAGGAGGTCTCCCCCGGAACCCTGGAGGCCTATGCCAACCTGGGCATGGCTCTTGGCCGGGAAGCTGCCTGGCGCCACGTCGAGGTCGCCACGGCCGCCCGGGCGCTGGACGGCGTCAACACCCACGCCATCGTGCTTGGCACCGTCTCCGAAAACCCGGTGGTGAGCGACCTGGTGGACACCAGCAGTCTCAAGGATGGCCAGGGACTGGTCGCCCTGGTGGCCAATCCGTGGAACACCAGCCATGGCGTGCTGGTCATCACTGGCAAAGACGATGCAGGGGTGCTCGTTGCCGCGCAAGGGGTGGCTGCCAACGATCGCTACGACCTGCTCTCGGGCGCCGCCGCCTTTGTCGATGCCGTTGGAGACTCCTCCCCACCGCCAACCAAACAGCATCCCCTGCCGGTGCCTGCCGGCCAGGAGTCCTTCACCCTGGAGGACCTGGGTATCGAGGACCGCACCGTGCGTGGCTACTACGCCCCCACCGTGTCCATTCCGATCCGCTTCGAGGGTGACTCCCATGTCGGGCCTTCGGGCGGCCGCATTCGCCTGCACTATGGGTATAGCGCCCAGCTCGAGGGGCGACTCTCCACGCTGGAGGTGCGGCTAAACGGCGTGAGTCTGCGCTCGGTTGCCCTGGACAATCCCGGAGGCTCCGAAAATGAAGTGATCGAGATCGATGTTCCAGCCGACATCATCTGGCCGGACTCCAAGCTCGACGTTGTCTTCCACCTGTTCCCGCGAGACTTCGACCCTTGCCTGTACCTGAGTGACAAGGTCATCTGGGGAACGCTGTACCACACCTCGGAAATCCAGGTCCCCCGGGATCACTACGCCCTCCTTCCCGACCTGAGCAAGCTGCGTCACCGGGCCTGGCCCTTCAACCTGGAGTCCCCCCAGGCCGGCGTGGTCGTGGTGGTTCCGAACAAGCCGAACCAGGCCCATGCCTCGGCCGTGATGCAACTCGGCGCCGAGCTCGGCCGGCTGAGCGTCGCCAAGGCCCCGGAACTGCGCGTTCGGACCGCGGACGAGGAGACCAAGGCACCCAGCACCGGGCTCAACCGCATTCTCTTGCTGGATGATGAGCCCAGCGACTACTACACCCGCCTGGTGTCCAGTGGTCTACTCACCGCGCGCAGCGTCGAGTTCACCAGGCAACTCAGCAGTGGCAAGGAACTCATCCAGGCGACCGTCGGCACCCCCTACGGCACCCTGGAGGCCGCCCGAGCAACCGGCGAGGACACCCACAACCTTCTCGTCCTGCGAACCCCGTCGGCCTCTGACCTGGCCCCCATGGTTCGGCTGGTCTTCGACGAGACAAAGGTGATGGACCTCCAGGGAAACCTGGCCATCCTTGAGCCTGGCGGAGACATCGAAACGCTGGATATCGCTGAAAAGCTCCCCGTGGGCGAGGTGCCCATAGTGAGTACGGCCCGCTTCACGACTCGCAGGCACTGGCTGTTCGTGGCCCTGTTTGCCAGCCTGGCTGCCGTGATTGGTACTGCCCTCGTGCGGAGATGGGCTCAGGCACGATCAGGAGAGGTATGACCCTGGGTCGAGTGGGCGCTATCGCCGGCGCTGCCCTGGTGTTGGCCCCTGCTTGCCTGGCCCCAACTGGAGAAAAGGTCCTCGTGCAGACCTGGCGTGGCTACCAGAGAGATTTCATCAGACCCAATGGGCGCGTGGTGGATCCTCGTCGTGAACTGACGACCTCGGAGGGGCAGGCCTATGCGCTTCTGCGTGCGCTCTGGGTCGATGACCAGGACACCTTCATCCGGGTACTGGCCTGGACCGAACGTCACCTGCAGGCAGGCGACCCCCACTCCCTTCCCGCCTGGCACTGGGAGTCCATCCTGGGTCCCTTCGGGTCGGTCCAGGATGGCAACTCGGCCAGCGATGCCGACCTCTGGATCGCCTATGTGCTGCTGCTGGCCGCCGATGCATGGAATGAGCCCCTCTACCGGACTCGCAGCCTTGGCCTGCTCCCCCGGATCTGGGCCGAAGAGGTTTCCCAGATGGGCAACCGCCTGGTGCTCCTTCCCGGGGCCTGGGCGCTCCACGACAACCCGGTTCGGGTCAATCCTTCCTACTTCCTCCCCTTCGCCTTGCGTCGCTTTGCCCTCGAGGACCCCGACCGAGCCTGGGATGTCCTGCTGTACGACAGCTACGAACTGCTGGCAGAGTCCCTCGGACCAACCGGTCTGCCGCCCGACTGGACCTTCATCGATCCCACCACCGGGGCCATCGTCGACGCACCCCAGGAACGGGCTGTTCTGACCGACTTCGGCTTCGAGGCCTTTCGCGTGCCCTGGAACCTCGCAGCCGACCTGCACTGGCACCAGGAAGCAAGAGCGCTGGCCATCCTGGAACAGATGGCCCCCTTGGCCATGGAGTTCCAGGAGAACAACCGTCTCCCCGCTGTCCGCACGCTGGAGGGGATGCCAAGAGAAACCTGGGACTACCTGGGACTGTATGGCTGTCTGCTTCCCGCCTGGCAGAAGACCCATCCCAAACTGGCTGAAGAGTTGTTCCTGAACGTGATCGAGCCCAGCCGACGGGGCCGGGTGTGGGGCGATCCCACGGACTACTACGCACAGAACCTGGTCTGGCTCGGGATGGCCCTCTACCTGGGGGGACCCGGTCTACCGGGGATGCCATGAAGACTGTCTGGCTCCTCCTCAGCTGGGTCCTCTGGGCCAATCCAGCACTGGCCAACGAGCTCGATGACGCCGCTCGTCTGGAATTCGCCAGCGTTCTGGTCAACGTGCCGTACCACGAGGAAGAGGCCTACAGTGCCCTGACGCTCTTCATGGCCGAGCCCGCCTTCCAGGATCGAGCGGGGCTCCAGCTGGCCACCCTGCTCGCCTCCACGCCGGCCCGGGCCGGGTGGCAGGACCACTACGGCCTTGTCGAGGCGCCAGAGGGACTGCGCCTGGCCTTTGCCCTCCACGCCGCCGAAGCACGTTCCCTGGACCCCACCGCGATGGCACAGGTCGCCCAGGAACTCGAGGCCCTGGTGTCACAGAACCCTGGGCAGCGGGAGCCTCGGTTCGTGCTGGCCCGGCTTGAGATGCGCCGTGCCAATCCAGACGGCGCCGTCGAAGCCCTCGCGACCCTGGACCAGGACCAGGATGCCCGGGGGCTCCAGGTCCTGGCCTACCTGGCCCAGGGAGACCAGACCAGGGCCAATGCCGTGGCTGCGCTGGGCCTGCCGAACGCCAACAGCACGCTCATGAATGCGCTGGATGGAGGCGATCTCAGCCTGCGGGTCAAGGCCGTGGCCTACGGCGGATGGCCAGAGGCCGCCGAGAAGATTCTCCTGGAGAGCGATCCATGGGGCCAGGACCTGGTGGCATGGGACGGGCTTGCACGGGCCTGGATGAAACGGGGAGAGCCGGACAGGGCCGCTGCGACCTGGCAGGTGGTCGTCGAGACCGCCCCCCTGGACGAGAATCTTCGGGCCCGGCTTGTCCGAGCCCTCATCGAGGCCGGGGACCTGCCCGCAGCCATCGAGGCCGCAGAAGGCGGAGGGGCCGAGAGTCAGCGCCTCATCGAAGCCGCCCAGCTGGTCGAGAACGCGCTGGCCGCAGGACTTCGACAGGAAGCGCAACGAGACGAGGTTCGACGGGCCCAGGAACTGGCCCCGGAGCTCTGGGTTGTCCAGCGAGCCATGGGGATACTGCAATCCTCTCTGGGCGAGCATCGGCGGGCTCTCGGCAACCTGGAAGCCTCGCTGGAACGGGTCCCCACCGACAGGAGAGCGTTGGAGGCCCACGCCCGTTCTTGCCTGGCCGTGGCGGCCCCGGACCGCATGGTGTCCCGTCACCAGATCGCGGTCCGAAACGCCCGTTCTCCCCAGGAGCGTGGGGAGCTCGCGGACCTCTTGAGTGGGGCTCACCGCCGGGCGGGCGATCACCTCAGTGGTGTCGGACAGGCGGCAAACGCCCTGTTCAGCTGGCGGGTTGCCCTGGCAATGGCGCCGAACAACTTTGCGAACCGCCAGGCCCTGGCTGCCGGGCTGCGCCTGGCGGGGCACCTGGGAGCAGCGGCCCTCGCCTACCGGCAACTGCTGGAACTCGAACCCGTCCTTCTCCTTCTCTTGCACATAAACCTTGCGCTGGCGTTCAAGTTCCTCGCGATGTTTGTCCTCATTCCTCTTCATTTGCGCTTCCATCTCTTGCAGCTTGCTCTGGATGTGGCCGACGGCG
>CAZMNK010000015.1:0-13087 GCA_964567625.1 uncultured Enterobacterales bacterium | reverse complement strand
GACCTGCTCCAGGAGACCCTGGTGATCGAGGCCTTGCGAGGGCGCTCGGATCTCGCGCTGGAGCTCCTGGACCAGCAACGGGGGCTTCCCGCCACGGAGGAAGCACGGCTGATCGAGCTCATCGAACGGGCTGATGCTCGATTCCAGGCGCAGTCCCTGCGAGAGGAAGGCGATCTCGAAGGAGCCATTGCGGTCCTTCAGGCAGCCGCCGAAGTCTGGCCCGACGACGCCCCCATCGCCCACGCACTGGCAGATGTGTTCATGGAGGACGGGCGCCCCAGGGAGGCCCTTCCCTGGTACGGCAAGGCGCGCTCCATCGATCCGAGCAATATCTGGACCGTCCTCGCGGAGGCCAACTGCCTGGCACTGCTCACCGCCTGGGACCCTGCGGCCTACCTGCTCGACGAGCTCGGCGAGGAGTTGGACCCGGCACAACAGGCGATGGCCCGCGACATCCGACTTCGAGCCCTGAGAGAAGAGGCTGACCGGCTTCGGGATTCCTGGGAGAACAAGGCCGCCTTTGAGATCTACGCCCGCCTGTTGAAGATCGAGCCCGACGCGGACGTGCTCACCAGTCTCGGTGGTCTCTACCTGCGACAGGCCCAACCAGGGCTTGCAGAGGCCTTCTACGCAGACGCCCTCGTCCTCGATCCGGACAACTTCCAGGCCAAGCTGGGCCGTATCCGTGCCCTGGACCAGCTGGGCCGGACCCGAGAAGGGTGGAAACTGATCCGGGAGATGCCAGAGGACGATCCGGATGTCCGGGATCTGCTGGAGGTCCTGGAGGTCCGCATGGTCGTGCAGGCTGGCGACGATGCCCGCATCGATGGGCGCTACGAGGATGCGGATGAGCTCCTGCGCAAACTGCTCGACCGCTATCCACTCAACCCTGATGGCCGGGCGTTGCTTGCCGCGCTCCGACTGGACCAGCAGCGCTACGACGAGGCTCTGGAGATCGCCACGGAAGTGCTCGCCGAGCAGCCCGTCCACGGTCGGGCGCTGGCGGTGACGACCGAGGTCGCCCTCTTTCAGGGCCGCAGTGACCTGATCGAGGAGTTGTACCTGAGCGCGCTCTTCGACGGGCAGGAACTATGGATCCGAGACGGACTGGCCAATGCCAGGCTTTCGGCCCTGGTCGAGGAGACCGAGCGCCTGACGAACAGGGGAGAGGTGGAGCGGGCCCGCAATCTGGTCCAGGGCGCCACGAGCTGGCTCGACGAGGACCCGGGACGCATGTCCCTGGTGGGACGGGGCTACCTGGCGGTGGGCTTGCCCGACGACGCCGAACTTCTCTTCGACAAGGCCCTGGTCCAGGACCCGGACCACTCCGGTGCCATCATTGGCAAGGCCAACACCAAGCGAGACCGAGGATGGGTCGCCGGTGCCGAGAAGTACCTCACAATCGAGGCGGTGCGCACCGAGGACCCCCTGATCTGGATGGCCCTCGCCAGGGTCCAGGCGGACCGTGGCTACAGGACCCGCGCCCAGACGTCTTTGCAACAGGCCCTGACCCTTCCACCCGCCGAGACCTCCCTGCGAACCTGGACCGCAGATGGCCGTCTTCCCGCACTTCCCCTCCCCTCGGGCACGGCGCCACAGGACCTGCCGCCAACCCAGCAGGCCGAGGTCATGACGGTCATGCCGTACACCAACCTCCAGTCCCTGGAAGCCGAGCTGTCCACCAAGGACGAGCCGGGATTTCAGGCCGAGTTCGGTGCCTGGTCCCGACCCGGCTCAGACGGGACATCGAACCTGTTGGCAGGGATGGGCCACGTCGGGATGCTGGACTACGCCCTCCCCGGCCTGGTCCTGGATGTGGAAGCGAACCCCGTCGTCGCTACAGACGGCTGGCACAGGGTTGCTGGCGTCGGGCTGGGGGCGCGAATCCGAACCTCTCCCACCCTTCCCCGAGGCGCCTCCCTGGAGTTGGGCACGAATCCGCTTGGATTCGGAGGTTTCGACCTTCATGGCCGACTCGCGGGGCGTGTCTCCCTGCGTCCCGGCGGTGAATTCGGGATGTCGGTCTCACGGTCACCGATCACCGACAGCGTGACCTCCTGGGCCGGCATCGAAGACGCCGACGGAGACGACTTTGGTCGGGTGGCATTCAACGCTCTCAGCACCTGGTTGATCCGGGATGCCATCCTGTCCCCAATGGATGCAGGCCTGGTGGTCCATGGAGGACTGTTGACAGGACTCCAGCTTGAACGAGCACTGCGCGTCGAGGCCTATGGCTGGTGGGGATGGACCCTCGATGAGGACATCTGGTGGGCTCGTGGAGGTCTTGATGGGTACTGGCTCAGCGACAGACCCAGCGTGGATGGCTGGGCCCCACCTGATGCTGGAGCCTTCAGTCCCGAGGCCTTTGGATCCCTGGTGGCCAGAGTGGATGGGGAGGTCATGCTCCCGGAACTTCCCCTGGGGCTTTGCGGGGGTATCTCCGCCGGTCTCCAGGTACTCCAGCAAGAGCAGGTGCTCCTGGACGATGGAGAGGAGGAGATCTGGTTTGACCAGGGGCTGAGTGGCATTGCCGAGGCGCGACTGGGCGGTCAGGCCCTGCTGGGTGATCAATGGCGGCTGCTGGTCGAGGGCCGGTGGACCATGGTCGGCACGGTCTTTCGGGAGCGGACCGGGGTGATTCACCTGGAGCGGGTCTCGAAAGCCCGGCGGGACGCCCTTCCCCGAGACGCCCTGATCAGCCAGGGGCGTGTACCCAGCACCCTCCTGGCGTGCAAGAGGCCCACCCCGACGGCCTACCGTCCCCAGGACTACGCGGACCACGTCGCCCCCTGACCTTTCCACCGCTGACGTGCTTCCCGAACCCCTCTCGTCCCAGGGTCACTGGCTGTACCCCAGGGCACGCATGCGTTCTGTGGAGGCGCCATCCTCGGCGTCGACCTCTCCTGAGATACCCCAGGATTCCGCCAGGGAGAGGGCCTCGGCAAGCTGCTGGTCCAGTCTGGCCTGAACCAGGCCAGCTCCCCCCGCCAGGTTCGCCCGTTCCCTGGGGTCCACCCCCACATGAAAGAGTTCCTCGGGCTCCAATCCCCGTGGTCCATCGGGGAGGGCCTTGATGTACTTCCACCCCCCGGCGCGAATCGCTGACAAGACGTTCCCATCGTGGTTGATCTGCGCCACCACCTGCCGGTCTTCCGGGTGCACCCCCGGCTCCAGAACGGGAGGAGGTTCAGCCCCCGGTTCTCCCCGTGTCACTGCAGCTGTCTGTTCAGCTTCGCTGCGCAAGCGGGCCTGACCATCCTCGAAACTCCGGTCGAAGAGGTTCTCCCCCTGCCACTGGGGGGACGGTGGGAAGCCCAGCAGACCCGCCAGGGTGGGCGGCAGGTCAAGGGTGCGAACCTGCCACGGCACCCGGAGCCCGGCGTTCCTGTGGGGCCCTGGCAGCTTGACGATGAGCGGCACGTGCAGTGCCTCGTCGTAGAGCGTCGATCCGTGCCCCCAGCCCCCATGGTCCCGGAATTCCTCGCCGTGGTCCGAGGTCACCACGATCAGGGTGTCGTCCCAGTGCTCCGGTCTGAGCCAGGCGAAAAACTGGCCCAGTTCCCGGTCCATGGCCGCAACCTCATTCCGGTAGGTCTCGTGCAAGGCATTTGCATCCTCCACCGCTGGTTGCTCATGGTCGGCAAAGGCGTAGCCAGTGCCATCCAGTGGCCGACGGAAGTAGGGTTCATGGGGCTCCATGAGGTGAACAAAGAGGAACCACCGCTCCGGCCCCTGGGCGCTGATGAACTCCCGCGCGTGGTCCAGGGCCACTTCCGACGGCTGGTAGAAGTCTGTCACCTGGAGGCCCACAGGCATCCACTTCGCCCGCAGGGAGCGAATCACCTCGTACATGGACAGGTGGGACGCGGACTCCGTGGCTCCCAGGAGGTAGTTGGGAGCCAGGTAGTGGAAGTAGTCGAAACCCTGCTGAAAATTGAAGGACCGGGTCAGGTCGATGTGGTTCGGAAGCCCCCCCGTGACCCATCCCTGTTCCTGGAGGACCTCTGCGACCGTGAAGAACTCCGACGGCAGGACCGAGGACTCGGACTGGGTTCGGTGGCTTCCGGGTAGCATCGAGGTGAAGAGGGAGGCCGTGCTGGCCCGGGTCCAGGTCGCTGCCGCAAAGGCCTGTTCAAACACCACGCCCTCGGCGGCCAGTTCATCCAGGCTGGGGGTGCGGTCCGACCCCGGTTCCCCGTAGCAGCCCACCTCGTCAGCTCGGAGGGAATCCACCAGGACCACCAGGACATTGGGTCGGGTGCGGAGCCGCGGGTCCTGACCGCGATCAGGCCGCATGGTGCCATCGGGATCCGGGCCACCTGGGGCAAAGGAGAACACCGCTGCCAGGACAACCAGCGCCATCCAGAGAGTGGCGGTTCCCTTTGGGTGCATGAGAATCTTGAGCGGGGTCCGCGTCATCAGGATCGGGAGGATCCAGAGTCCGACCAGGGCTGCCACCAATCCCACGCAGGCGAGCACCACCCCGCCGGTCGCGGAGATGCCCTGCTCCTGGTAGACCACGCGGTCCACCACATCCACGGTGATGACGCTCCCCAGGAGGAGAAAAACTCCCATGAAACCCAGGGTCCAGGCTCCTGGGTCCTTCAGCCTGGTGTGGACGAGTCCCAGGAGCGCCACGGCGAGACCGGAGCCCAGCCCGGCCACGAGGCCAATCACCCCGTAGAGCACCACCCCGTAGAACAGGGCGACGTACTCGCTGGGCGCACCAGCGGTGGTCAGCACCCAGAGGGCCTCCAACAACCCCAGACCAGAACCGGCCAGGAGTCCCGCGGAAATACCCAGGAGCAGGCGCCGGATCATGTCCCGCCCTGTGGCAGTGCCGAGACGCCGGGGTCACGCCAGGGTGGACCCGTGCGACCCCATCGAAGTCCAGTACGCCACTCCACCCAGCATCGCGCGGTCCAGTCATCGGACCCTGGCACGAAATTCCGCCCGGTGGTGCGCACGACCTCGGCCCCCAGCCCCAGGTGTCCCCCATCTTCCTGGACCTTCCAGGCCTGGCCCCCCACTCGCCAACGGTGCTCCTCGGACATCAAGGTAAAGACCGACCCGGTCTCGGCCTTCTTGATGGCGCCGACTCGACGGACCTGTTCCACCCAGACAGAACCTCCCCACGGCATCGGTGTCCACCCTGCGGCCCCCCACCAGGTGGCCTGGTCGCCTCCGTTGATGTGACCCAAACTCTGACCGTCCCGGGTGAAACCCTCATGGTAGATGCGATGCCCGACATACCAACGAAAGAGATCGTCCATCAAGACAGCCCGTTCCACCAGCACCCACCAGCGATCCCCCGAGATCTGGACCCCGTAGAGATTCGCCACACCCGCCAGCGACGGGGTCGGCACCGGCCCGATGGACCGCATGATCATGTCCTCCCCCCCGTACTGAATCCAGGCCTCGACCGCATCCACAGGCCCCGGGATCCAGAGGTCCAGGGGCAGGACCAGGCGGGCATCCAGTGCCGCAAGCTCATCCTGGTCTGGCAATTCCCCGTCCGGATCAGACTCCACGTGGGGATCGCTCGGAACAAGAAGCTGAGCAACTGCCGGCAACGGCCGAGGGGTGCCATCCAGCTCCGTGCCACCGAAAAGGGAGAGCCGTGAGGCCCCCAACTCCACCCATGGAACCGGCGCCCAGCGAAAGTCCATGTGCAGCAGTCCGGGACGCAGCACGTCCTGGCGTTCTCCCGGCAGCCAGCCCATCGAGGTCTCGGCCCGGACACGACCCACGAAGGGAATGGCGCCCTCCCAGGCGACCTCACCAGCAGGCCAGGGCTGTGCTCCGTCTCCAATGACCAGGGCACCATGGTGACCTGGCCCCAGGGTGCGCTCCCGGGCGCCAAATCCCGCCGACCAGCCTCGCCAGTGGCCAGCAGCCCAGGCCTCCAGTGTCACCAGGTCCACGGCGGTGACCCCCAGGGCGTCCAGGCCCATTTCGGGGGCCAATTGCAGCTCCATCCACTGGTTCTGGACCTGGAGTCGACCGCCTACCCGCTGTGAGACCAGCCCGGGTTCACGGTCGCCCAGGAGACCCTGGGGATCCGCCGTGCCCGCTGCGGTCCTGGCCCAGCCCTGGGCACTCCAGTTGGGCCATGCTGGCGCCAGGTCATCCCAGGGCTTCAGAACCGTCTGGATCCAGGGCAACTGCCAGGCGTCCCCGTCCAGTCCGCGGGCCAGGGCTTCAGCGCGAGCGCGCTCCCCGTGTTCGCTGCTACCGCGCAACTGCTCCAGCGCCCCCTGCGAGACCAACTGCTCCTGGAGCAGGACCTCGGGTTCGACCACCGGTGCGGCGAGTACGACACCGAGCCCGACAAGGCTCGCGAGCATCTCTCAGCCCCCGCTCAACCTTCTGAAGCGGTGGAAGTCGCGCTTGGTTTCAGACTACGCAAGGCCAGGTGGGCACTGTAGGCCACATAGGGGTCCGAGTGAGTCCGGAGTTCAGAGAGAAGTTCCATGGCCCGGATGTCCTCGATGTTGCCCAGCGCCCAGAGAGCATTCAACGGAATGCGGGCTCCCTTCCTCTGCTGGATGTAGGCGATGAGGGGCTCAGTGGCCTGAGGATCCTTGAGCTTGCCCAGCGCCTCCACGGATGCCCGCCGCACCTTGTCACTGGGATCATTCAGGGCTTCGATCAGCCGGGGAATCGCGCTACCAGCATCCAGGAGAGACAGGCTTTCCACCGCATTCAGGCGAATGACCGCCTCCTCGTCATCCAGTGCCGTGACAAGCGCATCCACCACCCGAGGGTCATCGTAATTCCGAGCGATCTTGACCATGTCCTGCCGCACGGCAGGATTGGCGTTCGCAAGCCCGGTCAACACGGTGTCCGGCTTGGGACCACAGGCGAGTGTCCAGAACACCAGGGAGGCGATCATGCTGCACCCCCGGTGGCCTTGGGATTTTCACCCTCCTTGAAGTAGGCCTCGTAGGCACGCTTGTAGTAGTAGGTGTAGCCGTAGCCGGCGTTGAATCCGACCTTGTTGAACACGATGCCCAGGGGCTCGAGACCGCCGGATCGCAACTGCTCGCGAACCTCGGCAAGCACCCGCTTGGTCGTGCCACTGGCCTCGACCACAAGCACGGTGTGGTCCACCAGCCGACTGATGATCATCGCGTCGCTGACCACCAGCACCGGAGGGGTGTCCACAATCACCAGGTCATAGGACTTGGACAGCTCCAAGAGCAGTTGACGGAGCTTCAGGGACTCCACCAACCGGCCCGGGTTGGGCGGCACCGGTCCCGAGGTGAGAAGGTCGAAACCCTCCACCCGGGTGTGCTTGATGGCATCCTTGGCTTCTGTCTGGCCCAGCAACAAGGAGGTCAGGCCGACATCGTTGGACATCCCCAGCCAGAACCGGTGCTGCCGGGGACGGCGCAGGTCGCAGTCCACCACCAGCACACGCTTCCCGTCCTGGGCATAGCTGATGGCCAGGTTGGTACTCAGGGTGCTCTTGCCTTCCTCGGGAAGGCTCGAGGTGACCAGGAGCATCTTCGCCTTGGAGTCCAGCGTCGAGAACGCAATGGCGGACCGGAGTGTCCGGTAGGACTCCACCACCGGGTCGGTGGGACTTCGCTCGTCGATGAGACCGGTCTGTTCGCCGACGACCTTGAACCGAGGCACAAGCCCCAACAAGGGAAGATCCCAGAAAGCCCGGAGTTCCTCCGGGCTCTTGATGGAATCGTCGACGTACTCGACTGCCGCCACAAGACCCAGACCAAACAGGATGCCGAGCCCGAAACCCACGACCAGGTTGGGCAGCATCTTGGGAAAGACCGGGCGTTCAGGCCGTACGGCCGGTTCGACGAACTGGAGTGGCGAGACGGTCATCGCCTCGGCGATCGCGATCTGGTACTTCTGGTCCTGTAGGGAACGAAAGACCTCTTCTGCTGCCGAAGCCCCGAGCTCGAGCTGACTCAGCGTACGCATCTTCTCCGGGTAGTCCGAGAAATCCTCCGTGGTCCGATCGATGGCGGCGGAGATTTCCCGGCCCCGGTTTCGGAGTCCGGAGAGTTCCGCTTCCAGCTTCAGGACCTGCGGGTCCAGGGTGTGCTGCTCCTGGAGTGCCCGCTCCAACTCCGCATCGACCGTGGCCAGTGCGGTGTCCAGCTTCATCACATCCGGGTGCCGGTCGGTCTTCTCCAGAACCAGCACCTCGCGCTGTTGTAAGACCTTGAGTCGCTCCTCCCGCAGGGACCGGATGTCCGAGTTGGTCGCCACGGTGCCCGGTGCCAGGAAGTCGGCGGACTCCAGGCCCTGGGTACTGCGCACGGCCTCGAGCTGAGCCCGAACCTCCTGGACGCGACTCGCGTTCTCCTCGGCGGACATCACCAAGTCGCTCAGCCGCAAGACACCCGCGCGAATCTCGGCATCGAGGTCCACCACCTGGGCCGCTGTCTGGGCATCGGAGATCTTCGTCAGCGCAGCCTCCAGTTCGCCCCGAACGACCTCCAACTGGCTCTCGACGAATCGCCGGGCTTCCCGTGTCTCACGACGAGCGGTGGACTGGGTCTCCGCGATGTAGAGCCGAACCACCGTGTCGGCCATCAGCCGGGAGAGTTCGGGGTCTGAGGACTTGGCGGTGACCAGGATGATGTCACTGCCCTGGTGCTGCATGATCTCGACAAAGGGCGCCGCATCCAGGGCAGCGGTCATCCCGGGGATCAGCAGCTTTTCAGGATTGAGAAGGTCGCCACTCTCGTTTCGCAGCTGAAGCCGCCAGACCAGTTCCTCGAGGATGGGGCGGGTGGTGGCGAGAGCGATGTGGTTCTGGATTTCGTCAGAGGAACCCGAGAGCCCCTGTGCGACTTCCGAAAGGCCCAGTTCACTGAGCACGGACAGCGTCGTGTCCGACGTGGTGCCCATCATCTTGGCGGTCGACTGGTAGCTCTTCGGCAACATCATTGCCGCAGCGAGGCCCGCCAACGTGAAGAACAGGATGGCCTGCAACAGCACCCACCTGCGCCGAATGATAGCGCCGTAGAGCCTCACCAGTTCCATCGAGTCCTTCCCTGCAAACGCCGCAAACGCCCACGGGCGCGGCCGCAACATAGCACCCTGGGGGGGCACATGCTCATGTTCTCAGGCTGCCAGGACACCCCTCAGGAGGCACCTCGCCCCTTGAGTACCGCTGGCAAGGTCAGCAGCAGGATCTTCAGATCCAGCCAGGGTGACCAGTTCTGGATGTAGTAGATGTCGAGTTGCACCATCTCCTGGAATCCGAGCTGGGAGCGGCCTCGCACCTGCCAGAGACCGGTGATTCCCGGCGGAACTTTGTGCCGGAGCTCAAACCAGTAGGCCACCTCGGGGTCGTTCTCGATGCCCTCCAGATCCTCGATGGGCAACGGTCTTGGCCCCACCAGGTTCATGTCTCCGCGAAGCACGTTCAAGAACTGGGGAAACTCATCCAGTGAGAACTTGCGGATGAACCGCCCCACCCGGGTGACCCGCGGATCGCGACGCATCTTGAACAGGGGGCCGTCCGCCTCGTTTCGTTCCAACAGGTCGGACTTGAGCCTGTCGGCACCCACCACCATCGATCGGAACTTGTAGAACGGAAATGCCCTCCCGCCCTTGCCCACCCGGGGGGAGGCATAGAACAAGGGACCCCCATCGAACTTCACCGCCAGGGCCACAGCCACCAGGATCGGCAGGATCAGCAGCCCACCCACGGCCACGGCCAGGAGGTCAAAGCCACGCTTGAAGTGCTCCCCCAACGAGGGGTAGGACAACTCGCTGAGGTCGATCAGCTGCAGGTCTCCAAGATCGGCAAAACGCAACCTGGGGGAGACGATTCCCCATGTAAAGGGGACCTGGAGAACCCGCAGACCCATCTGGTCACATCGCATGGCCAGGGCCAGGGCCTCTTCCCGGCCCAGGAACCGGGTGGCCAACACCACCACCTGGATGTCGTGCTCGTTGACCAGGTTCACGAGGTCGTAGACGGTTCCCAGGACCCGGGAGCCCTCCACCTCCTGGGCCTCGCCGCTGACATCCTTGGAGGCAATGAAACCGACCACCCGCCACTGGGAGTGGCCAAATCGATCCAGCCGGCCCTCCATCAACTTGGCGTCCTCGCCCAGTCCGACGATGACGAGCCCCTGGGCGGGTGCCGCCACCGGAACCATCCGGCCCGCTCGCACAATGCCCCATCGAAAAACGCCCATGAAGATGAAGCCGTAGCCCAGGAAGGACCCGATCAGGGAGCGGCTGTAGTACCGCTGCGGCATAAAGAACTCGATGGTGACCACCAGCACCAGCAAGTAGGCCAGGGACCGGGTCAGGACCCCGGCTGCCCGGACCGCAGACGGCGTCCGCAGGGAGTCGTAGTAGCCAAGCTGGCGGAGGAAGAAGATCCAGCCGAGCACCAGCAACAGGCCCGATGGCATCCACTCGTTGAAGAACACCAGGTCCTGGAAGCGAACCTGGACGATGTACCGGAGTTGAGGTCGCCACCAGAGCCAGGTCCGCCAGGCCGCGACCAGCGCCAGCCCCAGCAGGACCAGGTCGGCCACAGCCAACAGGACGGGAAACCAGGCGTGTCGACGCATGCGCTTGCCCCGAGGGCTACTGAAGCCCCGCGCTCGTACCCTGGGCGCCGCCTGTGACGACGTTGCGGTAGATGGCCGACCCTGACAGGAAGGGCGCCAACATCCCCTGAATGCGCCGGAAGAAGCGCTCGACGTTCACGATCGTCTTGGTCGGCACCAACACGATGTCGCCCCTCTGGAGGTAGACCATCTGGCTGAAGTCTCCCTTGGAGAAGATGGCCTTCACGTCGATGGTGAACAGCTCCGGATCGTCCAGGCCTCCCCGGACCAGGAGAACGTTGTCTGTTCGTGCATCGGTGTTGATCCCCCCGGTACGCGTGAGCGCCTCCAGTATCGACAGGTCATTCTGGATCTGCAGGACTGCCGGAGACCGAACCTCACCGAGAATGAAGACCTTCTGGTTGCTGACCTCGACCACATTCACAGCCACTGAGGGTTCCGTGTAGTACTCCTTCAACGCCGACTCGATGGTGCCCACCAACTCTGGGTAGGTCAGACCGGCTACCTGGAGTCGACCCACCAGCGGGTAGGTAATGGCACCGTCCGGCGCAATGACGATCTGCATGTCCATGTCCGGCTGCCGCCAGACCTTGATGTCCATGACGTCTCCGGGACCGAAGACGAAGTCCTCGGGGGCCGGCGGTCGGAGGGTCACGATGTCGTCTACCTCAGCCACATTGGGCGGCTTCTCCTTGCCACCGCAAGCGGCAGTGAGGACGAGCAGCGTTCCAAGCAACAGTCTGAGGCATCGTGCGAGCATGGAAGGATCCGGACAGGGCGAGCCCGGCTCATACCCGCTTGGTGCCCGGTTCGTCCACCGAACGGTGGCCTGATGCAGGTCGGTCGCACGGCGTTGAGCCTGGTTCCGCTGGCCCTGCTGAGCCGAGGCAGCGCCTTTGGCGTCACCATTGCACTGGCGCTCTGGTTCGGCGTCGATCGGGCCACTGACGCCTATTTCTATGCCGTGGCCTTTCCCGTCTTCGCACTGGCCCTGTTCTCCAACGCCATCGGCATTGCACTCACCCCCGCCCTGGCCGAGGCCCTGGCAAAGAACCCTGACGCTGCGGCCCGAGTCACGGGTGCAGCCTGCACTGCAGGTCTCCTCCTGGGGGCCGGGATGGGACTGGCTGTCTGCCTGGGCCTGCCTCCCCTGCTCCCGACCCTCACCCGGTTCGACCCCTGGACCCTGCAGGTGACAGAGCGATTCCTCTGGGAGTTGTGGCCCTACATGGCGCTCACCCCGGTGACCACCGCCCTCCGTGTGGGCTGCGAGGTCCGTGGTGCCTTTCGAATGGCCACACTCTCTCCAGCCGTGCGGGCCGTGGCCACCATCCTCGGCACCTGGTGGCTGCTGGAACCCCTGGGGCCGGACGCGATGCCTCTGGGCCTGGTCTGCGGCGAGGTGGCCCAACTGATCTGGAACTGGGCTGTCCTCGCCCGGCAGGGCCTGTGGGTCCTGCCCTGTCTCGCCTGGGGGAACCACCTGGGCCGGGTGGTCCAAGATGCGGTGCCCATCCTGGGAGCCGAGATCATGGTCGCGTCGAACCTTGTCGTGGACAAATTGTTCGCCGGCGCCATGGCCCCGGGTACCGTGGCCATCCTGGAGTATGCGGACCGGGCGCGGGTGATTCCTCGCGTCCTGTTGGCGTCCACGCTGATGCCCGTCGCCTACGCCGCCTGGTCCCACATGCGGGCACGCGGAGAAGGTGATTTCGGAGAGGCGGTGGACCAGTCCCTGCGCTGGGTGGGCGCGCTGGCGGCTCCGGTCCTTGCCGGGATGTTCATTGCCCGAGTCCCCCTGGTGCACTGGATGTTCGAACGAGGTGCCTTTACGGCCCAGGACACCTGGGACACGGCCCAGGTCCTGCGGTGGTACCTGCCGGGGGTCTGGCCCATGATGCTGGGGCTACTGGCACTTCGAGCCCACGTGTTGCAACGACGGGTCTGGTTGTTGTTCGGACTGGGGCTGTGGAGCGCGGTACACAACGCCTGCTGGAACCTGGCGCTCATTCCCTCCATGGGCCTGGAGGGTATTGCACTGGCCACCACCCTGAACATGATCCTCGTGCCGGGGCTCTTTCTCTGGCAGTTGCGCAAGGACCTCGCAGGGGCCGCTACCTGGCGAAACTGGCGTCCGGTTCTTGGCCTGGTGCTGGCCTCGGCCGCCGTGGCAGCCACCCTGGAGTGGGTCTGGGGCCCCCCCATGAACCTGCTCTCCCCCCAAGTGCTCGTCGGCGCAGCCGCCTGTCTCACATTCCTGGCCCTTGGTTTCCGGATGACGCACCCACCGAGCCACCATGGAAGCCAGCCCACATCGATTGAAGCGCCTTGACGGCATCCTTGCACCCCCGAGATGGTGACGCGTATGATCCGGCAAGCGTGTTCCTGCACGCGGGAGTGGTAGCGGTGCGCCTGCTTTGTCTGTCTGTTCTGTGCCTGACTGGCTGCTTCGGCATGGAGTACCTCTACATCGTGCCCGAGGACACGGATGGTTGGGGTGACGCCGACACCGATGTCGA
>CAZMNK010000014.1:0-59484 GCA_964567625.1 uncultured Enterobacterales bacterium | reverse complement strand
AGAAGGACAAGAAGGACAAGAAGGACAAGAAGGACAAGAAGGACAAGAAGGACAAAAAGGACAAGAAGGACAAGAAGGCCAAGGAGAAGGAGGCCGCAGAGGCCGCAGAGGCCGCAGAGGCCAAGGAGGCTGCAGAGGCCGCAGAGGCCGCAGAGGCCGCAGAGGCCAAGGAGGCTGCAGAGGCCAAGGAGGCCGCAGACGCCAAGGAGGCTGCAGACGCCAAGGAGGCCGCAGACGCCAAGGACGCTGCAGACGCCAAGGAGGCCGCAGACGCCAAGGAGGCCGCAGACGCCAAGGAGGCTGCAGAGGCCAAGGACGCCGCAGAGGCCAAGGAGGCCGCAGAGGCCAAGGAGGCTGCAGAGGCCAAGGAGGCTGCAGAGGCCGCAGACGCCAAGGACGCTGCAGACGCCAAGGAGGCCGCAGAGGCCAAGGCCGAGGAGCCAAAGGCGAAGGAGCCTAAAGAAGGGGGGCTTTCTGGCGCGAAGATCGGGCTCATCGGCGGGGGAGTTGCCCTGGTCGCCGGTGGCACTGCGACCTATTTCGCGCTCTTCCGTCCCAACTACACGGACTATGAGTACTTTGTCGCGCACCCGAGTCAACTCGGGCCTGACGAGGAAAGTGAAATTGAACGGAAGCACGACCTCTACCGCTTCACCACTCTGGGGCTCTGGGGAGTAGGGGCAGTGATCGCCGTGACGGGGGCCGTCGTGCCCCTGGGCTCTACCGACCTCCAGCTCGTGCCGATGGGCAACGGCGTGCTTCTCCAGGGCCGCTTCTAGTCTTGTCCGTTTCGCAGCCTTCCCTGGCCCAGGCGGCGGCCCTGGAGGTGGGGCAGCGATGGGAGGATGCCGCCCGTGCATGGGCGGCTGTGCGGGACCAGGCTGAAGATTTAGAACGGCAGCGGCAGGCAGCGGGACGCTGCCTGAGTTGTTGGCGACGAGGAGACCGGCCGAGGTTGGCGGTGGAGGCCGGCCGGCGGGCCCTGGAACTCGAGTTGGACGTGGCCCAGACGTCCATGGTCCACCTGAGCATGGCAGCGGCCCATGCGGACCTGGGCGAGTTGCGGGAGGCCGAGGGAAAGGCCAAGACGGCGCTTGAGGTCTCGCCGGACGAGGAGCAACGATCGTTGGCCATGGATGTGTTGTTGGGCACCTGGCTTGAGCGGGGGGAACTCGTCGCCTTCATCGGGAGCCTGGCGGCCGAGCCGGGGGTGGGGTCATCGACGACTCGGGAATTCCGGCGGGCGCAGCGCGATCGGTTGGCCGGTCGCCTGGATGACGCCGTGATGCGCCTGGAGTGGCTCGAGACGGAGATGGGACGGACCCCACCGGTGCGGGGAACCTGTGCTTCGGAACTGGGAGAAATCGCCCTGATCCGAGGTGAACATGAGCAGGCGATGGCGCTCTTTGGCGAATCGGCCCGGGCGTGGGAACAGGCCCGACGACAGACGCTGCGTTGGGGTGCAGAAGCCGCACGGGGACTGGCCGCGAGCTGGATTGCTCCCAAGAGTGTGGGGCTGGACCTGGGGGTGGCATGGGCGCACCGGCGTGGGTTGGTGGGCCTGGAGCTTCGCCTCCTCCTGGCGCGAGGCCTCTGTGCCAGCCGGGTCGGTTCGGAAGCTGGGGCCGGCGACCTGGGCCGAGCACAAGAACTCGCCGACAACATGCAGGCTCGACTGATCGCCGGCCGGGTTCGATGGTTGCGCTGTACCGTGGGCCTGGGTGACCTGCGGGAATTGGAACAGGCTGTGGTCGAGTTGACGGGAGACTCGGGCTGGTGGGCGCCGGCGGCTCTGGCGCTTGCGGAGGCTCTGGCCGAAGACGAACGGGGCAGGGCCTTCACTCTGGCCACAGGTGCCCACAGCTGTTTTGTGGGTATGCACATCGTCGAGCAGCAGGACAAGGCGCTGCTGGTCCTGAAGGGACTCTCCGGCTGACTGGGCGCTGGAGAGGGTTCGGCGGACTACCCCAGCAGAACCCGTCCCGCGAACCGCAGGGTGCTGAGAGGGGGCAGCGCTGTCGGTGCGATCACCCCGTCATTCAGCCCCAGCAGAAGCCCGAACAACACCGGTTCCGCGGACAGGGCCCGGATGACGCGACGCCGTAGCCAGGGGCGTCTTGCAGCGACGAGCAGCAGTCCGGTGGTCCAGCGGTAGACCCGCGTGATGCGGGCATGGTCCCGTGCATACCGGGCGGGGTCTCCATCCACCAGGGCAGCGACCAGGGCATCCGCCTGGTGGAAGGCCAGGGACAAGCCCTCGCCAGTGAGGGCGTCCACGTAGCCGCTGCTGTCGCCGACCAGGAACACTGGTGGCCTGGCCACGGTGGAGACCCGGTGTCGAAAAGGCCCGGTTCCCCGTGCCGCTGAATCAAAGGGGGCCTGGTTCAACTTTGCCTGGAGTTCCGGGAAGCGTGCCATGAGGGTTTCAAAACGGGCCTTCTGACCCGACCAGAGGAGCGCGACTCCGACACGATTGGGGCCTGCGGGGGTCACGTAGGCCTCGCAGCCATCGGCCCAGTGGACCTCGACATGCCGGGACCAGGGTGGGATCGCAAAGTGACGACGGACTCCCCAGCGCTGCCATGAAGCCCACTTCACGTCGATTCCCGCCCAACGGCGGACGCTGGAGTGCAGTCCATCGCAGCCAATGATGTGGTCGGCATCCAGGGTGCCATTCTCCAGCTGCAGGCCCTCCGGGAGCAACCCTGTGGCCCGGGTCTTCCATCGCAGGTCTGCCCCCAGGGCTTCAGCCCGGTTCACCAAGGCCTGTTGAAGGTGCAGGCGTCGAATTCCCTGGCCGGGACCATGGGGGAAGTCGCCCTCTGCGGTGACGCCCGTGGTGGTGTCCAGGTAGTGGATTCCGATGAAGGGAGAGACCCCGTCCGGGTTCACTTCCACGCCGTTTGTCCGGAGCCAGGCGCTGCCTCCGGGCATGAGTCCTTCGCCACAGGCCTTGTCGATGGGCGGAGAGGCCTGGTCCACAACCACCGCCTCCAGTCCGGCCTGCAGGGCGGCGATAGCCACGGCCAGGCCCGCAGGACCACCTCCCACGATGGCGAGCCTCATACCGATTCAGCGCCGGCTGCGCGACATCGCGCGATGGGACCGAAGCATGGTGCCCAGAAGCTGGAGCGTCCCGACCACCTTGGGAGGGTGGAGGCTCTGGTTGAGATGACGCCGGAGGGCTTCGCGTCGGCGAATTTTTCCGCTGCTGGTGCGGGGCAGGGTCCCGGGCTTCAACACCACCAGTTCGTCCACGTTCAACCCGGTCGCCTGCAGCACGGCCTCCATGCAGGCTTCGGGGAGGTTCTTTCGCTCCGTGTCGCTGGCCTCGTGGGCGTGTTCGACAAAAAGGAAGAGCACCTCCGTGCTGGCGCCTTCTCGGTGGTGGCTGGCGGCAGCGGCGCACCCGGTGCGCACACCCGGTACCCGGTCGACGGCCTGTTCCACCTCGTGGGGGGCATGGTTGCGCCCTCGCAGGATGAGCACGTCCTTGGCACGACCGGTCAAGAAGAGCTGTCCCTGGTGAACAAAACCCAGGTCCCCGGTGTCCAGCCAGCCGTCCACCAGGGCCTTTTCCGTGGCCCCCTGGTTCCCCAGGTACCTGCTCATCAGGCTGGGACCCCTGGTCCAGACCAAGCCGACGTGTCCATCGGGGAGCCGGGCCTCGGCCCCTCTGATTTCGACCTCAAAGGTGGGCAGGGGGGTCCCGACGCTGACGAGTTCCACCCCATCCTCTGCCGTCTGTGCCCGGCCTTCTTCGGCCAACAGTTCGCGGTCGAACCGGGCGGTCTCGAAGACCTGGTCAAATGGGGTGAAGGTGACGGCCAGGGAAGCCTCGGACAGGCCATAGACCGGACTGAGGGCTTCGGGACGCAGGCCCCACGCACCAAAGCGCTCCACGAAGGCCCGCAGGGTGTCCGGGGCGACAGGCTCGGCGCCGTTCATGGCCACGCGCCACCGGGACAGGTCGATGTCCTCCATTTCGCTGTCCCGAATTCGGTCCACACACAGGGCATAGGCAAAATTGGGGGCGGTGGCGACGGTGGCACCGTACCTGGACAGGGCCCGCAACCAGACCGCGGGACGGGTGACGAAGACCTCTGGGCGGATCAGTGTCAGGGTGCTGGGGTGGAGCATGGCGGGGACCACGCAACCGATGAGCCCCATGTCGTGGTACAGCGGGAGCCAGGAGCAGCCCGAGTGTTCCAGTCCATTCACCTCGGGGAAGGTCGTGGCGATGGCCTGCTCGATCAGCCGACCCTGGGCCAGGATGGCGCCGTGGGAGAGGGCCACGGGTTTCGGGTCCACCGTCGTACCGGAACTGAACTGGACCAGCCCCAGGTCGTCTGGACCGGCCTGGACCGGTCGAGGTTCTCCCGGAGGCAAATCGTCGAGGCCCAGACAACCCAGTGGCGGCCCGGCGAGCTCGATGGTCTTCCCCAGGACCCGTCGGATGGTCTTGTCGGTCAGGACCAGCTGAGCATCGACCCGTTCCAGCATCCGAGCGGTCTTGACGTGGTACTCGTCCAGTCGACCCAGGCGGACGGGGGGGTAGAGAGGGGTCGGCACTGCACCGGCGAGCAGGATGCCGAAGAAGGCATCAATGAAGGCGGGAACCGTGGGGTAGATGAGTGCCACCCGCTGTCCTGGTTCCACCCCCAAGGCCTGCAGCCGGCCACAGGTCTCCAGGCTGCGGGACAGGACCTGGGACCAACTCATCCAGGTGGCTTGCTGTCGGCGGTCGAGCAGACGAAGGCCCTTGGCCTCGCAGGTGTCGAGCGCAAGCAATGCCTGGTTCAGGGTCTCGCTCATCCGCCCTTTCCGGCGTCGTCATCCAGGCGTTCCTTGACCAGCAGGACCAGGTCCCCGGCGGTCTGGATGCCCTCCTCGTCCCCCTCTTCCAGGCAGATCTGGAAGTGGTTCTCGGTCTCCACCACAAAGGTGAGCAGGCGGATGGAATCGAGCCGGAGGGTCTCGACCAGGGCGGTCTTGGGCTCCAGGCGTCCTTCAAAGTCCAGGTGCTGCTCGGCCACGTTCTGGAGACCTGCCAGGATTTCGGCATCAGTCATTGGCGGTTTCCCGGGAGGAAGCGGGGGTGCTTTCCTTGTGCAATCTCATAGCCACAGTGGTCTTGCAGGGCCTTCTCTTCGGCTCGGATTCGGGTTCGAAGGAGCCAACCATTGGCAACTGAGAAGAGCACGGCGGTGAACCAGGCCGAGTGAAACAGGGGCAAGCAGATGAACTCGGCGATGACGGCCACGTAGTTGGGGTGACGAATGAAGCGGTAGGGGCCGACTGCACCGATGGCGTCCTGCCCTGGCAGGACGATGATGCGGGCATTCCAGCGATGGCCCAGCGTGGCGATGGCCCAGTAGCGCAAGCCCATGGATGCGATCAGTCCGCCGAAACAGGCGACCGCAAGTGCGGGTGCAAAGGGTCGGTCGAAGACCAGGACCTCGGCGATGCAGGCCACTGGAAACAGGGTGTGGAGACCGACCATCAGCGGCCAGTGACCCTGGCCGAATTCCAGGCCACCGGCTGCGATGGCCTTGTCAGCATTGCGTTTGCTCAGGGCCAGCTCCACCCCGCGTTCCAGGAGCACCAGCCCCCAGATGGCCAGGTAGAGGGCCTGGCTGGGACCTACCACTCGACCAGCACGAGCTCGGAGCAGAATGCTGGACCCATGGCCAGGATCAGGCCCATGGAACCCGGTGGTGGCCGGTGATCTCGAAGGGTGTCTTCAAGGACCATCAGCACACTGGTGGAGCTCAGGTTGCCCACATGGAGAAGATGATCCCAGGTGACCTGGAGGGCCGCCTTGTCGATCCCCAGGGCGGTCTCGAAGGCCTCCAGCACCTTGGGTCCACCAGGGTGGCAGACCCAACTCCGTATGTCCTTCACAGTGAGTCCATGCTCGGCCAGGAAACGATCCACGTCTGGCCGCAGGTGATCCTGGACCATCCGCGGGACGTCCGAGGAGAGCACGATCTTGAAGCCCTTCTCGCTGATGTCCCAGCCCATCACGCGCTCGGTGTCCGGGTAGAAGACCGACCGGGTGGCGATCACCCGGGGACCCTGGGCCCGCTGGGCTGCGGGGTGTTTGCTGCCGGCCACCACGACACAGGCCCCGCCATCGCCGAAAAGCCCGGTGGAGATGAGGTTCGGGATCGAGAGATCGTCCCTCTGGACCGTCAGGCTGCACAGTTCGACGGACAGGAGCAGTGCCACCTGGTCTGGAAAGGCCTTGACGTAGTCGGCGGCCCGGGCGATTCCGGCTGCACCGGCCACGCAACCCAGGCCGAAGATCGGGATCCGCTTGATGTGCGTCGGCAGGGATAGCCGGTTCATCAGGCGTGCCCCCAGGGCAGGGGTGGCCAGGCCGGTCACGGTGACCGTAAAGAAGGCGCCGATGTCTTCGACGGCCACTCCGGCTTTTTCGATGGCGTTCTGCACAGCACGGCCGCCGACGTCCTGGGCCACTCGGATCCAGGCATCGTTTGCATCGCCAAACCCGCGCAGTTCCTCATATTCTTCCATCTTGAGGGACAGGTGGCGGCCCCCTACGAGCACGTTCTGGTGCAGCCGTGCGAGGCGATCCAGGTTGTGGTGGCGTTTGCCCCAGAAGCCCAGGAAGGCCTGAATCAGTTCTTCCTGGCCGTAGTAGTGTTCCGGGAAGGCGTGGCCGACGGCTGCGATGTGCACAGTGGCTCCGAGGCGGCCGGAGGAGTTATCGCCGCTCGCTAGCGTGTGCGAGTCGGGGAGTTTCCACCGGTGTCGGACAGCTGCGAGGGAAGGGAGGAAGAAGTGGCCCTGAATTGGAAGATGGAGGGCAAGGTGGCCTGGCTGGAGCTGGACCACGGCAAGGCGAACGAGATGGGCAGCGAGCAGCTTCGGGACTTCGAAGCGTTGGCAGAGACGCTGGATGCCCGGGCGCTGGTGACCTGGACCCGCCGAAGGAGCGGCCGGGGCACTCCGATCTTCATCGCTGGTGCCAACGTGACGGAACGCAGGGGCTGGAGTGATGACCAGGTACGGGCCCACGTTCGTTGGCAGCGCGATGTACTCGCTCGGATCCGGGCCTTGCCGCTGTTTCACGTGGGAGTGGTCCACGGCGTCGCGTTGGGGTGGGGCACCGAGTACCTGATCACCTGCGACTACCGGATCGCCACGGAAGAGGCCGTTTTCGCGCTGCCGGAAACCGGTCTGGGCATCTTGCCTGGCGCTGGCGGTTCCAGTGAACTCTGGTCGCTGATCGGCGTGCCGCAGGCGCTGCGCATGGGCATGACCGGGGAACGCCTCTCGGCCCACGAAGCCCTTCGGATCGGATTGGTGCAGGAGGTGGTGCCGGACCTGGACACGGGGCTTGAGAGGGCCAGGCAGCTGGTGGAACGTGTGGCCCGAAACAGCCCCACCAGCGTGGCCGCATTCAAGCGGGCGGTGCTGGGGAGTGTGGGCCTCGGGCCTGACGAGCGGC
Organism: uncultured Enterobacterales bacterium; assembly: GCA_964567625.1. Classification (GTDB taxonomy): domain Bacteria; phylum Myxococcota_A; class UBA796; order UBA796; family CAJQPC01; genus CAYFPX01. The sequence continues at coordinate 52,007 of CAZMNK010000014.1, read as the reverse complement.
GGGAACTGGAGGCCCAGGCCTATGAGCACTGCGTGGGTGCTGGGGACGCTGCGATCGGCCGGGCGAATTTCGAGAAGATCCGTGCCGGTGAACCGGTGCCTTGGGGGCCACGGGTGGACTTCAAGGCGTGACCCTTCTGTGGGCGATCCTGGCCTGTGGGGAGGCCACCGCCCCAGCCCTTGTAGAGAGCAAGGAGGGTTGTGCTGCGCTGCCTCACACCGAGCTCCAGGTGCCGTGCTGGATCACCCAGGCCGAGCAGGCGGCCGAGAACGGAGACGTCGTTTTGGCGGATGAAGCCTGCCGCCAGGTTCCGACGGGCCGCTGGGCCGAGGAATGCGCGTTCCGAGTCGGGGAGGAATTGGCTCGGGCAGGCCGTGTGGTCGAAGGGGTGGCTTTCTGTGCTCGGGCCCAGCAATACGCGCGGTACTGCCTGACCCATGTGGCCTGGAGGCTGACCCCGGATCCCCAATGGGACCCGTCCAATCCAGCCACTTCAGACCTGCCGGGCATCCTGGTCGGCCAGGCTGGCTCAGCGCTGTCCGGTCTGCCGGATTCCCTGCGCCAGGAAGGGCTTGCCGACCTGCGGGCCGGGCTCTGGTACCGGATGTACTACGGCCACGGCAATGCGGACCCGGCTGCTGCACGTGCGGCCACGGGAGAGGATGGTCCTCCGGCCCGAGGTGCCTGGGCCCTGGAAGCCATGCGCTTGCTGGCACCCTGGGACGCTCCGTTGCCTGCGGACCTCTGGGATCAGCTTCACGCGGCCTGGGAGGGGAGCGCCGAGGTGCCCAGGGGAGAGCCCCTGCCCAGGGAGCGGCGCGTGGGTCGCTATAGCCCTGGAGTACCGCCGGCCGAACTGGGTTCCGTCCGGGGCCAGCCCACATTTGGAGGTGGCGTGAGGCTGGTTGCCGCCGACCCGGTCACCGACCTGCGGGTGGCGGCAATCGACGCCTTTTTCTTTCGTGAGACCACCCCGGCGGAGGCCTTTCTGGCCTGGCTCGAGGACCCGGCCCCGGAAGTCCGCTGGATGGCGGCCTGGCGCTATGTGGCGACCCGCCGGCCGAATCCGGGTGAGGTGATGCCCTTCGCCGGGCACGCCGACCCGGTGGTGCGGGCCCTGGCTGCCCCGCCGAAAGATGTCCGAGGAGACTGAGGGCAGGCCTCGCCGCGGCTGGGGTCGGTATCCGCTACCCTGCCGACAGGAGGCAAGGTGAGGGTCCTGGTCACACGGGTCATCGATCCGGTTGGGATTGCGATATTGAAGGGCGCGGGGCTCGAGATCGACCAGCGGGTCGCCGACGCGCCCATTTCCCGAGAGGAACTGCTCGCCCGGGTCAGTGGTTGCCTGGCTCTGATCCCCATGCCCACGGACCGGGTCGATGGGGCGGTGATGGATGCCGGCCCTCTTCGCGTGGTGGCGAACCACGCGGTGGGCACGGACAATGTGGACCTGGAGGCTGCCCGTGCTCGCGGGATCGTGGTCACCAACACCCCTGGGGTCTTGACCGAGGCGACGGCCGACCTGGCCATGACCCTGTTGTTGGCCGCCGCCCGTCGCGTGGGCGAGGGGGAGCGCCTGGTTCGAGAGGGTCGATTTACCGGGTGGGGACCCGGCATGCTGGTCGGCGCAGACCTGGACGGGGCGGTGCTGGGAATTGTGGGCATGGGCCGTATCGGTCATGCGGTGGCGGGCCGGGGTCGGGCTTTTGGTCTGAGTGTGATCGGCCGAACCCGGCGCGAGGGGCCACCTCTGGCGGAGTTGCTCGCCAGGAGTGATTTTCTCTCTCTGCACTGCCCGCTGACGCCGGAGACCCACCACCTGATCGGCGAGGCCGAGTTGCGGGCGATGAAGTCCACCGCCGTGTTGATCAACACCGCCCGCGGACCGGTGGTGGAAGAGGGAGCTCTGGTCCGCGCCCTGGAGGAGGGCTGGATTGCCGCGGCAGGCCTGGACGTCTATGAACGAGAGCCCCAGGTGCATCCAGGGTTGTTGGAGCTTTCCAATGCCATCCTGCTGCCACACCTGGGCTCGGCCACCCGCAAGAGTCGCCAGGCCATGGCCCGGCTTGCAGCCGAGGGAGCCATTGCCGTTCTTACGGGTGGAAGGCCCTCACATCGGGTGGCCTGACGGGTTCATTGAAAGACCCGGCCCGTCCGTGGATTCAGGGTCAGCACCCGCGGACGGACCGAGACTTGTCGGGTCTGCACCGGGGCCAGGTCGGGAACTGAACCAGGTGCTGGACCGATCCCAGCCCTGGAAGGCTACGGGACCGCAGAGCCAAAAAATGTCCGGACCTCTTCCTTGAGGGGATCCGGGGGATCCCGGGTAGCCCCGGGAGGGCATGATCGATACGGTTCGAGGTGATGGAGACCCGGGAACAGCGCTGGCAACGCCTTGGCAAGGAACACTTTGACGTCCTTGTCATAGGTGGCGGGATCACAGGGGCTGGTGCGGTTCGGGATGCGGCCCGGCGGGGGCTGCGTGTGGCGCTGGTCGAGGCAGAGGACTTTGCCTTTGGCACCTCCTCTCGATCCTCCAAGCTCGTGCATGGCGGGCTGCGGTACCTGGAGCACGGAGAATTCTCGCTGGTCTTCGAAGCGGTCAGCGAGCGGCGTGTGCTCCAGAACATCGCGCCTCACCTGGTCAAGCCCCTCGGCTTCCTGTTTCCGATCTACGCCTCTTCCAAGCGTGGGGTGAACACGATTCGAGTGGGCCTGTTGCTCTATGACGGGCTGTCGCTCTTCCGTTCACCCAAACTGCATCGGACTCTGTCGCGCAAGCAGGTGAAGATCGAGGAGCCTCACCTCAACGTGGATGACCTGAAGGGCTGTCCGATGTACTTCGACTGCGCCACTGATGACGCTCGGTTGACCCTGGAGTCGGCGCTTGATGCGGTGGCTTGCGGTGCCGTTCCGGTCACCTATGCCCGGGTTGAAGGGCTGGTTCGGGACGATCGGGGACGGGTGGCCGGGGCCCAGGTCCGGGATCAAATCCACGATCGGGTGATCACGGTTCGGTCCACCACGGTGATCAACGCCACGGGGCCCTGGACGGACCGGACCCGGAGCATGGGGCAGGGGGGCAAGCCATTGCTTCGTGCCACCAAGGGCGTCCACATGGTGCTCGACAGGCAGCGATTGCAGCTCAACCACGCGGTCGTTCTGCGCCACCCCAAGGATTCTCGCGTCATGTTCGGCATCCCCTGGGGGGACCGGACCTACGTGGGCACGACGGACACCTTCTACGATGGCGACCCGGCCGACGTCGCTGCCACCAGCGAGGATGTGGACTACCTGCTCGCCGCCTCCAATGCCTTCTTTCCGCGGGCAGAACTGACCCGGGACGACGTCATCTCCACCTGGGCAGGCCTGCGGCCTCTCATCTTCGAGGACGCGGAGAATGAGTCCTCGGTCTCTCGGGAGCATGAGATCGTGGTGGACTCGGATGGTCTGATCACCATCGCTGGAGGAAAGCTGACCACCTTTCGTCGAATGGGGGCAGAGGTCGTGAGCCGTGCGCTGGAGTTGATGGCACTCCTGGGCCAGGTGCCGGACGATGTGAGGGATGCCCATACCGGTCGAGAGCCCTTGCCGGGAGCGATGGGCTGGCCCGAGGACGATGACCTGGCCGGGGTTGTCGAGCAGGCCTTGGAGGCTGGGGAAGGCTTCGTGGATGCCGAGCAGGCCGAGTTCCTGGTGGGTCGCTACGGGACCCGTGGCATCGATCTGGCTCGTTCCATGGCCGAGAAGCCCGCCCTCCGTGAGCGCCTGACGGAGGGGCGTCCGGAGACATTGGCCCTGGTGAACTGGGCCATCGACAAGGAGATGGCCTGTACGGTGCGTGATGTGTTGATTCGTCGGACCCAGATCTACTTTCGGAACTTCGACCAGGGATTGGGGGCTGCTGAGCGGGTGGCCGACCACATGGCGGGGCTGTTGGGGTGGACCGAGGAGCGTCGCACAAACGAGGTCCTGGCCTACCAGCAGGAGGTCGCTCGGAGCCGGCGATGGCGTTCCGTCTAAGGCCTCCCCGAGCGGGAGAGGGCCTTTTTGCCAGCCGGCGACTCAGGGCCCTCGCCCAGACCGTGCGACCCGAGGCCGCCGGCTTCGCTGCCCGTTGTGCCCGTGCCATGCGGGCCCTGGAGGGCAGTGGCATGCCGGCCGAGCTGCTGGCGCCCGGGACACGAACACTGGCCCGGGGTGTGTTGACTGCCCGCCTGTTGTCGGTCGGTCGCGATCGGCCGTGGCCGACCGCTTTTACCCGGCAGATGGATCCGGATGATCCCGGTTTTGTGCCCCGTTCCCTGTTGCCGGTGCACTTGAATCTGAACTACCGGGACTGGACCACTCTGGGACTCCCAGGCCGCCCGGATGAGGCCATTGTCGATCCAGGAGGCTGGCTCACACCGTTTCGGGACAGCCCTTCCATCGCGGTGTGGGTAGGGGACTCCAGGAGCCTGTACACGCTGGGCCCACTGCCCGGGTGGGGCCGGGACGACGGTGTGGATTTGCGCCAGGAAAGGCTCTACGACGCACCGGTGGTGCGTACCACGGCTCGCCGTGCCGACGTGGAGGTCCGGGTCGACACTTTTCCGGTGATCGTGGATGGCCGCCTGGTTTTTGGAATGACAGTTCGCCTGCGGATGCTGGCCCAGGCGCCCAGGCCGGTGCGCCTGGGGTTCGCCATTCGTCCATCCAACCCCGAGGGCATCGCACCGCTCTTTGATCTCATTCGGCGGGAAGGAGGGTGGTGGATGGCCGATGGCAAGCCACTGATGTTCCTGCCCCATCGAGGGGATGAGGTGCACCTTTCCACCTGGTCGGGCGGCGATGTCTACGGCAAGGTCGGTGGCGTGACCCGGGATGCTCGACCTCGTCCCACGGTGATCCCGGGCCTGTCCCAGGTGACCTGTCCTGTGGGTCAGGCCCATGGTGTGGAGTTGTACCGGGTGAACCTGAGTCGGGGTGAGACCTTCAAGCGAACGGCCTACTGCGCCACGGATGTCTCTGTGGGAGAGGTCATCCGTCGTTCCTCGACGACCCGACTCACGGCGGGCATGCGTGCGGACTGGGAAGGCCACCTGCGGGCCGGAGCCCGCATTGAGTTGCCGGTCTACGATGGCCTGCTGAGAAGCTGTCGGGCCACGCTGTTGGCCCTCTGTGATGGCAAGGACATCACTCCTGGGCCCGCGACCTACCACGGCTTCTGGTACCGAGATGCCGCATTCCTCCTGGCAGCCTTGAACCGCCTGGGCTTCTCACGCCGGAGCGCAGAGGTTCTGCGGTCCTACCCGGGTCGCCAGGCCCGGAGCGGGGCCTGGCTCAGTCAGGGTGGTGAATGGGATGGGTCCGGGGCGGCCATCTGGGCCCTGATGGACCACGTCTGGCTGACCGGGGATCGTGCCCTCCTGCGCCAGGTCTGGCCTTCCATCCTCAAGGCGGCTCGCTGGATCATGGCCACGCGAGAGGACGGCATGATGCCCCCGGGGTGGTCCGCAGAGCACCTGGGGCCATCGGATCGCTACTGGTGGGACGCCCTGTGGTCCTGCGCGGGCCTGCGGGAGGCCGCCATGGGGGCTCGTTGGCTCGGCAAGCGCGAGGAAGAACGCGAGCTCATGTTGGACCACGGTACCTGGCTGGACATTCTGCGGGCCCGGATGGGGGAGGGACCGGTGGGGGCGGCACCGGGTCGAAGAATGGACTCAGCAGCCGTCTCGGTGCTCGCTGCTGCCTGGCCCCTTCGCCTGATGTCCGCGGCGGAACAGCCCATGGCGAAGACCGGCCAGTGGTTGCTTGACCACTGCATGGTCGAGGGTGGTCTCTTTCATGACGTGGGGCACGCCGGCGTGAATCCCGTGTTGACCTGTTGGCTGGCCCAGGTGCGGCTGGCCCAGGGGGACTCGGGTGCAGTCCAGCACCTGGATTACCTGGCGGAGCATGCCCGGGGTACCGGCACCTGGCCCGAGGCCTTCCATCCCCTTCGGGGTGGGGTCATGGGAGATGGCGATCACGGCTGGGCCGCGGCCGAAGTCGCGATGCTCTGTCGAAACCTGGTGTTGCTCGAAGACGGCTCGACACTGCACCTGTTCCGAGGCACGGATCGGCGTTGGTTCAACGGTGAGACCTTGTTGGAGGGGGTGCCGACACGCTTTGGACCGGTGGAGCTCCGTGCGGGTGGCGGAAGGGTGCAGCTCTCCGGTCGATGGCGGGAGCGGCCCCGGCGAATCGTCTGGCACAAGCCGGAAGGGGAGGACGGACGCCTGGTGATCGATGGCACGGAATACCGGGGGGAGGATGCGACCCTTGAGGTCGTCTGAGTCGTGGACCAGGGCGACACCCTGGCTGGTGGGAGTCAGTGCGCTGTGTCTCTACAGTGCCACGGCCGCCACGACGGTTCAGGGCGGAGACGCGGGTGAGTTGCTGACCGTGGCCGCAGTGGGCGGGGTGGTCCATCCCCCTGGCTACCCGCTCTTTGTGCTTCTGAGCACGGTGATGGTGGCACTGCCGATCGGCACCATTCCCTGGCGTGGGGCGATGGCAGCGGCGCTCCTGGCGGCGGTGGGGTTGGCCTTGTTGGCGGCGGCGATTCAGCGACTGACTGGACGGGCCCTCGCGGGGTTCGTCGCCGCGGGCAGTCTCGCCGTGTCCGGGCTCTGCTGGCGCTATGCCACCGTCTCGGAGGTGTTTGCCGGAGGCGTGCTGTCCGCAGGGGCAATTCTGTGGGTGGCTGCTCGGGTGCACCAGGGCTGGCGAGGTCCTCGTGCCACCCTGGCGCTTGGGCTGGCCGTCGCGACGGGGATCGCCTGTCACCACACGGTGGTCCTGTTGGCACCCCTGGTGGCCTGGGTCCTCTGGGTGGCCTCCCGGGACAGTCCGGTCACCAGCCTGGCTGCAGGAGCGGGAGGCCTGTTGCCAGGATTCGCTGCCTATGGCCTGCTCCTGCGCCCAGGGGGGGGCTGGCGTTGGGGAGACACCGAGACCGGCCCGGGACTCCTGCATCACTTTCTGCGCCGGGACTACGGCACCTTTGATCTGGCGCTGTCCGATGCCCAGGTGGCGCCCTGGGCCCATGCCTGGGACTGGGCCGAGAGACTCCCGTTCGAGTTCTTCGGGATCTTCTTCCTGTTGGGCATGGTGGGGGTGGGCGTGGCCCTGCGTCGGAGGGACGGGCTGGCACTGGCGTTGTTGGCCAGCCTGGTCCTGGCGGGACCGATCTTCTTCTGTCGCTTCAACCTGCCGGCCGAGGACTTCTGGACGGTGGTCACTCGGCGCTTTCACCTGTTGCCCAACACGGTCTTTGCCGCCTTTGTCGGGCTGGGCGCTGGTGCCTGGCTCGAGTCGGGGGTGCTCGCGGGAAAAACCCTGCGTCGGGGGCTGGTGGTGGTTTGCCTGGTGGTGGCGGGATTCGCGACCTCGGGCCATGCCCCCCACCGGGGCTGGACGGTGCTCGAGGACTTCTCTCGCAACGTGCTCTCGGTGGTCGAACAGGATGCGCTGATCCTGGGCTCAGGGGACTCGCGGCTCTTCGCCTTCCTGTACCTGCAGAGCGTCGAGGGTCTGCGCCCGGACGTGGCCTATGTGGAGCCGGACATGCTGGGCTACCCCTGGTATCGAGCGCGGCTGAATCAGCTGCATCCCGGGCTTCTTCCGGAGTTGGAGGGCCGGGTCGGGGTCACCCTGGCGGCCCTGGTGGAGCGCCACCGGGACCGTCGACCCACCTACCTGGTGCCTCGGTTGCTGGAGGATGCGGACCTGGCTCGCCAGCTGCCGCCGGTCCATCCCTACGGCGCCGTCCTGATGAAGGTCCTGGCACCGGGTTCCACCTTGCCGCCTCCCGCCCAGGTCGAGGCCCATCTCCGGCAGGCCATGGCTGGTTTTACCCTGCGGAGTCGGGTCGTCACCCGTCGAGAGGCGGAACAGACCTGGGAATCCGAGGCCTGGGACCAGTACGCCATCCACTTTCGGGTGCTGGCCGAGGCCTACGAGGCAGGGGGAGACGCGGAGAGTGCTGTGCGCTGCCGGGCCACGGCCTCGGAATTGAGCCCTCTCCGCTTTCCGCCTGGGGGTTGATGGGGGCCTGGCCTTGAACCTGGAGGTGCTCACCCGGCACAGTTCGGGGCTTCAGATCTGGCTGTCAAACATGGATGGTCCCTGGCCGAGTTGTTCCAGCTGGTTCCGCAATTCTCGACTGAGCTTCCGCTTGCTGCGCTGGAGCAGCACTCTCGCCTGTCCGGATCCGATCCCCAACACCGCCTCGATGCGGTCCAGGGGAAGCTCCAGGACGTAGCGCATGTGAACAGCCTCCTGTTCCCCCGGATCGAGCGACGCCTCGGAGGCGACCCGGAGGAGGCGATGTCGCTCCTCCCTGCGCAGCAGGCGCAGGGCGTCCGCAGCGGGTTCCTCCGTCTCGAGCACGCCGTCTTCTGAAAGGACCTCTTGTCGCTTTCGGATGGCGTTGAGGCTCAGGTTGCGGGCGATGCCATAGATCCAGGTGCTGAACCGCGCTGCGCCGTGAAACTCCGGGAGCTTGGTGTAGGCGACCACCAGTGTTTCCTGAACCAGTTCCTCGGCCCGCTCCGAATTGCCCGTGAGCCGCAGGCAGAGGCGCTGGACCTGGGATCGATTGCTCTCGAAGAGTCGATCGAGATCCTGGACAAGGCTGTGGCTGGGTGGCTGCTCCTCTTCGCGAGCGGCCCGTTCCCGTGCAGCGATGCCCATTTCTGTGGCAGCCCCTGGTCGTCCTTTTCGGTCGGAGGACATCATCGCCCAGTCTACCGATCAAAAAAAATTTGGGGTCGCCTGTGATCTCTGGTGGCGACAACACAAGCAAGGGTTGAGAGGCGAACTTCTCGCCCCTTGGAAACCCACCCGATGGTGCCTGACCCAGGCCCTTCCACACTCTCGGAGATTCAAATGTTCAAGATCATTGCCATGGCCGGCCCATTCGGTGGCCTGTCCACGATTCTGGGAATCACAGCGCTCATCCTGCAAGGCTACGCCCTCGTCCGGTCCGGCAATAGTCGTGCGACAGGGCTGGCCATTGGCTTCGCGGTGGCAGCCGTCCTGGTCGGTGTACTGGGCGAGGGACAGGGCATGTACATGGCCATGAACGCCATCGAGCAGGCTGAACCGGCAGTCCGTGCAGATCTCTGGATTCGTGGCACCACCATCGCGCGGACAGCCACGTCCACCGGGGCATTCTGGGGCGCCCTGAATGCCATTCTCTGGGGTGTCGTCCAGGCACGTTCCAGCAACTGAACCCCTCGGTGTGGTTGTGCCGCGGCTGTCCTTCCCGGGATGGCCGCGGCATAATCGCGTTGAAATGTCCCTACCGTCCGGCGCCCTCCTGGGGGGTCGTTACCGAATCGAGTCCCTCATTGGCCAGGGGGGCATGGCGACCGTGTATCGAGCACGGCACACGGAATTGGGGACCTTGCACGCCATCAAGGTGGTGAACTCCGCCTCTCCGGACCTTCGACAGCGTCTCTTGCTGGAGGGTCGCAGCCAGGGCTCATTGCAGCATCCCAACGTGCTGATGGTCACCGACCTGGTGGATGTGGACGGTACCCCTGGGTTGGTGCTTGAATTCGTTGACGGTCCCACCCTGGCCGGACACCTGGCCAGTCGTCGCCTGGACATCGAGGAAGTCGACCGACTGGCCCGACAGATCCTGGCAGGCATGCGGGCCGCTCACGGGCATGGACTTGTTCACCGGGACCTGAAACCGTCCAATGTGTTGCTCTCGATGGCCGGAGATTCCCCACTGGCCAAGGTTGCGGACTTCGGGTTGGTCAAGGCCCTGCATGGGAATGTCAGCAGCCCTTCACGGACCCGGACGGGTCTGACCATGGGGACCCCGGGCTACATGGCTCCCGAGCAGATCATCGATGCGTCGACGGTCGATGCGCGTACCGATGTCTTTGCGCTGGGTGCTGTGCTCTACGAGATGCTGACGGGCCAGCGTGCGTTTCAGGGCGAGGACCTGGTCGTGGTCCTCCAGGCCACAAAGGAGGGCCGGTACGGGGTTGAGGAACTGGTGTCATCTCAGGCACCTGAACGGATGGTCCTTGCCATCAAGGGGGCGCTGAACCCGGTGCGGGAGGAGCGATTCGCGGACTGCTCGGCGCTGGAGGCTGCCTGGACGGGTCAGATTCCGTCCAACCGGACCCGGACACAGGCCTCTCCGGAAGCCATCGCCTCGGTACAGCAGACCCGGCAGGGGCACGAGGAGGTTTCAACCCTGGCCCCCAGCGTCCTGGAGCCGGAGCATCACCCCCCACTGGAAACGCTGTTGGAAGGGCGTGGAGGGGCCACCATTGAGGCTCACCTGGCCAGCTGTGCCCCCTGCCGGGTTGAACTGAAGCTCTACGAAGATGCTTTTGAGCCGGCTGGGGATTCTGCCAGGCAGGGCGGGGTGCGCTGGCACGGGCTCATCGCCTGCCTGGCATCGACGCCACTGGTGGTCGGGGTGATGGTCTGGATGTGCGGAGGTGTCCGTCAATTCCAGATGCTCGGGCCCTTTGGATTCGGGATCCTCCTGTTCTCCATTTTGGGTGTTGGTTGGTTGGTGCGAGTGACCATTCGGCACCTGGAAGGGCAGCCCAAGGGGCCGGGGTCCTGGCTTCTCTTTCCGGGGCTCGTCGTTGTTTTTGGGCAGGTGGGTGCAGCAGCGGGTTTCCTGAATGTCCAGAGGGCGGTGGATGGGGCCGGGCCAGAGGCCAAGGGCATGCTGACGGCCGTGGGAATCTGGGTGGCTCTCTCGGCAGAATGTGCGGGCTACGGCATGGGGACGCTGCTGCTGCTCTTCGCGGCGGCTGCGGCGACCCTGGTGCATCGATCCCGCTGTCAGGGGCCGCCCGATCGTGTCGGGCCGCTTGCGGCGCTCTCGCTGGGGGCTGGAACCCTGTTGTGGGCGACGGATGGGGTGCTGCGGGAGGATGCGCCTGCGCCCTTCCTGGTCTTGCTGGTCCTCGTGTTCGTGGCGGTGTGTTGTTCCCTGATCTCCGTGCCTGCGCCAGCAGGCGACCGGTCCACAGCGAGTGCCAGGGTCTCGATCTGGCTCGCTGGCATTGGTGCCACCACCTGCGCGGCGCTGGGGGTTCACGTGGCCCATCAGCGTCGGATCTTCAAACTCCTGCAGGACGAGATGCCCTCCGATGCGTTGCTGGCAGCTGGTCGGGCATCGGAGTTGTTGTCCACGAACGTCGTCGGCATGGTGGCGGGATGGGTCCTGGCCGCTTGTGCGCTGGTCTGGATGTCTTCGGCGGGAGGTCGAGGGATCATGCGTGGTGAGGGCCCAGGCCCTCGGAAGTGGTTGGCTTTTCTTGTGTTGATGGTGTCCCTGGTCGGAGCCTACGCCTTTGCGCGACAGGAACAGGCGGCCACGGCGAAACGGATCGTTCCTGCCTACCTGGCCCAGTCCGTCGCCTGGACGTTGCCCGATGTGGTCCTGGACGTGACGGGGCCGGAGATCGCGCCCGTGGTGCTGGAGGCCCCACAGCCCCTTCTCGCGGGAGATCGGATCATCGCGGTGGGTGATCGGCCAGTGGAGGATCTGAGAGGTCTGCTCTCAGGCCTGCACAGTTGCCTGTGCGAGGGCACCCCCCAGGACGCGACGTGTCTCCTGGTCGACGGCTGCCTGGAGGCCAACGAGGAGTTGACGTTGCGCGTGGTCCGGGAGCTGCCGGGCAAGGGGTCACGGCACGTCGAGGTCATCTCCCGTTTTGGGGGGGCGCCCCTGTCCGAGGCTCAAGGCAGTACCGGCCCCCCCCGCAATTCGTCGACCAGTTCGGGGCAGTAGCGCTCGTTGGCAAAGGCCTCGCAGCCGCCGAGGCGGTCCGCTCGGTAGACCCATGCCTGGCTGGTGAATTCCGCCTGCCAGACGATGTCGCCGCTGGGCATGTCCACCTCGGCCAGCCAGGGCTTCTCTCCCAGTCCAGCAGCGACCCCGTTGAGCAGTAGCACGTGGTCCTGACCCAGGTAGTCAGCATCGCCCAGGATGTCGTTGAACCAGCCCTCTCGGGTCCACTCCCAGGAGAGGGTTGCGGTCATGGCCTCCTGGTCCAGGACCAGTTCCAGGCCGCGGCTCTGTTCCCGCTGCCGCCCGTTGTCCATCATGAGCCAGCGGTCTCCCTGGCGATCCACGCCGTGCTGGCACTGGGGAAATTCAGAGTCGGGCAGGGGGGCCCCGTCGCTGTCCACCAGGGCCATGTCCTGTCCGGTTCCCAGGATCCACTGGATCTCTTTGGTCTCCACATCGATGCGAACGAGTTGCTGGGTCGCGCAGAGGCTCACATAGGCGGCCTGGGTGTCTCCCTCGTCCACCAGGGTGGCCCAGTTGGCGTGGGCGTACTCCATGGTCAGCGGACCGTCCTGGACCCCTTGGATGCTCTGCCACTCCCAGAGGATCTCGTCGGTGAGGGGGTCCCAGTGAACCAGCTCGAAGCCCGTGTGCTGCCGGGGTCCGACCTGGACGGTGTCGATGGCCAGGCCAAACAGGGTGCCGTCCTCGCGCAACTCCGCGTGGTGGTCCCAGAGGGTGTCCCAGGGAGGGGCCTTGTACACCTGGTTTCCGGCCAGGTCGACCATGCCCACGGTGCCGGTCCCGGTGAAGCCACCGCCGCCGAAGAACACCAGCCCGTCAGCCCACTGGACCTCTGTGTCGATTCCCACGCTGCCCAGTTCATGGCTCCAGCGGACCTCCCCCTCGGGGTCCATCAGGGCCAGGTGTGTGCCTGTGAAGTTGAGGGGTGAGTAGTAGGTGACCAGGGTGTAGGTGCCGGCCATCGCGTGGTCGGCGTGGTGGGTCACGGCGGGCTGGGGCAGTCCCAGGAGCGAGACAGGCTGGGTGTCGAGGAAGAATTCCTCCGGTGTCGCCGTCACGTTCGGGCAGACGGGGGTGACCTGGCACTGGTGGGTGTGGGTCGGGCGAAGGCCGGCGAAGACCAGGGTGTGGCTGGACGCCGTCTGCTCGGACTCCACCCAGTGGATGTCTGCGGGGTCCTCGTCGCTGACGCATCGGGCCTGGACGTGCCCGGGGCGTTCCAGGGTGATGCTGACGCTCTGGCGTCCCAGCACTTCGCCGGGCCCGTCGATGTCGATGGCGGTGATGGCCTGGACCTCGGAGACCCTGTCGCAGAGGCTCTCAACGCCGGGCAGGCCCCTGTTCTGGTCGGCCCAGGTTGGCTTCTGGGACGGATCGGGGTCTTCAGGGCCTCCGGAGTCTCCCGGCTCGGCCGGGCAGGCCACCAAGAAAATCAGCAGGATCGGCCCAGGGGCCACGGACGCTCCGGGTCAGGAGCCGCCACCATAGACGGGTTCGTTGACCCATGCGATGGAATCCTGGCTCGCCTGGGCTCCTATTGAAAAGAGATCAATCCCAGGGCGATCAGCCACCAGTAGAAGGCAATGCGGGGAATGCGAAGCAGGGAGACCAGGAAGAAGGTCCGGTAGCGCATCTCGATGGCGCCCGCCGCCCAGCAGGCCACGGAGTAGGGCAACGGAGAGAGCGCTCCGATGGCCAGGGCGACCACGCCATAGTCCCGGACAAGGTTGTGGATCTGGGCGCCTTTTCCCCGGATCACTCGCTGGAAGAGGGTGGTGTGCCGCAGCCAATGACCCCCATTCCAGGCGATCGAGCCACCGACCAGGGAGCCGATGCTGGCCGAGATCACCATGGGCGTGGCAGACAATCCTCCGAGTTCGCCCAGGCCGAGCAGGATGTCGTGGGGGAAGGGAATCGGAAAGGCATCCAGGATCATCCAGCCAATCCCGATTCCCGCGACGCCGGTCGCCTCCACGAAGAGCTGGCCCAGCATGGTCAGGGGCTCCCGCAGGGTCCTGGCTGCCAGGTAGACCAGTCCGATCACAGCGAGGATCGAGACCAATGTCTGGCGCACAAAGCGGCCCGAGCGCAGGGGGGGAGGAGTAGACACCACTGGAATCATGACGCGTGGCTGGCGTGGGGGGTCAGAACATTCCCGGCCCGGGTCCTGCAGCTTCAAGGAGAAATCTCCAGGCCCGGGGGCGTGGCGGGTGTCCAGCCACCCAGCGCTTGCTCGATCTGCTCGGCGACGGCCAGGGTGAGCGCGTCGTTGCGACGGCGACCGATGACCTGGACGCCGGTGGGAAGGCCACTGTGTCGGCCCCTTCCTGTCGGGACGGCCGTGGCGGGCAGCTCCAGGGCGTTGAACAGACCGCAGTAGGAGAAACCCAGGGTGTTGGTCACGCACTGCCAACGGTGTTTGGGGGCTGTTCGGTGGAACGAGGGGCAGATCAACACGGCGTTGTCGCCGAGCTTCTCTTCGACTGATCGCTGAAGTGACAGCCGCAGTTCCAGCATGTCCTGGCCGTGCCCGCCGAAGAGGTGCACCAGTTTCTCGATGACAGCGAGCCCCAGGACAGGCCCGATGTGGTCGCTTCGTCGAAGGGGCCACTTGAGCAACTGGGCCCCCAGGCGAAAGGCCCCGTCGGGGTCGCCCAGGGAGTCGGTAAAGCTCTTCCCCGAACCGTGGCCCAGGCCAAAGGCCCAGACCGCCAGGCTCTTCTCGATCTGATCCGGTCGCCACTTGCTGACCGTGAAGCCCCGTTCCTCCAGGGCGTCAACTGCCCGCTGAGTGGACTCGATGGTGTCCTCATCGGGGTGGGCAATCCCGTTGTCCTCGAACCAGTAGATCCGGGTCTGGGACAGGTCCAGGTGTTCCGGATCCAGGTCCGGACAGGAGACCGTGTTGGGGTCCTGGCCGTCCGGGCCGCTCAGGATCTGCAGCAGGGCGCGAACGTCTGCCACGGTCCGACCCATGGGACCCAGGCACTTGTACTTGCTGATCAGTCCCTGGGTGGTGTCGGGCCAGGTCCCGGTGTGGGGCACGAGGTGACTGCTGGACTTGTGTCCCACTGTGCCCGTGAACAGGCAAGGCAGGCGGATTGACCCGCCGGTGTCGCCCCCCAGCCCGATGGGGGATCCCCCCGCGGCCAGGATCGCCGCCTCTCCACCACTGGATCCCCCCGGGGTTCGGTCCAGGTCCCAGGGGTTTCGTGTCCGGCCGTAGATCTTGTTGTAGGACTCGTACCAGGTCAGCGCTTCGGGCACGTTGGTCGTGCCGAGGATGATGAACCCGGCTTCTCGCATGCGTCGGATTGCAGTGGCGTCCTGGCTGGCAATCTTGTCCTTGCGATGCAGCAGTCCTGCTGTCTGGGGAAAACCTGCCAGTTCAAAGTGCTCCTTGACCGTGCAGGGCACCCCCGCAAAGACGGGAAGCTCCGCCGCTCCCCCGGCCAGTTGTTCGTCGACGATGTCGGCCTCCTGGCGGGCCAGGTCATACCGGGTGCGCACGACCGCATTGATCTGGGGGTTGACCTGTTCGATTCGAGCGATGTGCGCATCGACGACCTCCCGGGAGGTGAGCTCCCCCCGGTGGATGCGGTCCCGCAGGTCCAGTGCTGAAAGTTGGAGGACGGCGTTCATGAGGTCTCTTCCCGGATCAACAGGGCGAAGGCGGTTTCTCCGAGGGCTTCCAGATCCTCGCGACAATCCCCTCCTCGCCAGATCCGCAGCACTGCCCGGACCAGGCCCATGATCCCGCCGGCCAGCAAGCGGGCTTGCAGGGGTTCCATGGTCTGGGACAGGTGGGTGGAAACGGCGTCCTCCCACTGCACGTCCAGGCTTGCCTCGTAGGCGATCAGGGTGTGGGAGCGCCGGATGATTCGCCCCTGGGCCATGAACTCCTCTCGCGCCAGGGCAAAGGCCTCAGCGGTCTCCATGCAGGCCCTTCGAACACCGGTCATTCCCGGGGGGGCGTCCTCCAGCAAGCGACGAAAGAACGCCAACCGTTCTGCCTGGCGAGGGAAGACGATCGCCTCCTTGGTGGGAAAGTAGCGAAAGAAGGTCCTGCGGCTGACGTCTGCGGCCTCGGCGATCGCTTCGATGGGAATGGCGTCGAATCCGCGTTCCTGGAACCGCGCATAGGCAGCCTGGATCAGGGCCTCCCGGGTGGCTTCCTTCTTTCGCTCACGTCGTCCCACGGTGGCCTGCATGGCCCTGGATTATCTTAACTGGCACTCAGTGTCAAATGACACTGAGTGCCAACTTCTTCCCGGTGAGATCACCTAGTACGCCAGCTCCTCGAGCACCCGCCACTGCGCGTCCAGGGCCACCAGTGCCTGGTCGAAGTCCAGGTACTCCAGGGTGTCGCGAATCGTGTGGTAGTGGGCACTCAGCTGCCGGGTGCTCCACACCACGGGCACCCCTTCTGCCATGAACGGGACATGGTCACTGCCCAGGCCGGGCTGACCCGCGTCGACGGCGTCCAGGCCGACCGCAAAGGCATGGTCCAGTGCCAGCTCTCGCAGCCAGGTGTCGGTGGCGCTCACGTAGAAGGTCCCCTCGTCGCTCCAGAGGACGTCGAGGTTCAACAGGGCCTCGATGTCGCTCACGTCGTGATCCCGAACCCAGGCCTGGCTGCCATGGAGGCCCTGTTCCTCGCCGCTGGTGGCCAGGAAGGTGACTGTCGTCCTTGGGCGCTTCTCGCGGAGCTTCTTGGCCAGCACCACCATCGCGCCGACCCCCAGGGCGTTGTCAAAGGCGCTCTCGGACAGGTGCCAGCTGTCGTAGTGGGCGGTGACCAGGATCCGTCCGCTGCCGCTGCCGCTGCCCGGAATCGTGCCGATCACGTTGTGGGAGAGGTGATCGGCGTGGACCGAGGACTCCAGGTCGATGGTGATGTCCTCCCCCTGGAGCAACCAGAGGTCATCCCCGGCGTCGTGGTCCACTGCCAGCGAAGGCAGAGCCACACCGTCCAGGGTGTGCCCCACCTCGATCAACCTCGTTCCGTCGGGATCGATGCTTTCGGTGATGCGGATCAGGGCCTCTGCGCCACCGAGCAGGGCCTCCGAAAACTGCTCCGCCCGGGATCCCGCCTTGCTCGAGGCCAGGTACACCGCGCCCTCCAGGCTCCCCTCGCTGGTCAGGGGTCCCAGGGTCTGGTGGGTGACCGGGGAAGGGGACAGGGGCCATGCGCTCCAGGTCTGGTCCCCGACCTGCAGGGTGGCCTCCTCGCCGGTCCAGGCATCCCAGGCAAAGGGCACCGATGCCACGTCTTCAAGGCCGGCCCGGACAAACAGGTCCATCACAGCCACCCGGGCCTTCTCCTCGTTTTCGGTGGCCACCATCCGGTGTCCGATGTCGGTCAGGGTCTCGGTGGCGGTCTTCAACTCAGCCGCGGTGAGCATCTCCCGGGCCGGGGCCGGGTCTTCGCAAGCCAGGAGGGTCAACAGGAACATCAGGGTCCAGGGTATTGGCTCTGCGTCGGAGACGAGCGTCCTTGTTCAGTTGCAGTCCCGCGCCTCATCGCACGTGCTGGCTTCCTCCAGACAGGTCATCCCCTCTGCGGTGAAAAGCCCGCATTTATCCAGGCACTGTTCCTGGGCCTCCTCGTTGCACAACTCGCCCAGGTGTTCGCACACGGCCTCGCAGGCGTCGATTTCTTGCTCTGACCGCAGCCAGACCTTGCACTCGGTGCCAAGCCACTCGTAGCGGTCGATGAACTCCCCGAGGGACAGGGTTCCCCACAAGGCCGGGTACTTGTCGAGGAACTCCCCGCGCCGGGGACCGGCCAGGCCTTCGCCGGTCCAACTGGTGTAGAGGGTGTTCTCACCGGTTTCGATCAGCGCTCGTTCCGTCAGCGTGTTTCCGCTTCCCCAGAGGCCTGCGCTCTCAAAATAGTGGCTGACCCCGTCGATCTCCCGGCGAAACACGTCGCCGCCAAAGATCAGCGGTCACCAGTCGACCAGGACATCCACTCCGTTCCAGGTGTCGTGGACCAGGTCGTGCTGGGGCATCCCGGAGACGGCATAGGCCCGGGCGAGCAGACCGTCGAACACGGCGAAGACGAGGGGCTCCGGGCTGGTGACTGGCACGTTGGCGCAGTCCTCGTAGATCGGGTCATCGACCGGAGTGGTGTGCTGTCCGCCGCGGCGGCACCAGTCGAATTCGCCCAATCGTTCGGCATCTTCCGCGTCTTCACAGGCTTCATTGGTTGGGTGGCTCCAGGTGTAGGAGCCATTTCCGATCGTGGTGTCGCTGTTGTAGTCCAGCGGCGCTGTGTTGCAGGAAAGCAAGGCCAGAGTGGTGATCATGGTCATCTCCGATAGCTCAGGCCCAGGCCTGCATTCCAGCCGGCGGAAGTGCGAGCACCTAGCAGGGTCGCATGGATTCTGGCCTCCAGTGCCAGTCTCTCTCCGACATCGAACATTCCCTGCATGCCGACCTTCAGGTAGTGCTGACGATCGATGATCGTAGGCCCCTTTCCATAGGCATCCAGGTAGAAGTCTGGTTGCTCTCCGTTGTTCGCGGTGAGCTGCCAGAAGACATTCAGCATCAGGGCCAGAGGCTCCACGGGCCGGACGCCGGCCTGGGCAAGGCCGACAAAAGCGGTGGCGTAGTCCCGGTTTCTGAGACGCAGTCCCTGTTCGAGAATGGCCCAGCCCGTCACGGATTGGAGGGACCAGCCCGCACCGCCCGCAGCGGTCAGGTCCACGTCGATCGTTCCCTGGCCCAGGGGAACCTTGTCGTCGTAGAAGTCGGCGTTCCCGGCCTCCTGGTTCAACTTCTCCGGGTGGTTGTCGTACAGCGGTAGCCGCACCGAGACCCCCAGGCTCCCGGCAAGTGCCTTCCACATGCCACCGATGCGCAGGCCTCCCACCGCGTCCCCGAAGCCCCTGTTGGATTGGACGATGTCCTCGGCCTCGCCCTGGGCAAAGGACCAGCGGTTGGCGGCGTGGCTGAAGGGCAGGGACCCAAAGACCTCCATGTGCCAGGGCAGGCCCACCTCGGCATAGATCGAGCCGGTGTGGCTGGAGTACACCCCCTTCTCGAACACGCCGCCCATGTGGCTGAGGAAACGCTCGTCGTTCATCGGGGCTCGCTGGCCCTCTGTGTCAAAGGCCGTGGAGGCCCGGCTGTAGTCGTAGCCGACACGGGTGTAGAACTGGCCAGCGTCCTTGACCCAGGGGCCGGCCTGGACCAGGGGCACCAGGGTGAAGATCGCAGCGATGAACATGGACTCCTCTCAGTCAGGAACCGCGGTCTCTCCGTAGTCGTCGCGCCCCCAGCACTCGACCCGTCCTCCAGCGGTTCGGCCGCAGTAGTGCTTGTCCCCAGCCGAGATCTGGACAAAGGCGGTGGCCGGTACGGGGGAGGAATTGGTGTGTTCCCTCCCCCAACACCGGGCCTGTCCGGCCGAGGTCAGGACACAGGCCTGCTCGGGGCCAGTCGCCAGGGCGATGAACCCGGAGTCAGAAGGGGCTCCAGAGACCTGGTCGTAGTAGTCATTGCCCCAGCAGATCACGCTTCCATCGCCGTCCAGTGCGCAACTGAACCAGTACCCGCCGCCAATGGCCGTGTGTCCTGGGTCTGTGGGGGCATTGCAGCGGTCCTGGCTGCAGTCCCCCCAGCAGAGGATGGTCCCGTTCTCGGTGAGGCCACAGGTGTGGGTACTGCCTGCATCCAGCGCAAGCCATCCTTCCTCTTGTGGCAGATCACACTGCTTGCTGCTGTTCGCTCCCCAGCAACTGGCCGAGCCGTAGTTCTTCAGGGCGCAGGCGTGGAAAGAGCCCAGGGTGACTGCCACGTACTCCCCGTCCGCCGGGACATCCGTCTTCATGTCCGCGGCACTGACATTGTCTCCCCAGCAGAAGGCCTGTCCTTTTTCGTTCAGGCCACAGGTCATCTCCCAGCCCGCCGTGACGGCCAGCCAGTTGCCGTCCGGTACGGCGGACTGGCTGCTTTTGTTGTTTCCCCAGCAGAGCCCGTTGCCGTCCATCTTGGTCCCGCAGGAGTGACCGTAGCCCGCGGTCACATCCATCCAGGGACCGGTGTTGTCTGTGTCGGCGTCGGCATCGCTGTCCGCATCCGGGGCCACTTCGGAGTCGCCGAGACCGC
Organism: uncultured Enterobacterales bacterium; assembly: GCA_964567625.1. Taxonomy (GTDB): domain Bacteria; phylum Myxococcota_A; class UBA796; order UBA796; family CAJQPC01; genus CAYFPX01. Next base: position 32,068 of record CAZMNK010000014.1, on the reverse strand, counting down.
TATCGGCATCGAGGCGCGCGAAGTGTTCGGACGGGGAGATCCAGTGGCATCCCACCAGCAGGACCAGGCCGACGCTCCACCTCATGTCGGTCATCCTTGCGAGTCGGGTGCAGGGGCGTCGGGCCAGCTATCGGGCCCAGATGGCGTAGGCGGCGCCACTATCGGGGTAGCTTACCGGGTCATCGCCATAGCTGCTGTACATGAATCCGTCCCCGCTGGTGGTGCCGCACAAAGTCAGGCCCTGGTTTGGGGCGTCATGGTTGGACAGGTCGAATCCTGCGCCAAGGCCGTGATGGGTCTTGCAGTCCAGGTTGCCCCCGTCGGGCACGTCGACCTGGCCCACCCCGTTGTTCGTGTAGTTCGCTGAACCGCCGCACCAGTAGTAGCCGTTGGCGTCGTCGAAGAGGTAGTAGCCATCGTCGCCGAAATTGATGCGCAGATCCCCGGCATCGATGTCCGCGGATCCCCACGTCTTCGAACCATCTGCGTAGCTGGCCAGCTGCAGGACCGAGAAATCAAGGACGTTCAGGTTGACCCAACCGCTCACGGCACTGGTGCTGCTGCTGGCGTCCTCTGGTGCGTTCAGCAGGTCGGACAGGTCCTCGTAGTCAGCCCCAAAATCCTCGTAGTCGCCGTTGTCGACCGAGTTGATCACCAGGGCCAGGGTCCAGCCACCACCACTGCTGTCCATGTCGCACCACACGTCGATGAAGTACCCGGTCTCCGGCTCGATGGTGGCCACGCCAGTGGCGGTGGTGGGATCGGCGGTGAGTACCTCCATGCAATTCAAGAGGCTGCAGACGCTGGAGCTGCCGGTGCTGCGTTCATCCACGCTCCCATCGCAGTCCTCGTCCTCCCCATCGCAGGTCTCGGTGCCCGCGGGACTCACGTCGAAGTCTTCATCGTCGCAGTCGTCGCTGTCGGCGATGTACCCGGACGGCGCCTCGCAGGCCTGCACGCTGTCATCGGGGTCCCCGTAGGTGTCGCCGTCGGCGTCTCGGTACCAGGACGTGCTGTCGGAGGGTTGTCCTTCATCCACGGAGTCGTCGCAGTCGTTGTCGACCTCGTCGCAACTCTCCTTGCCCTCGGGACTGGTGCTGGCTTCCAGGTCGTCGCAGTCCTCGGCATTGTCCGCGTAGTCGTCCGGAATGTCGCAGGCCTGGGTGGTGAATTCGGAATCGCCAAAGCCGTCCCCGTCACTGTCCAGGTACCAGGTGGTCGTCTCGGTCACACCGGGATCCTCGTCGTCGACCAGGTCATTGCAGTCGTTGTCCTTGTTGTCGTAGCAGACCTCGGTGCCATCGGGGTTGATCTCGGGGTCCGAGTCGTCGCAGTCCAGGGCGTTGTCCACGAAGCCCGAGGGCGGCTCGCACTGGACCACATTCACCTCTTCTCGCCCATAGCCATCGCCATCGCCGTCGCTGTACCAGGTCGGAGCATCCACCGAGCCCGCGTCGATCCGTCCGTCGCAGTCATTGTCGACCTCGTCGCAGACTTCGGGCTCGGCTGGAGAACGGTTTGGGTCCGAGTCGTCGCAGTCCTGCTTGTTCGAGACATAGCCACTGGGCGCGTCGCAGCCCTCGACACTCTCCTCCTGGTCGCTGCCGTAGCCGTCCTGGTCTGCGTCCAGGTACCAGTTCGTGGCATCGGAGGGGTTCTCGTCTACCTGGTCGTCGCAGTCGTCGTCCTGGTCATTGCAGAGCTCCCGGGCGTTGGGGTGTACCGCGGGGTCCTCGGGTTCGCAGTCCTCGTCGTTGTGCCAGCCATCGCCATCGAGGTCGTTGGGGGTGCCGGGGGAACCGGTGTCGTCGACGACATTCGCTCCGCTGTCTTCCGTCGTGCTGGCGCCTCCTCCCACGGGCGCAAAACCGTCGTCGTCGTTGGAACACGCCAGACAGGCGAGGAGAAGGAGCGGCATCATGGGTGTTGGGGATCATATCGAGTACCTTGCATGCAACCGCGAGGCTTTTTGAATGCCTGCTGATTCCCGACCCCGGATGCGATGGTTTGCCATCGTCGGGGTCCTGGTGCTGGGGGCGGTGCTCGCGGTGTCCGGGGGAGACATCGCGATCCGGAGCGCAGCAGAGGGCGAGCCAGATCCGGAGTCGCTGCCACTGGACTGGGTGGAGTTGACCTCCGGCCTGGCCTGGGGGAGCTTTCTCCCCAGGGAGCCCAGCGCATCTGGCGACAGCCGTATTCGTGTGGTCAGGGTCGATCCGGAGCGTCTGGAGCTGGTCTTGCTCAATGCCACTCACACGGAGGAAGGACTGCCTCGGACGGCCCGGGAATGGGCTCAGCGGGAAGGGCTGTTGGCCGCCATCAATGCCTCCATGTACGCCGAAGACCACCTGACGAGCATTCACCTGATGAAGACACCGGAGCACACCAACAATGGTCGGCTGGGCCGGGACAAGGCGGTGCTGGGTCTGGGCCCCAAGAATCCTGGTCTGCCCCAGGCGCAGATCCTGGACCGGGAGTGTGGGGACTACGAGGCGCTCGGGCCTGGCTACGGCACTCAGATTCAGTCGATTCGAATGCTCGGGTGTGAGGGAGAGAACGTCTGGGAGCCTCGGGAACAGCAGTGGTCCCACGCGGTGATCGGCCAGGACTCTCAGGGCCGCATCCTGCTGATTCACAGCCGGTCCCCCTGGTCGACCCATGATTTCATCGACCTGCTTGTGGAGTTGCCCCTGGACCTGGTGCGCTTGCAATACGCTGAAGGCGGCGCTCCCGCTCAGCTCTTCGTACAGGCTGGCGGCGCGACCTTTGAGGTGGTTGGCACGGGGCGAATCCCCGGCAATGACACGCGCAGACCCCTTGCCATCCCGAACATCGTCGGGGTGCGGGAAAGACCCTCCGAACCCTGATCAGCTCTGGGGCGGGGGGCCCAGCATCTTGGGGTCGCGGCAGTGGCGGACAGCATCCTCGTAGGAGATGCGGCCATTTCGCAGAAGGTCCTGCAGGGAGCGGTCCAGGGTGACCATGCCCGATCCCCGGCTGGCCTGCATGGTGGCCAGGGCCTGGTGCATCTTCCCATCTCGAACCTGGGCCCTGATCGCGGGTGTCCCGATCATGATCTCGAAGGCGGGAATGCGTCCCGGACTGTCCTTGCGGGCCAGCAGTCTCTGGCTGATCACACCGATCAAGGAGGAGGCCAGTTGGGAGCGGGCCTGTTGTTGCTGGTGCGGGGGGAAGACATCCACGATGCGGTCGATGGTCTGGGGCGCGTCATTCGAGTGCAGGGTGGCCAACACCAGGTGGCCGGTCTCCGCGGCGGTCAGGGCTGCGGACACGGTCTCCAGGTCCCGCATCTCCCCGATCAGGATCACGTCCGGGTCCTGCCTCAGCACGTACTTCAGGGCGTTGGCGAAGCTCTGGGTGTCGCTGTGAACCTCTCGCTGGTCCACCGTCGCCTTGAGCGAGTTGTGGGTGTACTCAATGGGGTCCTCTACGGTGAGGATTCGACAGCCTCGGCTGCGGTTGATCCGGTCGAGCAAGCAGGCCAGGGTCGTCGACTTGCCAGAACCGGTGGGGCCGCAGATGAGGAGGAGACCATGGGGTTGTTTTCCCATCGAAAGCACGGTCTCAGGGAGGTTCAGGGTGTCTGCGTCCGGGATCTTGGTGGGAATGGCCCGCAGGGCACAGGCCATGTGCCCCTTCTGGTAGTAGGCGTTGACTCGAAATCTCTGGTCGCTGGACAACGCCAGGGCGAAGTCGATCTCCCGCTCCAACTCGTAGTTGGTTCGTTGTCGCTGGGAGAGCACCGAGTACAGCAGTGTGCGCATGTCGCCAGCAGTGAGCGGCTTCAGGCGCATGGCCCGCAGTTCTCCAGTAATGCGCAGGATCGGGGGCCTGCCGACGGTCATGTGCAGATCCGAGGCCCCCCGCTTGGCGGCCACGGCGAGCAGGGCCCGCATGTCCAGTCCCTGGGCCATTGCCTGTTCGTCTTCCGTGCGGAAGCTGTCGACCCCGGAGGCCATCCCCTGGGCGGACAGGGCGAACTCATCCGGGTTGGTCGCATAGGCCCGGCCGACGTCAAAGGAGATCTCCTCGTCGTGGTAGAGCCCCAGCAGGGCCTCGTTGAAGGTGGTCATCCCCGGATCTCGTGAGGCCCGCATCAGGTCTTCGAGATCGTTGATGCGCTGGTCTTTGATGAGGGTGCGAACGGCGGGGCCAGCGGTCATCATCTCCACGGCCACGACCCGGTGATGGTTCGCCTCGATGTGAGGCACCAGCCGCTGGCTCACGACGCCCTGGATCGAGAGCGAGAGGTCCATGGCGGCCTGCTCCCGAAGGTACTCGGGGAAGTAGCTCAACAGCCGTTGCAGGGTCTGGGCCGTGTCGATGGTGTGGAGGGTGGTCAGTACCAGGTGTCCGGTCAGAGCTGCGGCCAGGGCGACCTGCATCGTCTCCAGGTCACGAAGTTCGCCCAGCAGGATGACGTCCGGGCTCTGCCGCACGACGGATTTCAGCGCCCGGTGAAAGGAGGCGGTGTCCGGGCCGACCTCTCGTTGAGTGACCCGGGACAGTTCGTCCTGGTGGACGAATTCGATCGGGTCCTCGATGGTGACGATGTGTGCCTGCCGCGTCTTGTTGATGTGGTGCACCATTGCGGCGAGGGTGATGCTCTTTCCCGAGCCGGTCGCCCCGGTCACCAGCACCAGTCCCCTGCGGAGGCTCGCGAGCTCCTCGATCGCGTCCGGCAGCCGCAGGCTGGCAAAGTCCAGTGCCCCGCTGGGTACGGCGCGGGCCACCATGGAGAGCTGGCCCCGTTGACGGGCGAGGTTCAGCCGGAAGCGGTTGCCAGCAGCGTTGGAGTAGCCCACGTCCAGGTCTCCCGACGCCTGGAGCTCCTCTCGCATTGTGGGGGCCAGGGCCCGGCCCAGGAACTCCTCGAGGTCCTCCGAAGTGGTTGCTGCGACGGAGAGTGGGGTCACATCGCCGTGGCGTCGAATGGCGGGAGGGAGCCCGAGGGTCAGGAAGAGATCCGAGGCTTCCTCGGTCACCATCCGACCCAGGAGTTCGTCGATGGGATTCGGCATGGGGTCTCCCGCGGGCTCTGGAGCCTACCGCACTGGCGGAGGCCGGTCGCCGCGCTGCCCGGGCGGAGCCTATGATGCGCCCATGGATGAGCCTGACAACGAACTGGCGCCCACGTGGCGGGTCCGTGTGATCCGGTGGCGCCTGCTGTCCCGGGCGGGCCCCGAGGAGACCTCGGAGGAGTGGCGGACTCGACTGCTGGACTCCGGGTTGCTGGTCGAAGGGGCCCGGCACGCTGCGGACTCCGAACTCCGGGCGGGAGACCCGAGACGGGGCATTGCCGGGATTCACCGCTTGATGGCAGAGCTCCTCGAGAAGGAGAAGCAGCACCGTGTGCTCTCCCGGCCCAGTCCATGGAACACCGGCGCCGTTCGGATGAGCGGTTCGGGCATCGCTTGCCTGCTGGGCATGGTGTACATGACCGGCCTCCAGAACCATGGTGTGATCGGAACTGCATCCATGGTCTGCCTGGTGGCGGCGTTGGCGATGTGGGGAGACTGGGTCTGGCGTCGTCGTCTGGCTGCCGCCCACTGGGTCCGAAGAAACCAGACGCGGGATCGGCTCCAGGCCAGCGTTGTGCGACTTTGTACCCGTTCCTGGGTCGCGCCACTTGGGGGCGCAGTACTCGAGAATACCCCTCACCTGGACCTGTTGGTCATGTGGAGGAGCGTGGTCCGCCAACGCCTGATTCCCTGGGAGGATCGGCTGAAGTCCCTGGAGCCCCTGGAGGACATGGAGGGCTTGCCCGAGATCCTCCTGGCAGAGGTCCAGGCCCGCGACGAGGCCGACGAGGTGGGCGAGGCCGAGGCCCGCCGCCAGGTGGCGGAACTCAATGCCCTCCTGGCCCGTCTCGAGGGCTTGCGGGAGGAGGTGACCAGTGCCCTGGAAACCGGCAGGCAGCTTGCAGCCGAGGGGACCCTCCCTCCGGACCAGGGGTTGGTGTTCGACTTCAGCGAGGTGGAAAGATGGCTCCGAGAGGCGGGGTTGGAGCCAGACCCGGAGATCAGCAGGGAGAGGGACTGGCTGATGCGAGGTCCCTGATCAGAGGACCTGGATCACCTCGACCTCCAGGGTGCCCTGGGGGGTTGCCACAGAAGCCAGGTCGTCTACCTCCAGGCCGATGAGTGCTGCACCCAGGGGGGAGAGCGGAGAGACCAGCCCCACCACTGCCCCCTCGATCGACGTCCGGGTGCCTCCGACCGGCGCCAGGAAGACCCATTCTTCCCTGTCGCCGCCGAGCTCGACCAGGGACCCCAGGCCGATGACCGGTGGTCCATGATCTCCGTCGAGATTGGCGAACCAGGCGACGAGTTTTCGCAGTTCCACCACCCGCCATGCCTGCCCTCGGGCCAGGTAGGAGGCCTCGGTGGCCCGGGTGTCGTACTTGCCCTCCTGTTTGGATTCAGCGCCGGTGGCCTCGCTTCGGGCGTCCGCCGCCACGGCCTCCACCGCAGAGAGCTCCTGCTCCAGGACCGTCCGGAGAGCGTCCATCACCTGGTGTCGATTCAGGGCCAGAGCACACCCTTCAGGCCCAGGATCGGCAGGATCGGAAGCCCGAACCCATAGATGGTCTCCTGGTCGTCGATGCCGTTGATGATCGGCTCGGGAATCCGTCGGTTGTAGGCATTCTGGAGGTCCAGGTAGGCCTCCAGGCGCCAGCGTCGCTGGGTCAGCAGGCGGCTGACCTTGAGGTCCAGGGCGTGGTAGGGCGGCAGCCGCTGAGTGGCCTGGTCTGCGTAGAAATTCAGGTCCTGGGCCTCCAGGGTCAGGATGTCGTAGGCCTGTCCCACATCGGTGTCCCAGGGGTAGCCGGACGCGTAGCGCCAGCGGGCAGCGAGGGTCCAACCCCGGGGGAGATCCCAGCTGACCACGCTCAGGAAGAAGTGTGGCTGGTCATAGCGGCTCTCGTCGTACAGGTCCCCCGGCTCCTGCTGTCGCTTGGATCGGCTCCAGGTGTAGGCCACCCAGCCGGACAGGGTTCGCCATTGCCAGCGGGTCAGGGTCTCGATGCCATAGGCCCGGCCGGCCCCTTCTCCCAGGGTTCCATCGTCCTCGAACAGGGCCAGGTTGTTCATCTGGCGCCAGAACCCGTCGACCTGGACCTGGACCTGGTCTCCTCGCCATCGGACCCCTGCGCCGGCTCCGTAGCTCTGTTCCAGGTGCAGGTAGGGCCCGGCGGGAAGCCCTGTGGCCAGGTCCATCGGGGGGTACTGGTGGTAGACACCCGCGTCGGCGATCACGGTGAACCGCTCCTTGATCGGCGTACTGGCCTGGAGTCGGGGAGAGGGGAAGGCCCGGGCGAGCTGGTCCTCGACGAACAGGGTCTCCAGGCGCATGCCCAGCACCAGGGTTTCGTCGTCCCCGAAACGCAGGGAGGCGTAGGGGTCGGTGCTGGCGCGGTTGGCCTCGACCAGGATGTCGTCGACCCGCATCTGGTAGCGGCCGGCTTCGGCATCCAGACCGGCGGTCCATCCAAAGAGGCCGGTTCCCGGGTCCGCCCGCTCCGCCCGGAGACCGATTCCCTGGTCACGTCGCTCGTCGGAGCTGCCGAGAATCAAGGTGTTGCGCCAGTCCAGGTGCGCTGCAGGCAACAGGTCCACCTGGCCCACCGGCGTCTCGAAGTGCAGGCGACCGTGCACCCGCTGTGTCCCCATGGACACGGTCAGGGTCTCGTCCCCGCTGCCGGTGGGGACGTCGATGGTGTCGGAGTACCCCAGCAGGAACACCCCGCCGCGCTCGTGGTCCAGGCGGGCCTGCCAGTCCCAGAACCGAGGCGCAATGGTTGCCTGTTCCTCGGTGATCCCGGGCACAAGCGTCATGACCCGGTCCAGGTAGGAGCGCCTGGCTGCGATGCTGACCCCCCACTTGCCCTCCTTGCCCACCGGGGTCTGCAGGTAGGCCGAGGACAGGACGATGTCGGCCCCGACCTCGACCCGACGCTCGCCTTCCACCGGCCGGGTCTTCAGGTCTACCGCTCCGGCGATGGCCCGTCCGTAGCGGACGCCGAAGCCGCCGGGCATGAAGTCGACCCGCTCCACCATCGCCGGGTGGATGACCGAGGTGAAGCCCCCCAGGTGGTAGATCAGCGGGACCCGCACCCCGTCGATGAAGGTGCCGGTGTCCTCCGGCTCACCGCCTCGCACCAGGAGCCATCCGGAGTCAAAGGGGGTGCGAACGACGCCCGGCATGTTCTGGACCGCACGGACCGGATCACCGAGGGTACCCGGGATGGTCCGGACCTCCTCGGAAGTCACGCTGTGGTGCACCCCGTGTTCCTTGCGCCGGTGGTAGACGCCCACTGCCTGGTCCTTTTCCGGATCCTGCAGGGCCCACAGATCCAGGTCCACCCGCTGTCCTTCGCCCAACTCAAAGGGTGCGGGCTTCATCTCCAGAGCCCGGTCCTCGATCCGGACCGTGTAGGGCCCGGGGGCCAGTCCCCGGACCTCGAATCGCCCCTCGATGTCCGTCTCGACCGCCTGGTCTCCGACAAGCAGAGTCACTGTGGCAAGGGGAGTCTGGCTGCCAAGGGCCCGTATTTGACCTGCCAGCACCACCGGGGGTGGGTCGAACTCCCAGGTAAACGGCAGGTTGACGGCCACGGGGATCCCGGCCTCGGTGGCCGGGGCAAACTCCAGCAGGGTCGCCCCCTCTGCAGCCAGACCCGCAAATGGCTCCTGCCCCTCGACCACCTGGATCGATTCCACAGCCCCGGTCTCGTCGACCAGGATCGCCAGGGTGACCCGGTTGGACTCCGGGGGCACGCCTTCGGGAAAGGGCAGGACGGGAAAGTTCAGCAACCGAGGGGGAGCTACGGTGGCGGGTTTGCTGAGTTCTGTTTCTGCTTCCGGAGCCGGGACCTCGTCTGTGGTGGCCTCCTCCTCGGGAATCTCCTCCGCGGCAGTCTCTTCTTCCGGGGCGTCGACGGGGCCGGGTTCTTCCGTTTCAGGCGTCGGCTCTTCGGCTCGGGCGGCCGAGAATACAGCGAAGATCAGCACCCAGGGGACGGACACCAATGGACAGTAGCAGAGGGATGGGGGGGGCCTGGAAACGGCTGATGTGCTGTCGTGGTTAGGAGAAGGCCATGCTCGTCGGGCTTTTGCTTCTGCTTACTGCCTGTTCTCCCACCGAGGAGGAAACGCCGGTCACCCCGCTCGATGCCTGGGGTCCCTGGACCGTTGGCACCCACGAGGACATTTTCACCAGTACCGCGGGGCTCGCCACGCCTGTCCAGGTCTGGTACCCGACCCTCCACAAGGGTTCTCTGACCCACCTCTACGATGCACTGGTGGCCGGAGAGGCCCTGGAGGGCGCGGAGCCGGCGTGCGACGAGAGGCGTCCGGTCCTGGTCTTCAGCCACGGCAATGGCGGCGTGCGCTACCAGTCCTTCTTCTTCACCGAGCACCTGGCTTCCCACGGGTTCGTCGTCGTGGCCTCGGACCATGTGGGCAACACCTTTCTGGACTTTGGCACCGCCGAGGTCGAAGACCTGGTCTTTCGGCGCCCGGTCGATGTGGCCGACACTTTTGACTGGTTGATCGCCGGTTCCGGGCTGGAGGACTGTGTGGAGGCCGATGCCGGCTATGCGCTGAGCGGTCACAGCTTCGGGGGCTACACCACCCTGGCCACCGCCGGGGGGCGCATCCACATCGAGGAGACGGCGACGTGGTGTGCCGAGTATGACGATTGGCTCTGCGACGCAGTCGCCCGCTTTGCCCAGGAGAACCCGGACCTGTCCGTGGTCGATCTCTCCGATGATCGGGTCTGGGCAGCAGTACCCATGGCCCCGGCCGGCCACGAGGCGTTGGTGGGGGGGCTGGCCGAGATCGGGGTGCCGACGGTGGTCCTGGGGGGCGAGATGGACACCCTGACGTCCATGGCGGAACAGGTTCAGCCCATCTACAACGGCCTGGGTGTCAGCCCTCGTCACCTGGGGGTGCTGGAGCGGGCCGACCACTTCACCTTCTCCAACGCCTGCGACATCTTGTCCACCTACCAGGGCTGCGGGGGCGAGTCGGTCATGGCCAACGAGCTGGCACACCCCCTGATCAACGGGGTCACGACGGCCTTCCTGTTCGATCAACTGGGGGACGCGACGGCCGGGGAAGATCTTCCTCCCCAGGACTCCGAGTGGACCTGGACGGGGGAATAGCGCAGGCTGCGCGTCAACCCTCCCGGTGGTTCCAGGCCTGGATCGCCTCCACAAAGGGGCGGCCATAGCGCCGGATGCGCACCGGACCCATGCCGTGAACCGCGGACATGGCGCCCTTGGTGGTGGGCTGGAGCATGGCCATTTCCTCCAGCGTGCGGTTCGAGGCGACCACGTAGGCCGGCACCTCGGCTGCCTCCGCAAGCTTTCGCCGGAGGTCCTTGAGGAACAACAGCAGGTCTGTGGCGACCCTTGGCTCGCCGGGTCGTCGGACCTGGGGCCGGCGCCTGGGAGTCAGTGCACGGGTCTGGGGGAAGGCCATCTGGAAGTCCGGAGCCTCCTGTTTCATCACCGATGTCCCCAGCGCATTCAGCCCGACTTCCACATAGGTCCGGTCCCGGCCATTGACGTTGCGGGTGACTCGGTGTCGGTCCAGGGCGCCGGCCCGTGCCAGGGCATTGGTGACCGCGACCACGTCCTTGACTGTCCAGTTCTTCAGGATGCCGTGGGTGGTCAACTGGTCGAAGCGGAAGTTGCGAATGGTCTGGTCCTGACTGCCCGTCACCACCTTTGAGATGAGGTTGACACTGTAGGTGCCCCGCATTCGGGCGATGCAGGCGAGAATCTTTCGAACCGTGGTCTCCTCTTCCATGGAGAGGGCCCTCTGGTCTGTGGTCGAGGTGCTGCCCGCCAGGCAGCCATCGCAGGTTCCGCACCGCTCAAAAGGCGGCTCCTCCCCGAAGTACGCCACCAGGTACCGCCGGCGACAGGCGCTGCGGGGGTAGTCGAGCATCCGATCGAGCTTGTCGAACTCCCGGCTTCGGCGACGTCTGAGCCGTTCCTCGTCCAGGTCCAGGGGTTCGCCCAACCGCAGCAATTCGACGCCCCCGATGCGTTCCGCGGGTCTCCATTCCAGGAAGCCCCGGTCCGCCAGGCCGTTCAGGGCATTGACCACCTGGTCCCGCTCCAACCCCAGGCGTCTCGCCAGCCGTTCCGGTTGAACTGCAAGCACGTCGTCGGGGGACTCTGCCAGGCTGTCGTGCACCTGCTTCCAGACCTGGCCCCGGTGTCCTTTGGGGGCTTCTGCGGGCGGATCGGTGCGCAGGATGACCCGTCCGGGCCGTTCCGCGGGGTGAATCCTTCGAATCCAGCCCTCTCGTTCCAGCAGGTAGAGGCAGCTGGTGGCGGCTCGTTCCCCGCCGGCATCTCCTGGGAGGTCCTGGGCGAGCTCTTCCCGGCGCAGGAAGACCGGGTTCGTCCTCTGGCGTAGGACGGTGTCGTAGACGATTCGCACATGGGCCGCCGGGGGATGGGCCATGTTGATGAAGAATTCCTGGGTGTGGCGGTCCGTGTCCTTGTAGAGCAGCACGATGCGGGAGGGGTGTCCGTCCCGGCCGGCGCGGCCGATCTCCTGGTAGTAGGCCTCGACCGTGCCAGGGATGTCCCAGTGCACCAGGGCATGTACGTTCTCCTTGTCCACGCCCATGCCAAAAGCATTCGTGGCCACCACCACCGGCACCTGGCCGGCCATGAAGCCCTCCTGCACCGCGGTCCGGTCCGCCGGGGTCAGACCGGCGTGGTACATGCCCGCCGGCACGCCGGCCTCTCGCAGGGCCCGAGTGGCCCGCTCCACGTTCTTCCGGGTGGCAGCGTAGACCAGGGCTGTGGAACCGCGAACCAGCTCCGGCAGTAGCGTCGCTTTTTCCTGGTTGTTCCGGACCTCGATGACCTCCAGTTGCAGGTTCGGGCGGTCGAAACCCTGCACGAAACGCTTCGCGTCTGGCAGCCCCAGGTGGGCCAGTACGTCGTCCTGGACCCGGGGGGTGGCTGTGGCGGTCAGGGCGATGGTCGTCGGGTTGCCAAGGGCTTCCCGGACCCGTCCCAGGCGCAGGTAGTCCGGTCGGAAGTCGTGGCCCCACTGGGACAGGCAGTGGGCCTCGTCCACGGCCAGCAGTCGCAGGTCGACCTGTTCCAGTTGCTTCAGGAAGCGGGGAGTGAACCGCTCCGGCGCCACGTAGATCAGTTCCCAGGCGCCCTCGCGAAGGCCTCGGAGTCGAGCCCGGCGCTCCTCGCTCGTGATGCCGGAGTGGATGCAGGTGGCTCGGATGCCCAGGTGCACCAGCGAGTCCACCTGGTCCTTCATCAGGGCGATCAGCGGCGACACCACCAGCGTGGTTCCCCCCATGGCCAGGGCTGGCAACTGGTAGCAGAGGCTCTTTCCGTGCCCGGTGGGCATGACCACGAGGGCACTGTGTCCCTGGAGCAGGTGGTCGACGACCTGTTCCTGGCCTGGTCGGTAGGCCGGGTGTCCAAAGCGGTCCTTCAGGATCCCATGGGGAGTCGTCTTCATCGAACTACCAGCGGCCATCGCCATTCCCGGGGGTGGGCTGTGAAGTAGGCACGAACGAGGGCTTCGTCAGCAGGCCTTTCAGGGTCGGCTAAGCTGTAGGGGAATGAACCGCCCCGTGCTGACCGGTTTGGGTCCCTGGATCTGGGCTTCACTGGCCTTGTTGCCTGCCTGTCGTGAGAAGGACCCGGTGAGCGACACCGCCGAGCTGTGCAGCTTCTACGAGGACCTGGACGGTGACGGCTACGGGGCAGGCGATGAGATCCTGTCCTACTGCAGTGATCCCCCCCCAGATTCCGTGCTCGTCGATGGAGACTGCGACGACAGCGATGCCTCCCGGAATCCGGGCCAGACCGAGGTTCCCTACGATGGCCTGGACAACGACTGCCGGTCGGGAACCCGTGACGATGACCTGGACCGGGATGGCGTGGACGCCGCCACGGACTGCGACGACGATGACCCGGCCAACTTTCCCGGCGGCACCGAGATCTGCGATGACCAGGACAACGACTGCGACGGGGAAGTCGACGGTCCGGGCTCAGAGGATGCCACCACCTGGTACCTGGACAGCGACGTCGATGGCTATGGAGATGCCCTGGTCAGCACGGTCGAGTGCAGCAAGCCCACGGCCCATGTGCGCAACGACGATGACTGTGATGACACCGATGCGGAGATCCGGCCTGATGCCACTGAAGTCTGCAACGGGGTGGACGATGACTGCGACGCGCTGATCGATGGCGCGGACCCCTCGGTCGACCATCCTTCGGCCTGCCAACTCGTGGGAGACATCTCCCTCTCCAACACCGGCGCCAAGCTCACAGGCGAGGCCTCCAGTGACTACGCCGGGGTCTCGGTCGCCAATGCAGGAGACGTCAACAGCGACGGCTACGGAGACCTGTTGGTGGGCGCCTATGGCGAGGACATTGACGGGCTGGGGGCTGCCTACGTGGTCCTGGGGCCCGTCACTGGCGATGCCTCGCTGTCCACGGCCGATGCCAAGCTCTCCGGGGAGAACGCGGGAGACTATGCGGGTTGGTGTGTCTCCACCGCCGGCGATGTCGACAACGATGGCTATGACGACGTGCTGGTGGGGGCCTATGGCGAGGACTCCGGGGGTTCCAATGCTGGTGCCGCCTACCTGGTTCTCGGTCCGATCAGCGGGACGATGACCATGGCGAGCGCCGATGGCAAGTTCACCGGGGAGTTCGGTGGAGACCAGGCCGGGGTGTCCGTGTCCGATGCGGGCGACGTGGACAACGACGGCCAGGGGGACTTCCTGGTGGGTGCTCCGGGCGAGGACACGGGCGGTTCCTATGCCGGTGCCGCCTACCTGTTCTACGGGCCCGTCAAGGGAAACAAGTCCCTGTCCAGGGCCGACGCCAAGCTCACCGGGGCGTCTGCGGGCGACTACGCGGGCTGGTCGGTCTCCAGCGCGGGCGATGTGGATGGAGACGGTCTGGACGACATCCTGGTGGGGGCTCGCTACGAGTCGACCGGGGGTGCCAATGCCGGGGCGGTCTACCTGGTCCATGGCCCGCTGGCCGGGGACCTGGACCTGGCCAGCGCGGATGCCATTCGCACCGGCGAGGCCTCGGATGACCTGGCGGGTTGGTCGATCTCCGGTGCGGGCGACGTCGACAATGATGGCCATGCCGATGTGGTGATCGGGGCCCCTGGCGAGGACAGCGCGGGCACCTCGGCCGGAGCGGCCTACCTGGTCCACGGGCCGTTCAATGGCACCAGCAGCCTGGCCGATTCCGATGCCAAGTTCACCGGCGAGTCCTCGGAGGATGATGCGGGCTACAGCGTCTCTACCGCTGGCGATTCCGACCTGGATGGCCGGTCGGACATCCTGGTGGGAGCCCGGTACGAGGACAGTGTCGCTGCGGATGCCGGGGCCGCCTACCTGCTCTATGGGCCCCTGAGCGGTTCCCGGTCCTTGAAGGCAGCTGCGGCCAAGCTCTCCGGCGAGTCCGCGGATGACAACGCAGGCTGGTCTGTGTCCACTGCGGAAGATGTGAACGGTGACGGGCACTCCGACCTGTTGATGGGGGCCTACGGCGAGGACTCTGGCGGGGCCAAGGCGGGAGCGGTGTACCTGGTCTTCGGGTCTGTGTACTAGCGTTTGTGGACGAGGTTCTTGAAAAGGCCTAGGCATTCCCATGCCCCATGGACCTCACCGTGATGTGCCTCGCCAGGCCTGGCCCGAGATGGACTGGGAAATCGACCAGGTCGCCACCGAGGAGCCCCTGGAGATCCGCGTGGAAGGGCGTCCGCTGGCGGTCACCATGCGCACGCCGGGCCACGACGAGGAGCTGGCTGCCGGCTTTCTCTACACCGAGGGGGTGATCGACGGCGCCGATGACCTGGCCGCGATGGCCAAGGTCCTTGACCCTCTCGACCCCCAGGACAACACCCTCGACGTTCGGCTGGCCAGCGGGGTCGACCTGGACGGCCGCCGCTTTGCATCGGCCCAGCGAGACCTCTTTGCCTCGTCTTCCTGTGGCCTCTGTGGCAAGGCCACCATCGACCGCATCCTCCAGGATGCCCCACCCCTGGAAGCTCCCCGTCGGGCCCCGCCGGAGCTCCTCATGGGCCTTCCTCCCGCCATGCAGGCAGCCCAGGCCACCTTTGCCACCACCGGGGGCCTTCACGCCGCGGCCCTCTTTGGCTTCGATGGCGTCCTCGAGGTTCTCCGCGAGGACATCGGCCGCCACAACGCCGTGGACAAGGTCCTGGGCTGGCGGCTGCGGAAGGACCGGGCCCCTGTGGATGACCGGGTGCTCCTGGTGAGCGGCCGTGCGGGCTTCGAACTCGTCCAGAAGGCCGTTCTCGCTCGGGTCCCTGTGCTCGCCGCCGTGGGTGCTCCCAGCAGCCTCGCGGTGGAGCTGGCCGTCGACAGTGGCCTCCAGCTCATCGGTTTCCTTCGAGACGGCCGTTTCAACGTCTACAGCCCGCGACCCGCCTGATCCCATGCCGCGCTGGGCCCGCCTTCTGCTCGACCTTCCGCCGATCGCCCTGGCGATCAGCGTCCTGGTGCTCCTGTGGCAGACCGTGGCCCCCCGGCGGGTCCATCCCTACGACCTGGAGTGGATGGAAGGGGGCATGCTGGTCCACGTCTGGCGGCTCCAGCAGGACCTGGCCCTGTACCTGGCTCCCTCCAGTGACTGGATCCCCTACATCTATCCGCCGCTCTACCCCTGGCTCCTGAGCCTGATGGGCGACCCCAGTTACGCCACAGCCCGGGGATTGTCCTTCGCGGCGACCCTGGCCTGTGGCCTGGCGGCGCTGGTGGCGGTGCGAAGGGAAGGGGTGTCCTGGGGCATGGCCGCAGTGGCCGCGGCCGGGTTCTGGATCGCCTACGACGTGACCGGTGCCTTCTTCGACCTGGCCCGGAATGACACCCTGGCCCTGGCGTTGTCCGGGTGGGCGCTGGTGGTGGGCCGCAGAGGCACCCGCAAGTCCATCGTGATCGCTGGCATCTTGTTGTTCCTGGCCTTCACCGCCAAGCAGAACTACGCCTTGCTCGGCCTGCCGATGGTCTTCTGGATCGCCCGACGTCGGGGTCGATCAGAGGCGCTGGCCTTTGTGCTGGCTTCGGCGGGGCCGGCCCTGTTGTGGACCCTCTGGATGCACCTGTCCACCGAGGGCGTCTTTCTGAAGTACCTGCTGGGAGTACCCGGTTCCCACCCTCTGGTCGGTAGACGGGCGTGGCCCCTGGCGGAGCGGGAGTTGTGGGAGGCCCTGGCGATGCTCAACGCCGGGGCGCTGATCGCGGCCCTGACCCTGATGCGTGAGCGCAGCCTCTCCTGGGCGGGGGCGACGGTGGCCACCGTCCTGCTGGCCCTGGGCTGGCTGGGCAACCAGGTCGGGGGGATTCGAAAGATGGCACTGGAGGTCCTCCCGAGCGGATCGGTCTCCTGGATTGCCCTGCTCCTGGTGGTCCTGGCCGCCCTGGGACTCCTGGTGACCTTCTGGCGGCGGGAGCGGTCGGAAGGAGCGAGTTGGTGGGTGGGGGCCCTGTTGGTGCTGGTGCCCCTGACAGTGCTCATGCGGGCGCACCATGGTGGCTTCATGAACGTGCTCATGCCCGGTATCTGGGTGCTCTCCATCGTCGGGGTCCTGGCGGTCCACACCCTGGGTCGGCAACACCCGGTACTGGCCGTACTTGGGGTGGTGCTGGCCTGTGGCCCCCTGGTCCAGGGCCGGTGGGACCCTGCCCGCTACGCCCCCACCGAGGGGGATGTCGTCGCCATGGACACGCTGTTGGAGGCCGTGCAGGGCATCGAGGGCGAGGTCCTGGTTCCCCATGCGCCCTGGTTGCCGGTCCAGGCTGGAAAATCGCCCAGCTTTCCACTCATCTCCCTGTGGGACGTGGACCACTACAGAAGCCCTTTCAGGGAGGAGGTCCGGACCCTGGACAAGGCGTTTGCGGACCAACGCTGGGCGGCGATCATGATCGCGAACAAGGTCCTGGCCCACGGGATGAAGAAGCACTACCGGAAGGTCCGGAAGATCAAGCTCCAGGCCAAGGACGGGGTGCCGAAGACGGGCTGGAAGGTGCGGCCCCAGTGGATCTGGGAGCCGATCTCACGGCCGGGCGCGGACCAGCCGGCCGACGCAGCCGATCCAGAGGTGCTCCCCGACGGCAGCGAGGGCCCAGGGGCGGACGAGGGGTAGGTCCACGGGCCTGGGCCAGTCACCCTCTCGGGAGGCGTGCAGGCCTCCTTCCCGAAGGGTCCACAGGGTGCCGTCTGGCCCCGTATGGAGGGCATAGGGCTCGCCTTGTCGGTGGTCCCAGGTCTCGCCGTCCCAGGTGTGCAGGGCCCCGGCAGCGGCGACCCAGAGCCGGTCGTGTGCCCAGGCCAGGTAGCGAACGGGTTCCGCCTCTCCCTCTCGCTCGAACCGGCGGACTCTTCCCTGGTTGACGTGCCAGAGCAGGCCGTCCAGCGTGCCGCCAAAGACCCCCAGTGGCGTGGTGACGAAACAGATGAGGTCTCCTGGGCCCTCTCCCCCCTCCAGCCTGTCTCGCCAGGCCGTCAACAGGCCCTGTTCTCCGGCGTGAAAGGCCCGGAGTTCGATCACCACCCGGTAGGCGTCACGCTCGAACCCGCGGCCGATGGCCTCGCCCTCGAAGGGCCAGCGGTACCAGTTCTTCTGGGTGGCCACGTACAGGGTGTCCTGGTGCAAAGCCATGGACTCCACCCTTCGGCCCTCTCGTCGGGCACCCTGGGGGTAGGGAAAGGCGGTCCATTGGTCCTGTTGAAAGAGGACCAGCCCGTAGTCGGTGCCCGCGGCGAGTCCGTCGCGGGGCAAGGGCAGCAGACAGCGGTAGGTGGCATGGGCGGGCTGATCGTGGTCAGCCGGCGTCCAGGCGGCATCGAGGCGCAGGAGCTCAGCCCCCAGAATCGGCGGGGTCGCCGGAGTCAGCGGGCTCGCCGGTGTCGCAGGGGATCTCGGACTCCTCGGGGTCCGTGGTCGCCCGGAGGGTGACATAGTGGTCGAGGGTGTTCACGTCGTTGCTCTCGATGTGCAGGGAACCTTCCTTGGTGCCCTCCTCGGCCAGGGTGGCGGCCAGGATCATGTCCAGGGACTGGCCGGGTCCGATGGTGCGTTCCGAATCCTTCCACTCATCGGGCAGGTAGAAGGTGCCTTCGCCGCTGTTGATGATCCGGGCCCTGTAGATCACCAGGTTGTTCTCCCCCACGTTCATCACCACCAGGGTCTCGGCGGTGGTGTTCTCCGGGGTCAACCCCCACAGGTCGACGCTGTCGGGTTCCAACACCATCTCCCCGTTGCCGGAAACGACATCTACATCGTCTTCTTGCCGGGTGAAACCGGACTCGTTCTCGCAGGCCAACAGCCCGGCGGCAAACAACAAGGGAAGGGCCTCTCTCATGGTCTCCTCGCGCCCTCCACCATATCCGAACCTTGCCGTGACCGACCTTCCCGAGACCGTCCGTGTGATCATCGAGGTGCCTCTGGGCGGTTTTGTGAAGCGGGAACTTCATGAGGGGCGGCGCATCGAGTATGTCTCGCCGGTTCCCTGCCCGTTCAACTATGGCCATGCCCCGGGCATGCCGGGCCAGGACGGCGACCCGCTGGACGTGGTCCTGTTGGGTCCTCGGCTGGCGGTCGGGACGGAAGTGGAGGCCCCGGTCCAGGCCCTGGTCCGCTTCTACGACGCTGGCTTGCCCGACGACAAGCTGGTCTGTGCCCAGGCGCCGCTCTCCGGCCCCCAGAGGATGCTGGTCGCGGGGTTCTTTCGCACCTATGTCCACGCCCGCAGGCTCCTGAACCGCGCCCAGGGCCGAAGTGGCGAGACCCTCTACACAGGCCTGGTGACCCGGGCGGAGTTCAAGCCGTTCATCAACAGGCGCTGAGGGTTGTCTCAGTCCCTGCTGGTCAGCCGGATCAGGAGCGTCAGGATGTTCCAGAGGAGCGTCAGCAGGCCCATGCTGAGCATGTAGGCGCCCTCGATGTGCATCGAACTGTCCAGGTCGTGGAGGACCTGGTTCGTCGTGTAGAGCAGTGCCACTGCGCTGAAGACCACGAACCCGGCGGTGAGGATCAGGCCAATGGGCCCGCCGATGGGAAAGATCAAGCTGACCGCCATCATGATCAGCATCGGGACCGTCATCATCGACAGCCCGGCGCGGATGAAGCTGAAGTCCTTGGGGTTGGTCCACAGGTACCCGACCAGGCCGAAGGCGGTCAGGGCCGTGGCGGCCAGGGCCTGGCCGATCAGGGTGTAGGGATTCCCCAGGGCCGCCTGGCTCACGACGACCGCAGTCAGAAGCAGCCAGCCAAAGGCGATGCCGATAAAAACCGAACCGAGCACCAGGCCGAACTGCTTGGCTTCACCGTAGACGAACCGGGGTGCCACGAAGTGGGCGATGGCCCAGGAGCCGAGACACCCGATGAAGAGGCCCGCTCCTCCTGGGAGCATCGGGGCGATGAACATCGCGCTGAAGATCCCGCTGAAGGCGGCGATGGTCAGGGAGATGGCTGTGTAGAGACCCGTCTTCTTCAGGTACTCCACGCGCTCATCTGCTGGGGCCTCGATGACCGGAATGGAAATGCTGGGAGCCGCCATGTCATCCTCGGGACTGGGGTGTGGGAGAGTCGTCTCTCGCCCTTCTCAACCCGGTTCTAGCGCTCTTTCTGCCAGGGGTCGAGTCCTTTCAGGGGAACTGTTGGTCCCTGCCGCTTCCGCAGCGGCGATAGGATTGCCGCCCGGGGACCATGACGACCCAGCGCCAGAGGAACGTGCAGATAGCCGCTGTGGCGGTTGCGGTGGTGCTGCTGTTGCACCACAAGCTCTTGCTTCGCCTGGGAAGTGTCCTGCCGGGCGAGGCGGGCAGCGATGTCTTTCGCGCCCACTGGAGCCTGTGGCTCGTCGCCGAGGAACTGCCGGGATGGCCCTTTGGAACCGCTCTGGTGGGGTTCCCCAATGGGGTGGACCTGGTGCCCTTCCCTGCGGTCTCCCTGCTGGCTTGGGCACCGCTCACCGCCCTCCTGGGCCCGGACATCGCCCATGCCCTGCTGGTGATGGCCTACACCGCCCTGGCGGTGGTGGGTGGAGTGGTCCTGGTGCGGGTCCTGGGGGGCAGCCTGATGGGGGGCTTCCTGGCGGGTACGCTCCTGGCCACCCAGCCCATCCTGGGAGGCGCACTGCGGGATGGCACGCTCGAGGTTCTCGCGGTTGGTTGGCTTCCCCTGCAGATCGCCGCCTGGGTGTTGGCCCTGCGTGGCTCCTGGCGCTGGGGCCTCGTGACCGCCGGACTGTTCCTGGTGATCTGCCTGGAGTCGGTGTACCTGGGGTCTTTTGCCGCCCTGGCATCCCTGGTGGCGCTGACCCTGGTCCGAGACAGGAAGGGGTTGGTCGCGGTGGCGACTACCGGGCTCGCAGTGCTGCTCGGCGCTGGAGTATTGGCCTGGGTCTTCCAGGACGTGGGCGCGAGTGCCTTTGCCTCGGTGGCCAACCTGGACGAGGACTTCGAGACGGTCAAGGCCAACAACGCCGTCGACCTGGACCTCCTCATTCAACTCGCGCTGGGCCCTGGTGAGCGAGGGTGGCGGGTGGCGGACCTGTGGTCTCCGCCCCTGGCCCACTGGGTGGTATTTGGGGTTGGACTGCTGTTCGCACTGCGCCGGCATGCGTGGTTGTCGGTGTTGTCGGTGTTGACCTTGCTCATGGCCATGGATCACGCCGGGGTGGGGATCTGGACGGACTCTTCCATCGGCGAGGTTGTGCGTTTTCCTCGGCGGTACCTGGCCGCCATGGCCGTTTTTGCCTCCACGGCCGCCGGGCTGTCCCTGTCCATGCTGGGACGGTGGCCACGGGCCGAGGTCCTGGTGGGCGCGGGGCTGTCCGGGTATCTCGCGCTCTGGGGGGCCCATGCCGGGGGCTATGTCCGGGCCTATCCCCTGGTGGAGATCCCGTCGGTGGCCTTTGGGGAGGCTCTGGCCGAGGATTCCGAGGACTGTGCAGTGCTCTTTGCACCGTTGGAGATCCCCGGCTCGGGTGAAGAGCAGCGGCAGTCCACCCCGGTCTTTGCCTCGATGACCAGCGACCTGGCTTCGGCGGACCTGCTCTTCTTTCAGACCCGGATGAACAAGGCGTCCTTTATGGCGCCGGATCTGCTCACCCTCTCCCAGCGGCGCGGGCCCACCAGCCAGTACGCCAAGGCAGCCATCGACCTGGCCTTTGCCAGCACGGGCCAGATGGTGCCAGGAAGCGCCAAGCGGTCGCCTGTGGCCTATGAACAGGAGCTTGCATGGTTGATGGGCGAGGGCCTCAAGTACCTGGTCATCGACGAGGCTCGTTACCCGGACGAGGAGCTGGCGTTGCTGCTCAGTGCCGTGGAGGCCTTTGCCGTGGCGTCTGAGCACTACGACGACGGGTCCGGTGTGCGAGTGGTGCAGCTCTACGAGGAGCGCCCTCCGGCGGCAGAGGTTCCGGTCGGAACCCTCCAGGCGGTTCCTGATGCGGGCCGAAAGGCCTCGGGCTTTCAGGGCAAGGTCACCAACGCCACGGAACTCCACAAGGGTCCGATGGTGGTGGCCATCGACGTGGGGGGCGCCCAGTTGACCTGCCTGGTCAAGCCGGAGGACGGGAGCTTCAACTGTCCGGAGGAGGTGGATGGATTTCGCGGGGTCCTGGTGCGGGTGGGGGAGACGTCCTACACCACCGAGATCATGTTCGAGGACGGTGAATACCGGATTCGGATCCTGGAAGAACAGCCGTGAAGTGGCTGGGCCGGGCCTGGTTTATCGGCCGCGATGTGTCCCGGAACATGACCGACCACGGAACGCCGGATCGGGCGGCGCAGGCGGCGTACTACATGCTGTTGGCCATCCTGCCGGCCTTCATGGTGCTGTTGGGGCTGTTGGCACTCCTCGACCTGTCCGACGAGATCGTGCGGTTCAGCCGTCTCATGCAGGACGCCCTGCCGGATGCCGTCGCAGGGCCCTTGTTGGAAGAGGTCGCCCGGCTGACCGACATCGATCCGGTTCGGCGCATGGTCATCGGACTGGTGCTGGCGCTGTACTCGTCTTCTCGTGCGGTCGCCGCGGTGCTGAGTGGGATCGGCGATGCCTGGGGAGAGGGAGGTCTCTCGAACCGGGTCGCAGCCCGAGGCCTGGGCGTGGTCGTGACCCTGGCGGTCATCCTGGTCATCCTGGTCCTTCTCGTGTTGTTGTCGCTGGGTGAGTGGCTTCTTTCCTGGTTCCAGGACCATGGAGTCCTGACTGAACAGGCGGCGTTGTTCGTCTCCCTGGTTCGCTGGCCGATCATCTTCCTGGTTCTCCAGCAACTGGTGAACACGCTCTACCAGACCGCTGCACGGCGGCAGAGTGGCTGGCATTGGGTCACCTGGGGCAGTGGGTTTGCCACCCTGGGGTGGATCGTCTGCACGGTGGGGTTCGGGGTCTACGTGGAGCAGGTGGTG
The DNA here is from genome assembly GCA_964567625.1 of uncultured Enterobacterales bacterium. Lineage (GTDB taxonomy): Bacteria > Myxococcota_A > UBA796 > UBA796 > CAJQPC01 > CAYFPX01. The sequence goes on along the minus strand of CAZMNK010000014.1, from coordinate 9,582 downwards.
GACCTGGGTGCCATGTATGGGTCCCTGGGCACGGTCATCGGCCTCTTGCTCTACTTCTACGTGGCGGTGCTCAATGTGATGCTCGGCGCCGAACTGGACGCACTGCTTCGACGGGAGCGCCGGCGACGGAACGCTACTCAATGACGATGGGGATGCCCTTGGGGAAGCGGATCTTGGTCTCCGCGCCCGGTTCGCACCAGGCGTTCAACTGCCAGTCGGGCAGGGTGCTCCCGGCGGAAAAGGCCCAGATCTCGCCGGAGATGGCACAGGTGGTCAGGACGCCGCCATCGGCCAGGGGGTAGGCCCCACCCTGGGCCAGGCAGAGTCCTCCCAGGGGCCACTCCTCGACCAGGGTCAGGGTGCCCTTGTCGTGGTTCATGTCCAGCCGAATTCCCCGGGAGTGGTTGTCCCTGCCAGCGTTGTCGAACAGGGTCAGGGAATCGTCGACCCGGTGGGCTGCATGTTGCTGGCTGAAACCCGAACTGCTTGTGGTCGGGGTGTAGTCGGGGTTGGGCAGACTGGTGATGGACCCCGATGCGAGCCAGCGGTGGGCCAGAAAGGTCGGGGAGGCCGGGTCTGCGTCAAGAGCCACCACGGCATCAAAACTCAGGGAACTGAAGATTGCCTCGCCCTCCTGGTTGACGTTCAGCGCGTTTCCGTGGGACCACTCCTCGCCGCGATTGCTGGGGTTGGCGTCCACGTCGTAGGTGTCCGCCAGTCGCCAGGATCCGAGTCGGGTCGTGCCGTCCAGGACATCGACCTGGTCCAGTTGCAGCCCTCCTTCCGTGTACTCCAGCAGCAGGTAGGTGAAGTCTCCCCAGCGGGACACGTCGTGGTGGAGTTCGTGCTCGAAGTGGGTGCCCTGCTCCAATCTCAGCCGTTCCTGTCCGCCAGGGTCGATCTCCAGGAGCAGGTCGGTGGTGGTGTAGAGCAGGGTGCGGTCGGCGTGGGACCATTCGTAACCGCGGCCGCCCTCGGCATAGAGGTCCGCCTGTTCGTACCAGACCAGGCGGCCTTGCCCGTCGAACATCGCAAAGTACTGGACGCCGCCACAGGGCAGGGGCAGGAGCACAGCGTCGAATCCCCGGGGCGTGCCGCTGACCGTCACGTCCAGGGCCGCGAATTCCACGGGCACGCTTCCGGTGGTCAGGACGCCGCTCTCTCCGGCCAGGGACCAGGTGTAGTCGGTCTCCGGTACGAGTCCCCAGGCGAGCAGGCTGTGTTCGATGGCGTCGTCGGATGAGAAGACCCGTTCGGCCTCTCCCGAAGCGCTCAGGGTGAGGGTGGCGGTGGCGGAGGCCTCCAGGACGGCGGTGCAGGTGACTCGGAGCCCGTTCTGGGGGTCGATGACACAGGAGGTCGCGCTTCCTGTCAGACCGTCCATCGAGTCGGTGGGCGTGTCGGAGTCCTTGTCGTCACCGTTGCAGGCAAGTCCCAGCAGGGCGATGACGATCATCCGCGGGTCTCCTCACGCGTGAAGAAGTTCTGTAGCTGGTCCGCGAGCCCTGCGGGCTGGTCCGGGCTGGGGCTGTGGTCAAGGTGCCCCGGGGCTTCATGGGTGCGCAGGGCAGGGCCTGGCAGGCGGTAGTGCAGATTCGCCAGGTCCATGGCTCAGGGGCCCGGAACTTCAGGGGCAGAACGAATCCGGTCCAGCAGATCATCGATGAGGCGCAGGCTCATCCCCCAGATCAGACAGCCATCCAGTCGCACACACGGCAGGGTCATGGTGTTCCCCTTCCAGGAAAAGGGAAAGGTCGCACGGCCCTCGTTCCCCAGCAGGCGTTCCAGTCCGAACCAGTGGGTGGACTCGACCTCGTTGTTGGGGAGAAGGGCGGGTACTGCTTCCATGGCGAAGACCCAGGCGTCGATGCGCAGGGATGAAATGTCTGGGCTGTAGACAGGGGAGAGCGAGCCGAGGCGATCTGCCGAGTCCAGGGCCAGACCGAGCTCCTCCTGGGCCTCCCGAATGGCCGTGGCCAGCAGTGTGGGGTCGGAGGGCTCCTCCCGGCCGCCGGGAAAGGCCATGTGTCCGGACCAGGGATCGCCTTCATGCTCGCTTCGCCTGATCATCAGCATCTCTGGCCACACGGCCGAACCCGGACGCAGGAGCACTGCCACTGCAGCTCGCCCCCTGGGTGGTGGACCCTCAAGCTGGTTCGGGGGCTCGTCGGGCAGCAGGCCAGCAATGATCTCGGGCGTCATGGGCTGTGGCGTATTCCGAAGGGATGGAGGGGGGCCTTCTCGTGTTAGTGAGTGACCATGTCTGAATCACCCACGGAGGAACTACTCGACTACGAGAAGGCGGAGCAGCTTGGCATCCTGGGTTGGGTTCTGGATGTCCTGAAGACCTGGGGCCCAGCGCTTCTCGCGGTATTTGCCATCCGTTCCGCTGTGGCTGAGCCCTTCCGGATCCCCTCGGGGTCCATGGTGCCGACCCTTGAGATTGGCGATCACATCCTGGTCTCCAAGTTCAAGTACGGTCTGCGAGTGCCCTTTACGGACGTGGAGGTCCTGCCCCTGGCCGAGCCGGTGCGTGGGGACGTCATCGTCTTTCGGTACCCGCCCAACCCCGAACTGGACTACATCAAGCGGATCGTGGGCCTGCCCGGTGACCGCATCGAGGTTCGAGACAACACCGTCTTCATCAATGAGGATCGGGCGAGCCGCACCTATGTGGACGAGTACCGGTTCGTGGACGATGCCTGCGAACCCGAAGGCGCTCGGCTCTACCGCGAGGACCTGTTGGGCTTGGAGCACCAGGTGCTGACCTCGCCAGGATCCCGGGTAGGGCTTGCCAATTTCGGGCCCACCGTGGTTCCCGAGGACGCCTACTTCGTGATGGGCGACAACCGAGACAACAGCGCCGACTCGCGGGTGTGGGGCATCGTTCCGCGCAATCACATCAAGGGAAAGGCGATCCTGGTGTGGTTGTCCTATGACAGCTGCAACGGCAACATCCCGGTCCTGGGCACTTTTCGACAGGGCCGCTTCGGCGAGATGGTCGACTAGCTTATGTCTACCCTGCTCACGCTCCTGGCGTGTGTGCCCTCCGCCGACCCGCTTCTGCACCAGCGCGAGGCCCTGGACACCCTGGCCCCGCTGGCTCCTGACTGGGTCTCCCAGGCCAGCCTGTCCCTGGATCCGGCGCTGGTCTCTGGTTGGATCGTCGACAGTGTGGAATCGGACCTCCAGGACCTTCCAACCACGCTGAAAGTGCCCGGAGGTGTACTGGGGGACCTTGTGCTGGTTCAGGAACTCCAGGTGGCACCGGTTGAAGTGGTTGTGGCGGGAGACCAGTTGCATGTGGCCACGCCGGTGGAGGGGGTCGTCGAGGTGGAGTTGCAGACTCTTCTCGGGGCGGCTGTGGAGGTCTTGCGCTGGACGGGTACTGTGCTGTGCGCTTTTGAGATCGTTCTGGAAGGACGACAGGTCCTGGCCCGCCCCCATGAGCCCGAACGCTGGGGCCTGGACCTCGTGTTCGGCGATCACTCCGACACGCTGGATGCGGCCATTGGGATCCTGCTCGAGGAGGCCTTGCGGATGAGCCTGGCGGTCTCTCCCCCGGAGGCCTGGCTCCTGGCCGAGTTGCCGGAAGGGGCCGTGAGGGATCTTCGGCTCCGGGCTGGTGAGGGCGCGATCATTGTGGACTTTGCCTTCCCTGTGCCCGATCCGGGACAGGTGGGGTCCCTGCCACTGCCCGGGGGTGGCCTCCTGGCCATCATCCCAGAACAGACGGCCCTGGCTCTCTTGCGGTCTGCCGTACTCCAGGCCCCTGCGTCACCGGATGTGCTCGAGCCCACATCGCTGCGGTTGAGGGGAACGACCTTTGAGCTGGGGGTGCGACACCACGTTCCCCGCAGGCTGCGGCCCCAGCGGAACTACACCGTCACCGGGTCCTTGGGGCTGGAGGACGGTGTGGTCGTCGCGAGGCCACTTGCTGTTCGAGTCCCTCGGGGCAACCTGGGGGTGGAGCTTGGAGAGGATCGACGGTTGAAGCTTCTCGCCGAACTGACCGAGGCCCTGACTGTGAGTCTTCCCGCCAGCACGACGGCATGGGTGGCGGGTCGGAACCTGCCTGTGGAGGCCGTGAGGCTGGAGACGAGGGCGGGACAACTGCTGATCTGGGGGGAAATCGGCGAAGAAAGCGACCGGTGAATTTCGACGGAGATGTACGGGGGAAGTGTCGTAAGATGCCGCTGGCACCGTGAACCGTCTCGACCTTCCTTCCAGGAGTCATCATGTTGAGCGCCCTTTCCCTCCTGGCTTTCAGTTCAGCGATCCCGATGGCCGAGGCCAGGAGTGGAGGGATTGATGGCGTGTCCCAAGAGGGCTGCTACTGTCACACGGAGTCTACGGACACCACGGTCACTCTCTCGGCTGGCCGAGATCGCCTGAACCCGATGCAGATCTCCCCGATCAAGGTGAAAGTGACGAACAAGGACCAGGTTGGGGCGGGGATCAATGTCGCGGCAGAGGACGGTTCCCTCTTCCTGGCCTCGGAAGGCCAGATCTCCAACGAAGAGTTCACCCACACCGAACCAGCAGAACTGGTTGACGGGGAGAAGACCTGGCTCTTCTTGTTCCGGGCCGGCGTCACGCCTGGAAAGGTCACCATCTCGGCTGCGGGCAACGCGGTGGACAAGAGTGGCGACAGCAGGGGCGATGCCTGGGCCTTTGCAGAAGACATCGAGATGCGGGTGTTCCCGGCAAGAGAACCTGCCGTCGAGCCGCTGAGTGACGACGAGGCTTTGGCCCTCTGGCTCGAAGATTGGGAAGCTGAAAATCCGGACTCCCCACCACTCTCCATCCAAAAGCTCAGCGACTTGGAGTGGGAAGGCGAGGGTGAAGCCGTGGACTTCTCTGCCTGCTCCTCCGTGCCGGGAGGCACAGGTGGTTGGCTGGCCCCCTTGTTCGGGCTTGTGGGTCTGGGACTGAGGCGTCGTCGGGACTGACTATTCCGTGGAACCCCGCAGGATGCGCGCCAGCTGGCGCAGCATCTGCCACTGGACCTTGCTTCCCAGGGCGTTGTCCTGGCGGACGATCTGCAGGAAGTCACGCCGGCTGAGCATCAGCAGGCGGGTCGGTTCGACTGTGCGCACACTTGCGGTTCGCAAGGGCATGTCGATGAAGCTCATCTCCCCGAAGGCGCGGCCTGGGCCGAGGGTGTAGCGGGTCGAACCCTTCTTGATGACCTCGACCTTGCCATGTTCGATGATGAAGCACTCTCTTCCGGGCTGTCCTTCCTTGAAGATCCATGCCTGGGGAGGGAGTTCCTTGACCCGGCAGCGATCCACCACCCGGGCCAGCTCCTTCCAGGTGCAGTAGCTGAACAGCTCGCAGGAACGCAGGGTCTTGATGTGGGGGGCAAAACCGTGGGGAAGCGGGCCCTCTTGCGCTTCGTGAACGACCTTGATGATCAGGGCGGTGATGTTGTCCCGGCCCCCCTGGGCATTCGCCAGGCCCACCAGGATCTCGGCCGAGGTCGCACCATGAGTGCTCTTGAGGATCTGGACAAAGGTCTCCGGTTCCAGGTCTCGGTAGAGACCATCGGAGCACAACAAGAACTGGTCTCCGTGCTGGACCTGGTGGTGGGCGAGATCCACCTGGACACGGGCCTGGACTCCGACAGCCCGTGTGATCACGTTGCGCTTCTTGGCGGTCTTGGCTTCTTCTTCGGTCAGGATGCCACGCTTGATCTTCTCGGCGACCAGGGTGTGGTCCTCGGTCACTGCTGTGGCTGTGTCCTGGTTGACCCGGTAGATGCGACCGTCTCCGACATGGGCGGTGAAAATGTGGGTTCCAATTGCCCAGACCACGTCCAGAGTGGTGCCCATTCGCCCGGACTCCCCGGTCAGGGCGTTGCTCGCGTCGTACACCTCCTTGCAGCTCCGAAGCACGGCCAGCTCCAGCCAGGTGGTGAGTCTTTCCATGTCTTCTGGGCTGAGGTCAGGCCCCATGTTCTCGACGTCCCGGTGGACTTCGGAGATGGCTTCCTGGAGGGCGTTGCAGGCCAGGGCCGAGGCGACCTCTCCCCGGGAGCCTCCGCCCATACCATCCGCCACGGCAAACAGACCCAGGCTCGGATCAACCAGGAAGCTGTCCTGGTTGTGCCGACGGACCTTGCCGGCATCGGAGCAGGCCCAGGCCTGAAAACAGAGACTCATCGGCGCACCGAGATCACGGTTCGGTCCGGATGAATGTCACCGGACCGGGAACCAGGCGAGCGTGGCCGGGGGTCCTGTTGCTCAAGGGGTTGAGGGGCCCTCTCCATTCCGTCCTCGTGTTCGTCGTACCCTATTCCAACTGGACCGGGCGGTGAAGCCCTGGATGCCCAAGGCAGGAGGCCCCCACTGAGCGCACGACCCTCGGTCCTGGTGTTCGTGGAGGCCAGTGCTCTGCTTGTCTTTCTGGCCCTTGCTGCGGTGATGGTCCTGCGTCCTGCCGACGAGGGCATGGTACCCATCAGCGTGGAGGCGCTTGCGACGGGGGAGACCACCGAGGAGTGGTTGGGCATCTACATGGAGGGGCAAAAGGTCGGCTATGCGGTGAACACCCGGGTGAGCACCGTGGAAGGCGGCACACTGGTTCAGCATCATTCGGCGTTCTCTGTGGCTGCCTTTGGGAAGATAAACCGGATCGTGAGTGTGGGAACGGCCGTGCTGGGTCCTGGCGGTATCCTCCAGGTCTTCGACGCCTACCTGGAGGCGGACCCGGTCCAACTCAATGCCCGTGGAGAGGTCCGTGGGAATGAGTTGGTGATCTCGCTACTCCAGGCTGGTGAGCATTCGGAGTTGGTGCTTGAGCTGGAATCCCCGCCCCAGGTCTCCGCCTCACTCAATGCCTGGATCGCCCTGCAGGAGGAACTCCGGGTGGGCCAGGTCTACCAGGTGCCCTTTTTCAGCCCGACCACCCTCTCCCAGGACGTGATGACCCTTCGAGTGGTCGACACCGAAGTGCTGCCTACCGGGGAGGAGGCCTACTGGATCGAGCGTTCCGTGTCCGGTGTGACGACCCGGGCCTTGCTGACTCCGGCGGGCGACCTGTTGCGGGAGGAGGGTGGATTCGGAACCGCCATGGTGCGACAGACCCGGGAAGAGGCACTGGCGATGCCCGAAGGGCATGAGGCCGTGGACATCATCAGCCTGTCCAGCGTCAAGCTGGAGGGGGCGCTGTCCGCGGCACGCACCCGGCGAAAGCTCACGCTCCAGATCCTGGGGGTGGAGCCGGAGCGGGTTCGACACGAGCCTCCCCTTCAGAGTCGCGTCGAGGACCGGGTGACCATTCAGGTTCCAACCCTGGAGGGGCTGGAGCCGGTTCCTCGACAGGCAGACCCGGAGACCTTTGCCGAGACCCTGGGCAGCACGCCCTTCCTGCCCGTGGGACACCGAGAGATCCGAGAGGCTGCCCAGGACCTGGTGGGGTCCTTTGAGGATCGGCTGCTTGCGGTGCGAAAGCTCAACAACTGGGTGTTCGAGAGCCTGGCGAAGACCCCGGTGATGGGGGTGCCCAATGCGCTCGAGGTGTTGAGGATTCGCCAGGGGGACTGCAATGAACACACGAGCTTGTTCGTGGCCCTGGCTCGTGCGGCGGGAATCCCTGCCCGGATTGTCGCCGGAGTGGTGTTTTCGGACCGGATCGCGGGGACTGGCGCCTTCTACTACCACGCCTGGCCCGAGGTCTACCTGGGGGAGCAAGCTGGTTGGGTGGCGGTCGATCCGACCTTTGGACAGGTGCCGGCCGACGCCACCCATGTCAAGCTCGTGGAAGGGGACCTGGACCGCCAGATCGAGATCATGGGGGTCATGGGCCGGTTGGGATTCAAGCTAGTGGAAGACGAGAAGCCGTGATTCGCACCCACGCCATTGAAAAGGTCTATGGTCACTTCCAGGCCCTTCTGCCCCTGGACCTCCACGTCCGCAAGGGCGAGGTCTACGGCTTTCTGGGGCCCAATGGCGCAGGCAAGACCACGACCATTCGGATGTTGTCCGGCGTGCTTCCGCCGACCCATGGCCGGGTGGAGATCGACGGCCTGGACCTTGCGCTACACCCCGTCGAGGCTCGCAGGCGCATCGGCTACATCCCGGACAGGCCCTACCTGTACGAAAAGCTGACTGCGCGGGAGTTTCTGCAGTTCGTGGGCGGTCTGTTCGGCATGGAACGTGACGAGATCGCCCGTGAGGGGGATCGGCTGTTGGAGTTCCACGACCTGGCCGACTTTGGTGACCGGTTGATCGAGGGGTACAGCCACGGCATGAAGCAGCGTTTGACCCTGAGTGCGGCCTTGCTGCACCGGCCGCGCCTGTTGATTGTCGATGAGCCCATGGTGGGCCTGGATCCAAGAGGCCATCGGCAGATCAAGGAGGTCTTTCGGGACATGGCGGAAGCGGGTCAGACGGTGTTCTTGAGCACCCACAGCCTGGACGTGGCCCAGGCGGTCTGTGACCGGCTGGCGATCATCCGAAAGGGCAGAATCGTCGCCCAGGGCACCTATGAAGAGGTCCGCTCGGCGAACCACCCCAATGCCAATGACCTGGAAGAGGTCTTCATGCGAATCATGGAAGAGGATCTCGATGGTCCGAAGATCCCGGTCGACCCGCCCGATCCGCGATGAATGGCGAGGCCCTCTGAAGGGCCCGGCTGGATCGCTCAATAAGGCGCGTTCAACACCGTTCCATGGAATTTCCGAGAGGGCAGACCGATGTCGATCTCGGTGACCGTGTTGTTGTTGTAGGGCTGAGGCAGGAAGAGTGAGTTCTCACTCCACCCGTCGGTGCCAGTGCCCCACTCGGCGCCGTGTCCGTACTGGGTGTAGCGGTTTGGGGACCAGATATTGTCGACCTCGCCGTCGTGGCTGACCCGCCACAGTCCGGTGGAACTGTAGTCGGCCACATAGAGGTTCCCGCAGATGTCCACTGCCAGGCCATCGTGCCATCCGTACCCAACGCCCTGCGCAAACCGAAGAGCGTTCTCGCTGACGATGTTCAGTTCGTCGTCCAACTCGACGTAGAAGACGGTGCCATTTCCGATGGTGGTGATGTAGAGCCGGGCCAGGTCGGGGCTGAAGTCGATGATCCGGGGAGATGCGTTGCCGGGGAGTCGCTCAAGCAGCGTCTCCATGTCCCCGGTTTCGGGATCGATTCGCACGACGGAATTCCGATAGGAGGCGTAGATCAGGTCGTCAGGCCCCAGCGTGACGCCGTAGGTGCCCAGGCTGGGGTAGATGACCTCGGTGCCACCGTCCAGGTTGACCCGTACCAGGTCGCCGGTCTGCAGAGAGGCCAACGCAATGTTGCCATCGGGCAGGACGGCCAACTGGTCCACCATGCCCATTCCCGGGCGGAAGATGCCCCACTGGCCCTCGGAGTCCACCTCGATCAGGGAGTTGTTGTCGCTGCCGACCAGGCCTCCCCCCTCGATAAAGGCCAGGCCGTGGTAGCCCTTGGCATTCAGGACCGTGTCGACGGGGGTGTAGCTGGAAGGCAGTTCCAGGGAGCAGTCCACTGTGGGCAGGGGCTCCCCGGTGTCCCCGGTGTCGGTGTCCGTGTCCGTGTCGGTGTCGGTGTCGGTGTCGGTGTCCGTGTC
>CAZMNK010000013.1:2933-61907 GCA_964567625.1 uncultured Enterobacterales bacterium | reverse complement strand
AGTCTTCCCCCATGGTCCAGGCCCCCACCGGCACCGTCACGTTGGTCTTCACGGACATCCAGGGCTCCACCGTCCTCTGGGAACACTTCGGGGACGAGTTCAAGCCTCTGCTGGACCTGCACAACGCGCTCTTCCGGGCCGCCATCGACGAGTTCGGGGGCTACGAGGTGCAGACCATTGGCGATGCCTTCATGATCGCCTTCCAGGACGCCGGGTCCGCGGTGGCGATGTGCCTGGCGATGCAGGAGCGACTCCAGGAAGCCGAGTGGCCCGATGCATTGAACGACGTGGCCGTGGTGGGCCTCTCAGGCACCACCGAAGACGGTCGCTTCCGCGGCCTTCGTGTCCGCATGGGGGTGCACACCGGCAACCCGGACTGCCAGCTCGACCCGGTGACCGGCCGCATGGACTACTTCGGTCCCATGGTGAACCGGGCGGCGCGGGTGTGCGACGTGGGCCACGGCGGACAGTTGGTGGTGAGCCAGGCGACCTGGGAGGCCACGGGCAGTGATGGGCTACCGGAAGGCACCGTTGTCGAGGACCTGGGTGAGCACGCACTGAAGGGACTCGAACGCCGCCGGGAGCACCTGCGGCAGGCGTTGCCCGGCACCCTGGCTGGCCGGACCCTGCCCCGGCTGAAGACCCCGAATCTGAAGAAGACCAACCTGCCCACCCGGCTGGATTCCTTTTTCGGCCGGGAGCGGGAACTCTCGGAGTTGACGCAGCGAATCGCGGGTGGCCAGCGCCTCATCACGGTGCTGGGCGCGGGCGGTATGGGCAAGACCCGACTCTCGCAGCACTTTGGCGGCACCCAGCTTGGGGACTTCGCCGGTGGGGTGTGGTTTTGCGACCTGACCGAGACACAGAGCAGGTCTGGAATCCTGAGTGCGATGGCTTCTGCCCTGGAGGTACCCCTGACCGGCAAGGACCCGGCAGAGCAGCTCGCCGACGTCATCCTGGATCGGGGACGAGTACTGGTCATCCTGGACAACTTCGAGCAGGTGGTGGACCAGGCGCCGGACACGGTCGGAAGCTGGCTGCAGCGGGCTCCCGAGGCGGTGTTCCTGGCGACGAGCCGGGCGCCGCTGCACATCTCGGGAGAGAAGGTGTTCCTTCTCGACCCGCTTCCCACGGCCGAGGCGGTGAACCTGTTCTACGACCGTGCGCGGGCAGTGCAGCCGGGATTTGTGCGAACGGGCGACAACGAGGCGGTGGTGACCGAGATCGTCGAACGCCTGGACTGCATGTCGCTGGCGTTGGAGCTTGCTGCTGCCCGGGTTCGGATGCTCCCGCCCAGGAAGATCCTCTCCCGGCTCTCGCAACGCTTCAAGCTGTTGCGGGGTCAGCGTCGTGACCAGCCGGCCCGCCAGGCCACCCTTCGAGGCGCCATCGACTGGTCATGGGAGCTGCTCAAGCCCCACGAGCGGTCCGCCCTGGCGCAACTCTCGGTGTTCCACGGCGGCTGCACGCTGGAGTCGGCCGAGGCGGTGGTGAACCTGGAGAGGTTTGAGGATGAGCCATGGGTGCCTGACCTGGTCGAGGCGTTGATCGACCACAGCCTGCTGCGGCGAGTGGAGCCCTACCCAGGGCACGTTCGCTACCGGATGCTGGAGTCGATCCGGGAGTACGCGGCGGAGAAGCTGGGGGAGGAGACTGCAGCGACGTCCCTTCGTCACGGGTCGCACTTCGCGTCCCTGGGGAATGAGACCCACCTGGCCTCCCTTCGCACCCACGGTGGCGTGGAACGACGCAAGGCCCTGGCCCTTGAGCTGCAGAACCTGCTGGCGGGGGTCGACGAGGGGCTGGCGGCTGGGGAGTGGGAGGGTGCGGCGAGCTGTGCGCTGGCAGCAGCGGAGGTGTTGTTGCTGCACGGCCCGTATTCCGACGCCATCGCTCTGCTGGATCGGTTCTCGGACCAACCGGTCTGCCCTGCGACCCGGGTGGGCCTGGTCCACATGACCGCCTGGCTGTTGTACGTGTCGGGGCGCCTTGCAGAGGCGTTGGAGCACTACCACCAGGCCCTCGCGCTTGTTCGCAAGGTGGGGAATCGCCTGACTGAGCGTGGGATCCTCGGAAACCTCGCGACCCTCCACTGGAAGCAAGGCCGCCTGGCCGAGTCCTTGGAGCGCCGCCAGCAGGCCCTGGCGATTCATCGCGAGGTGGGGAGTCGCCGAGACCAGGGCAACACCCTGGGAAACCTCGGGCTCCTCTACCAGGACCTGGGCCGCGTGTCGGACGCGCAGGAGCACCAACTCCAGGCCCTGGCGATTGCTCGCGAAATAGGGGATCGCCGACTCGAGGGCAACGCCCTTGGAAACAGCGCGAACGTCCTTGAGCAACAGGGCCGCCCAGCGGAGGCATTGGAGCAATTCCACCAGGCCCTGGCGATTGCTCGCGAGTTGGGGAATCGCGGCTTCGAGGGCCTCACCCTCGGAAACATCGGGAACGTCCATTTCCGGCAAGGCCACATCCCGCAGGCGCTGGAGCACTACCACGAGTCCCTGGCGATTCACCAGGCGGTGGGGAATCGCCCGGGCATGGGCATCACCCTCGGGAAACTCGCGAACCTCCATCGCCACCAGGGCCGCATCCCGGAGGCGCTGGAGCACTACCACCGCGCCCTTGGGATTCATCGCGAGGTGAGTAATCGCAACCATGAGGGCATCACCCTCCGAGACCTCGGCGAAATGCTGTTCGGCCTGGGCGATCTCCCCGCCGCCGAGCCCCACCTGCAAGAAGCCATTGCGATCTGCGACGAGCCCAAGCCCCTGATCGCGGGCGTCTCTCGTGCCTCCCTCGCCCTCCTCCGTGCCCAGCAGGGCGCCTTCAAGGAGGCCCGCGCTCTCCTCGACAAGGGAGAACCCCAGGTTCGTGGTGTTCACAAGCTGGAGCTGGGCAAGCTCCTCTGCAAGAAGGCGCGGGTGGAACACCTCGCTGGTGACCCCGATGCCGCCTCGACCGCCCTTGCCGAGGCAGAGTCCATCGTCGCCGAGCTGGAAGTCACCCCCAACTCCGAGCTCAGCACAGCCCTCGCTGAAGCCCGCAACGCCCTGACCCGGTAGTCTCCGGATTAGAATTGGCCATGGGACCTTTTCTTTCGCTTGCGTTGCCGTGGCTGCTCGCTCCCGGCCTGGCCGGGTGTGGAGCAAGCGAGGAACCGTACGCACATCCCTTCGTGGTGGGCGACGATGTGGACTCGAGCCCGGTCACCGGAGAGGAGGATGGGCGCGCAGTGATCGAGGAGGAGGGCTGGTCCACCCCCGTACGAATGGAAGTCGATGACGACGGCGCTGAAGACAGCACCTACATCACGAGGGACGGGCGCTACATTCTGTTCTACTACGTACCCACCTGGGGCGGCGATGACACAGACCCCAAGATCTACTACACGGAACGTCCGTTTCAGACCCGAACAGAACACCCCATTTCTTCCGATGACTACAACGCCGAGGCCGGACCCTACATCTCCGAGGCGGGCGACATCTACTACTCGCGAACGTTCATTGTCCTGGACCCGCCCCCCCCGCATGAAGAACGACCGATCAGCATCGTCATCAACGACGGCACCACGATCATGGACCTGGGGACGGGGGTCATAGAGGACAACCCTCACTACTGCGACGAACTCGATGAACTCTACGCCAACATCGAGCACGAGTCCGGAGACACTGACGTGGTGGTCTCCAGAGAGGGTGAGACCACTGTACTCTCGGAGCCGATCAACCTGGCAGACACGCTGGACCTCCACCCCTTCCTGACCGACGATTGCCAGACGATGTACTTCACCTCGTCACGGGGCAGCACGAGCAGCAATTTCCCGCTCCAGGTCTACAGATCCGAGCGGCTCGGAGACCTTGACTGGGGCGATCCCGAGTTGTTCGTCTCCCATCCCCAGCCCGACGAGGAAGCGGGCACCTACGGCGGCGTGGGCGAGTTCTCGATGACCCGTGATGGCCAGCAGATGGTGTTCCTGGAGCTGACGATCACCGCGGACGGGGACGACTTCGTGGGCACCAACAAGATGTACTACGCCGAGCGCGAGTGACTCGCCGGGTCCGGGACCATCGGCTGCAGCACCCATCGGCTCTCATTCCACGACATGGTCCCGGAAGAACGCCCACATCGCCTCACTTGCGGCGATGTCCTTCGTGACCGGACCGATCTCAATTCCGGGGATGAAGTACCCCCGCCCCCCTGGCCAGGTATGTCCACCATCCTGGACGGTACAGAAAACGACCTCTGACGCCTGGTCACAAGGGCCCCAGGTTTCACAGGTCACCTCTCCCTGCTGGTGACCCCACAGCCGCCAACTCCGCCCTTGCCGAGGCCGAGGCCATCGTCGCCGCGTTGGGTGCAGGCCCCGACTCGGATCTCACCCAGGCCGTCGCCGAGTCCCGGAACGCCCTGGCCCGGTAGTCTCCCCCCGAGGACACAGGGCACGCCAACAGGAACAGGGAAAAGACCCGGACCGCGGGGTGGGAATTCGGGCTCGGTCCTCCACATACCGTTGACAAACCAGGGCCGGAGTTGACACCCCCATGACAGGGCATCTCCTATCGTGCCCATGTTCTTACTCTCAGGGCCTTGCACCAATGCCTCAGCGCCTTTCATGCTGACGACGCTTGCGTTCCTCGCAGCTTGCACCATGGGGGAATTCGGTACCCCCAACGCCGGCGCAGACCTGGATGCTGTACTTCCCGAAGCCGAGTTGAACACTGACGGTGATGTCACCGCCGATAGCTTCGAGCTGGATCTGAGCCTCTCAGAGCACATGGAAACGGTGGTGCATGTGACCTGGGACCTGGCTCTTGCCGATGTGGTCTACCGGTACGAGGGGGTGACCCGCAGGACCGAAGGCTCCCGAACCGACAACGGCTTCGAGGCCTACCTGGTCGGTACGCCCGAAGACACCAAGTTGTCGATCTGGCTCGAGGGTTCCGTCGACGAGGTGCCCTTCTCCTCAGAGACCGTGAACATCCGGACGGGCCAGCTCTCCGTGAACGTGCCCCTCCAGAGCAGCGCCTCGACCTCGACCAACGGCGTTCTTGCAGACGGCCTGCTGCTCATCTCCTGGTTCGGCGAAGACTACGGGGGAGTCGCCCTGGTCGACCGCAGTGGAAACCCGGTCTGGGCGATCGACAACGCGGAAGCCCAGGTCAGTGTGGTGAGCGCGGCCTGGACCCATGAGGGCCTCTGGGTTCTCCAGGAGACCGGCGACTCCCGCACCAACAACCGGGTGGTCCGGTTCGGTCTGGATGGCCAGGTGGACCAGGTGATCGATGCACCCGACGCACACCATGACCTGTCCCCCCTTCCCGATGGCGGGATCGCATGGCTGGAGGCCGACGCCCAGAACACCTCCAGGTACGGCAAGGTCTACGGCGACCGGATCATGGTGGCCACGAGCAACGAGAACCCCACCATCGTCTGCAGCACCTGGGATCTGCTGGACTCCCCCAACGGCACCAGCGAGACCTGGAACGGCAACTGGTACACCGATGGCTACGACTGGACCCACGCCAATGGCCTGACCTACAGCGTCACCCGCGACAGCTTCCTGTTGTCCCTGGCCGGTCAGTCCATGGTCATGGAGATCGACGCCCAGGACGGTGAGGCGTTGTGGACCCTCGAGGGCCAGACCCTGACTCCCGAAGAGACCGGGTTCATGATGCAGCACAGCCCCACATGGACCGAAGATGACACCCTGGTGCTCTTCGTGAACCGTGGTCTGAGCGGCGCCGGAAGCTGGGCGGCGGAGTTTGAGATCGGCCCCCACAGGGCCACCGAGGTCTGGAACAGTGGCCGCGATCCTGACGTGAGCACCCACGCTCTGGGGCGGGCTGTACGTCTTCCCGACGGGAACACCCTGGTCAACTACGGGCTGATGGGCTTGCTTCACGAGGTCGACGACGACGGAGACACCCTCTGGGAACTTGCCCTGAAGGGTGACTGGATCCTGGGCCAGTCAGACCTGGTCAGCCTCTACGAGGACTGAGTTCAGCTGCCCAGAGCTAGTTTCCCCGGCTGACCAGTCTTCCGATCAAGCCAGCCACCGCATCTCTCAGCACGGACCCCGAATAGGGCTTCAAGATGTGCCTGATGTCCGGTCGTTCCAGGAAAGCCTGGCATGTCGCCGTGGTGGCTCCCCCGGTCGCCCAGAGCGTCCGCATCACAAGCTCGGGTCTGTGCTCCTGGATGGCGGCATGAACATCGAGCCCATCCACCTCGGGCATCTGCAGGTCACAGACCACCGCCTGGATATCCGGGTCCTCCTTGAGAAGTGCCACGGCTGCGGCACCACCACCGGCCGTGACCACGTCGAAGTCCTGGCTGAGCGCTCGCTGGCAGGCCCTCAACAAGGTCGGCTCGTCGTCGACGATCAGGACCCGGGCCAACTGTGCCATGCTGAAAGGGTACCCCAGATGACCGCGGTGACTTCTTGCCACTGGTTCTCTTCCATCCCCAGGACATCCGATGCGAGGTGGCGCCGGAGACCTCGCTATTTGCCGCAGCCAGGGAGGCCGGACTCCCGGTCGGAACCGCCTGTGAGGCCGAAGGGATCTGTGGCCGCTGTGGCCTGCGACCCCTGGCCGGGCGAGAACACCTGAGCCCCGAAACCCCCGCGGAAAAGCGGGTAAAGCAGGACAATGATGTCGACCCGGGCCTCCGTCTGAGCTGCGTCACCAGGGTACTCAGCGGACCCCTGGTCATCACCGCCGACTACTGGTAGCGGGTCTCGCCCATCCCCGGCGCCCCCCTGGCCCCCAGTTGTGCCTTCGTCCGCCGGGACGACCAGCGATCCGGCCCGGCCATTGCCCTGGGAGTGGGGGGCACGGGGCGCGCGGGTCCGCCGGTCTCCACACCGCCCGGTCGTTCGCGGGGCTGTCTGCCCTTCTGCCGGGTCCGTGATGAGCCGGACTCTGGGGCCTGTGCCTCCACTTCGACCTGGAAAATCAGATGTTGAAAAACAGTGTCTCGAGAGGGCCTCGCTCTGGTAGGCTGGTGACCTGGCGGGGGGCCCCTGGGGGGGGTAGTTGAGGCACCACGTCGTGAGCGGCTCCCCCTATGAATTGCTGATCCTCACGGACGGCGAACCTCGATTCCAACTCCAGCGCGTTGCCGCCGAGTTGGGGATTCGCATCCAGTTTGCCTCCAACAACATCCAGGCACGGCGACTGGCGACACCCGGCATGCCCGTCCTGGTCCTGGGTGAGCCGGAAGCCGAACCCATGGTTCTGGCCGAACCGGGCTTGATCGAAGTCGCCCTGCTCGGTCCACCCGAGCCAGGTCAACTCCAGGCCGCCTTTGAAGCCGGCGCGATCGACTGGCTCCGGGACCCGGACGATCCCTTCGAGGTCCTGCGCGTCCTGTCCGCCCACAGCAGCCGGGTCGACAAGCGCCTGTCGCAGACAAAAGCTGTGAAGACCCTGGCCCGCGGACTGGGCAACGGCCCCGTGGCCAGCGACGGGGTCCAGACCCGGGTGGCCCAGGTGGTGATCCACGAGGTCCGCAATGTCCTGGGCACCCTGGAGATGAACGTTCACAGCCTTGGACAGAGCCTGGATGAGACGACCCCCGTCGTCCGCGAGACCATCCAGGACCTGGTCCAGGTCACCCGGTACCTCTCCGCACTGGTCGGCTCGGGTAGTGCCCTGCTGGGGGTGGGCCACGTAGGGGGCGATGTCACCGAAGCGGTCCAGGCCGTCGTGACCATGACCGGTACCCGCAGCGGACGAGAGGTCCTGGTGAGCCTGGAACCCGATCTTCCACCCGTGGCCCTGCCGACCCACCAGCTGGCCCAGATCCTGCTCAACACCACGCTCAACGCCCTCCACGCCGGCGCCATCAACATCCAGATCGAAGCCCAGCAAGGGTCCGAAGGGGCCCTGATCGCCATCACCGATGATGGTGCGGGCATGACCGCAACGGACCTGTCCCAGGCTCTGGAACGCGGCTACACCACCAAGAAGACGGGAACCGGGCTGGGGCTCTCGATCTGCAAGGATCTGCTGGAGGCCGCTGGCGGCACCATCCACATCGACAGCCACTTCGGCCAAGGCACCACGGTCGCGGTGGAGATTCCCTTCAAGGACGCCGTATAGGCGCTAGTCCAGGCGCGGCCTGAGCAGGCCCACCAGGGCGGGAAGCACCAGCAGATCGGCGATCAACGCCGTCCCCATCGCCAGGCTGATGAGGAGCCCGAACCAGATCACACTCTTGATCTGGGCCAGCCCCAGGACGCTGAACCCCAGACACAGCACCACCGTGGTGATGGCCAGGGATCGTCCAACCGAGGACACGGCGGCCCTCACTCCCGCATCCGGGTCATCCGGATTCAGAGAGAGTTCATGGCGCAGCCGGTAGAGGAACTGGACCGTGTCATCGACCACCAGCCCCAGCACCACCGCAGCGATGGTGACCGTGGCCACATCCAGCCGGACCCCCAGCAGACCCATCGCCCCCAGGGTGACAAGCACCGGAAGCAGGTTTGCGGGCACGGCAAGGGCCGCGAGCCGGATCGACCGAAACAACACCGCGATGAGCGCAAAGACCACCCCGAAGGCCAGTCCGAACGAGGTGATCTGGGACCGGACGATGTAGTCCATCATGTGGGTGTAGAGCGGCAGGTACCCAGCCGGGGTGGCGGTGACGCCGGCGGGAAATTCCGCGACCTGTTGCAGGCTTTCCACAGTGGACGCGATGCCCTGGGCAGACTGCATCTGGATGCCATAGGTCACCCGCAACCGGTCGACACCGTCCACCAGGTCATCCAGGTCGCTGTCGGCGCCAGAGCCATAGACCAGGAGCGCCTGCTCGATGCGGTTGGGGTCGTCCGGCACCCGGGCCTCGCCACTCCCCAGCACCTGTTCGAGTTTCTCGACCACCTCCACGATGGACCGGCTCCAGCCCACCCGGGGGTCTTCGACGGCTCGCTCCTGCCAGGCATCCAGGGCCTGGAGGACCTCTGGGGAGAGGGCCTTGCCCGGGGCTTCGACCACGAATTCCAGGGGCGTGTACGGCCCGAACGAGGCCTCGATGTACTCGGAGTCCTGGCGTACCGGGTGGTCTGCGAGCAGGAAGTCGATGGAGTAGGTGTCGACCTGGATGCTGGACACCCCCAGCGCGGCCGTCAGGGTCGCCACACCGGTCAGGGCCAGGACAAGTTCCTTCCGCCGCAGGCCCAGATCGGACAGGCCCTCCACGGCCCGTTGCAGGACCCCCTGCTGCCGAATCCGAGGCTCAAACCGCTCGCTGGCCAGGGCCCAGGTACATCCGATCATGGTGGCGGCAAAGGCCCCGACCAGCCCGATGGCCGAAAACAGGCCCAGGTCCCGCACAACCTGCATTGGCGCAGTGGCCAGCGCTGCAAAGCCTGTGGCGGTCGTCAGGGTGTTGAACAGGCAGGGCCAGAACATGAACCCCACCCCGCGGACCACCCGGTCCCGGCGGGTCTCCCCTTCGAGGGCGGGTTGTCGAGACACGTGGACCAGGATGTGCACGCAGTCCGAGATCCCGATCAGGAGCACCAGGGTCGGCATCACCATGGTGACCATGTTGATGTCGCGACCTGCGATCCCGTAGATCCCCATCAGCCAGGTGGCGGCCACCCCCACAATTCCGAGCGTGAGGACCACGGGGCCGGCCCGTCGGAAAAAGGCCCAGAGCAGAACGATGATGAGCAGGTAGGACGCGACGATGAAGACCGCGGAGTCCACCGTGCTCAGCTGGTTCAAGGACGCATAGATGACCCCGATGCCCGCCGCCCGGTAGTCCTCTTCCACCCCGTCCACGGCAGTTCGAAGGTCGGAAAGGATGGCGTCTCGACGGGCATCGATGTCCCCCATCGAGGCCATCCTGGCCAGCACCACCGCCACGGTGCCGTCCCCGTTGACCAGCTTGCCCACCAGCAACGGGTCCGACAGGATGCGGCGGGCCAGCTCATCGGTGAAGGGCCCTTGAGGCACCAGGGGCCCCACCTCCAACCAGTCCTGTTCCGAGCGAATGTCCTGGACGCTGGCCAGTGACACCGCCTCGGCAATGCCCTCCACCGAGGTCGCCGCCTCGCCCACAGCCCGCAGCAACGCCATGCCTTCGTCGTCGAGCAGGCCCTCGGGATCCTCGAAGGCCAGCACCACGACCTCGTCGTTGCCAAAGGTGTCCTGGAAGTCCTGGTAGGCCACCAGGGCCGGGTCATCCTCGACGAACCAGATCTCGACCGCGTTGTCCACACCGACCCGAGAGGCCCCCCAGCCTGCGAGAACCGTCAGAACGAGACTCAGGGCCAGGAATGCGTGGCGGTGGTCCCAGACCACTCCCACGATTCGCTCCCCAAGGGCTTGCCGGGCACTCACTGGACCACCTCCAGCCGAAATGCACTGTAGAAGAAGGCGCGATCCTTTGCGTAGAGCGCGGCCGCCCGCTGGTCCTGGGACTGCAATCGGTCGGACAGGGTCGCCGGGCAGGACCGTGGCACGAACAGGTTCCAGTAGGCCACCCGGGCGCCCGGACCTGCTGCGCGAACGGTCTCCCGGAGCATCGCTTCGTGGGCCTCGGCGGGCACGTATTCGAAGAGATTGGAGTAGTTGAAGGCGCTGTAGGTCCCGGCTGGAACAGAGGCCAGGTGGGCCTCGAGGGTGGCGTGCACCAGCTGAATGCGCTCGGACAACTCCAGCAACCGACCGTGTGCGGCCAGCCCCAGGTAGGGATGGGCCTGCTCCAGATCCGGGTATCCCCCGGTCAGGATCCACTGGAGGTAGGGGTTGCCGGCGATGGGCAGCTCGGTCAGCACCCAGCGGGCTCGCTCCAACAGGCGATCGGCCACCGAGCCCTGGACCTGGGCGAACTGGGCGGGATCCCGCCCGAGCCGTTGCATGACCGCCCGGGAGAAGAACACCCGAAACAGGGCACGCCAGCGCCTGTTGTTCCAGACCCGTTCATAGAAGTCCCGTTGAGCCTCCGGGTCGTCCAGGTGACTGAGCGCCTCGATCTCGGCAGGGCTGTGAACCAGGGGTAGAACACGCTCCCGAAAGGTCCCCAGGTAGCGCTCGAATTTCCCTGCACCCAGCAGACCGATCCGGATGACATCCTCGTGGGCGTCCCAGTAGCGCCGGGCATCCTCGGCCAGGTGTTCGCGAACCCCGTGGTAGAGCAGCACCCGGCGCCCACCCGGAAGCAGTCCGAGCAGTTGAAGGTATTCCTCGTAGGCCAGGTGGCCCCCGGCAAGCTTCAGCGCCAGGAGGTGCAACTGGGGTTCGCTCAGGTCGAGCGCAGTGACCCTGCCAGCCCCCGCCAGGGCAAGAGCCAACGTGTTGTCCCCGGCTGACGCGATGGAGAGAACCCGGTCGTCCGCCGTGGGTGCAAGTGCCTCGACCAACACCGCCGAGTCCTCCCAGCACTGGGCATAGGAGATCCGGCGAGCCAGAGCGTCCAGGTCCGCCACCTAGGCGTCCGGTTTCGAGACGTCTGCGGAAGCTTCCTCTTCCTCGCCTGTGCCCGGTTCATCGGGGTTCAGCAACGCCACAGTGCCTGCACCCCCGTCCATGCGAACCCGGTCCCCGTCCCCCACCAGGGCGGTCAGGCCACGCAGCCCCACCACGGTGGGTATTCCCAACTCCCGGGCCACCACAGCCGAGTGGGAGAGCACACTTCCACGCTCCACCAGGATCCCGGACACGCTGGGGTAGAGCGGTACCCAGCCAGGGTCCGTGCGCTCGGCGACCAGGATCTCCCCCGAGAGCCTGCCTCCCTCGGACGGGTTCTCCAACACCCGCACCGGACCCTCCACCTGCCCCGGGCAACAGGGGATGCCCGAGAGCACCCCGTCCTGGAGCTCGGCGGCGACCCTGGGTCCCTTGAAGCGGTTGTGGGCATAGACCGCGCCGAGGGTGTGGAAGCGCTCGTCCGGGGCTGGCTGTTCGGCATACCCCGCAAATTCCTGGCGGCGGAGCAGGACCAGCGCCCGGAGATTCGTGGTCACGGCCGTCCCCCGGATCCAGGCCAGGCACTCCTCCATGGAGAGCCAGTAGACGTCCTCCCGCTCGTCCAGCACATCCGCCTGGACCATCTTCCAACCCATGGCCCGGACCAGGTCTCGGACCAGCCCGAAGATACGGGTCCGGGCGAAGCGCAGGTTCTCCCGCTCCTTGACCCGGAGGCGAGCCTGGCCCAGCACCCACTGGAACAGGCGTTCCCGCCAGCCCTGGACCAGGCTCCAGACCCGGATCTCAGCCGTCTTGCGCATCTTGCGCTCCTCGGCCCCGAATCTCGTGACGTCAATGGGTGCCGCCCCCTCCCGAACGTAGTTGCGCAGCGCAGCGACCAGGAACTCCGGGCGCTGCCGCAAGGACGGCACCTCGAGCTTGAGTTCGTCGACACACCGGTCTCCGTAGCGATCCAGGTAGGTGGCGAGCCGATTGTCGAACCACCGCCAGGCCCGGGCCTGGGCCAGGACCTCGGTGTCGGTGCCGTCACCGCGCAGCAGGGCCAGCAGGTCGGGTTCCTTGAGCACCAGGTCCGCGATGCGAAGAGCCTCCAGGGTGGGCTCGGTGGACTCCAGCCCGCCCTCGCCTGCCAACAGTTCGTTGTGCAGGTTGGTGTCCGGATCGCCGGTGAGCTTCTGGCACCAGGACCGCAACACCCCGTAGAAGATCATCACGAAGAAGTCGTTCACGATCGGCGGGGTCCAGGCCCAGAGCAGGCGACGCTCCAGGTCGTGGTAGACCGCCAGCAGGTCAAAGGGACTCAAGGCGTCCAGAGCCTTGCCCCGGTGCTCCCGGTAGGCGGCGTCAAAGGACCGGCGGAAACGGGCGATGTCCTTCTCGAGCCGCACAAGACGCCAGATGAGCTTGACCACCATCCAGAGGGTTCGGGGGCCATGGACCACCACCCGCTTGAGACGGCTGTCCAGCAGGGCATCCTCGTCCGAGGCGACCTCGGAGACGCCCATCATCTGCTCCATGAACTTCCGGTTCACCTGGAAGCCGGGAAGGAGCGAGATGA
The DNA here is from genome assembly GCA_964567625.1 of uncultured Enterobacterales bacterium. GTDB lineage: Bacteria > Myxococcota_A > UBA796 > UBA796 > CAJQPC01 > CAYFPX01. The sequence continues at coordinate 48,908 of CAZMNK010000013.1, read as the reverse complement.
CCAGGTACCAGGCGTTGAGGTTGTAGTAGACCCGTCCGCGGATCAGCCCGATCATCCTGTGAAAGGTCCCCTCATGCTCCCGAATGGTCGTGGCCTTCACCCCCATCACCGCGCTGAAGAGCTGGTAGATGATCGTGTAGGCCCGATGGGCAAAGGAGAAGGTCATCGGGGTCGTGGGACCACTGAAGGACTCCACGATGTTCGAGTTGTCCCAGAGCAACCGCCTGCCCGAAGCGATGGGCACGGTGATCGGCCGCACCTGGAGCAAGTGCACCACGCCGTCGACCACGGCGAATTCGATGTCCTGGGGCCGACCAAGATCCTCTTCGAGCCGACGACCGGTTGTCACGAGTTCCTCGACCACTTCTGGGGAGAGGCATGGCTCCTCCACGCGCTCAGCCGGCACCGGGACCAGCTCAGGGCCCGCGCCCTGGATCACCAGCGTCTCCGTCTTGGTCTCCACACGAAGGGCCGTGCCCCGGGGCCCCACCGACCAGGTGTCGCAGTTCACGGTTCCCTGGACCACCCCCTCCCCCAGGCCCCAGCTGGCCGAGATCAGGGTGTTGTCCGGCTCGTCCGGATTCCGGGTGAACAACACCCCTGCCGCATCGGGCTCCAGCATGGTCTGAACGATCACGGCCACAGGGGTCCTGGGGAGACCGTGCAGCTTCCGGTAGGCCTGGACCCGTTCGCTGTCCCCAGACCTCCAGCAGGTGCCAATGGCCGCCATCACATCGTCGAGCCCCTTCACCCCCAGGACCGACTCGAGCTGTCCCGCAAAGCTGGCGCTCTCCGAGTCCTCGCCCACCGCCGAGCTGCGAACCGCCACCCGTCCACCCAGCGCCTTCAGAGCTTCGGCCACCTGCTCCCGGAGCCCATCTGGAGGATCGCCTTCGAGGCGCCATGCCCCCGTTTCCACCACGAAGAACGGTGGGACCCTGAGCCCCTTGGCGACCAGCGCCAACAGGCCCACGCCCTTTCCACCCACCCGTGACAGGTGGTCCCCAGGACGACCCGTCAAGCGGTCACAGGCAGCGACCCACCTTTCCCCGGTGCCTCCCTCGGCTTCCGGCTGTCCCTTTGGTTCTCCAGGGGGCGGGTTCATGCCAGCCACCAGAGCACCGCAAAGGACCCCAACAGGTACAGAGACGCACCGGCCTCGACGCGCCCGGCTGGCGAGGAAGCCGGGGGCAGCAGGCAACTCAGACCCAGGGCAGTGGGGACCAGGGCGCCAGCAAGAGCGATCGGGGAGGTTCCCAGCAGACAGACCACACCCAACGCCGCCAACAGCATGCTGCCGGCCAACAGACCCAGCGCCCTGCCACGGCCAAGCACTGTGGTGTAGCTGGGCACTCCCGGGACCTCTTCGGCAGGCAGGCGGACCTTGCGCCCGACCTCAAACGCCAGACTGCCAAAGCTGGCAAAGACGATGTAGGCCCAGTACCGGGGAGACCAGGGGGTACTGGTGCAGGCCCAGGCAAAGACCGCCAGCAGTCCAGTCACTGGATTGTGGGTCACCGCGTACAGCACCATGCGTTCCTGAAGCCACTTCCCCACCCCGAATTCAGCCCGCATGGCCAGGGTAAAGACAAAGGTGGCGGCCCAGGCCATGAGTGCCGATGGACCGATCCAGGCCGAGAGAGCCGCCTCGACAAAGATGGCCCCTGCCGCCATGGAGCCAAGCAGGGGCAGGGTGACCACCTCCTGGGTCAGCAGCCGATCCGGGTAGGCCGCAGCATCGGCTTCTGCGTCCTTGTGCTCATCGAAGACCCGGAGATGAAAGAAGACCAGGAGCACCACGAGCGCCCCGGTCCAGGGCGTCTTCCCCCCCCCGCCAAGGTCCCTTGCCACCGCCGCCGCGGACCCGTAGAACAGCACCACCAGCAGGGTGTAGGGAACCGGTGGAAAGCGCTGTTGGAGATAGGCCCAGACGCGAACGGGAACCGGCTTGTCGAGCAGCGGATGATCGGTCGAAACCACGGTCTCCACCTATCCCCTGGCCGGGCTTGCTGCGATGCGTGCTGGAGAGGTTCGGACCCGTCAGTCCAGCGGCACCAGGCGGGCCGGCGAACCAGACACCAGGGCCCACCAGCCAGATCCATCCCGGAAGGCCACGGCATTCCCCGTCTCGGTCACCGGGGACACCCGCACATCCGACCAGCCCAGGGCATCTCGGGTCAGCAGGTGCACATGCCTGTTGCCAGTGGCCAGGATGCGATCGCCCACCACTTCCAGGCTCCAGGCCGTGTACTCCCCATCGAACATGGCAATCGTGCGCCCGGTCTCCCAGTCGGGACCCTCGAGCAGGCGCACCCGCCCGATGCCCTGCTTGCCATAGGAGTAGTGCCAGCCGTCCCCGACCAGCAGCTCATCGTGACCGTCGCCATCCAGGTCCATCGCCGCCAGGGAGCGCACCCCACGAAGGGAGGGCAAGGTGCGCTCTCCCTCGGGACCCACCACGCGCAGGTCCCCTGGAGCCCTGGGGACATCGCCGTAGACCCGACCGACCACCCGGCGGTCCTCCCCGAGTGGCAACCAGGTCGTGGCCAACTCCCGGGATTCCACCGCCTGGAATTGTCGGCCCTCCAGCCACCCGGCCTCCACCGTCTTGCCCTGCCCGAAGAGCGCCAACCAGATCCGCTCCCCCAGGAAGTCGATATCCGCCACCTGGTTCCGGGTGACTTTCCGCTGGAAGAGCAACTCTGCCCCCCCTTGTCCCAGCGACCAGATCCGGGTCTCTGCACTGCGAGCCGTCCGACCCATTCCCGTCCCCAACAACAGGACCTCGTGCCCATCCCCATCGGGGTCCCCCCGACGCACGACCTGGACCTCTCCACCCAGCTCGATGGCATGTCCACCCCAACGAGCCACACCGTCCGAGATCAACACCACCTCGTCCGAACCGTCCCCATCAAAATCCGCAGCGCCGACCTTTTGCGCCGGCTCGAGTTCTCGGGGATCTCTGGCGACACTGGAGAGAGGATCGGCGGGCAAAACAGGCCCAGGGTCCCCACAACCAACGGCCAGGACAAGAGCGACGGAAAGGAGCAAGGAAACCCTCTCTGAGAACAGGCTCAAACCCTCTATCGGTCACCTTGAAATCCGGGTATGTTCAAGCCGCAGAGGGCAGGGACAGAATGCCGACTCCTTCCGTTCAGAGCGCTGTTCTGGCGCGCCGACTGGCGCGCGAGAGAAACAGGGGAAGCGCGTGGTTCGCCGCCTACGACGAAGGCGGAGGCACCCGGTCTCTCTACCTGGCTCCGACCACGGCTCGAGAGCTCGGTGCCGCCCTGTACCCCACAGCCCTGGGCAACCAGCTCGCCGTGTTGACACCACTGCCGGCTCCCGTCGGCTGCCAGCCTCTACCGGGAGGTGGGTGGTTGGGTCCTGGTCGGGCCATCCTTGGCCTGCGTGAGCCGGTCCAGGCCGCCGTGGTGGGTCCCCATGTGACCCCCGAAGAGATCGCTCAGACCCTCCCGAGCAGCATCCTGGCAGCACCCCAGCATGCACTTCCCGAGTCCCTGGGAGCCCAGGTCTGCCTGGACGCCGAAGCCAGTTGCCACGCCGTGGTGTTGTCCCGGGACCTCGAGGTGCTGGGCGCTTGCCTGGAGACGGTGCTGGAGCGCTGTGCCGAACAAGGCCTCGATCGCCTGGCACCACGCATCACCCCCCAGGCTCTCCAGGATCTCCTCAAGCCTCTGGTGCCCGGTCAGTGGCACCGCGCCAGCACGCGCGACGCCGGCAGGTACCACGTCCTGGAAATCGAGACCGTTTCTGCCGGCGATGTTCTGGACCAGCAGACCTGGGTGGCACAAGTGCAGGGACAACAGTGGAATGCAGGCTGGGCCTTCTGAGGCGCTAAAGTCCTTCCTGAATCATGCCTGTCTCGTCCCCCGCCAACGCGCGAGTTGATGTCCGCCCCTCGACCCTGATCACAAAGGCCGAGGGGCTTGCTGCAGCCTGTGACCACCTGTCTGGCCGGGTTGGCGTGGACACGGAGTTCCACTCGGAACGGCGCCACCTGCCGGACCTGCACCTGGTCCAGGTCCATGTCCCGGGGCACCCCACCCTCCTGGTCGATGCCCGGGCCGTCGAGGACCTGCGGCCACTTGGGCGCGCCCTCTCCGAGTGCCAGATCCTCCTCCACGGCGGGGAGCGGGATCTCCAGCTGCTCACCCGTCGAGCCGACCTGGCACCCAAGGACGTCCTGGACACCCAGGTGCTCGCCGGGATGGTGGGCCTGGGCTATCCCCGACGTCTCCAGGACCTGGCCGAGCTGCTGCTGGACGAACCCGTCAAGCCGGGCAATACGGGGCTCTCGGACTGGTCTCGGCGACCCCTGAGCGACGCCCAGAAGGCCTATGCGATCGCCGACGTGGCGATCCTCCACGAGCTGACCGATGCCCTGGAGCAACGCGGTAGTCCACAGCAGATCGAATGGGCCCTGGCGGCCACCGAGGAGTTGCAGGATCGCTGGCTCACACCCATGGACCCACTCCAGGCCTGGCGGCAGATCCCTGCCGCCCGCGTGCTCGGGCAGAGGGAGCGGGAGCGCCTGCGCCACCTGGCAGCCTGGCGCGTCCAGGAGGCATCCCAACGCAACCTGATGCCCTTTCACGTCGCCTCGAACCCGGTCCTCGTGGACATGGCCCGAAGGGCACCCACCAGCCTGGCGGAGATGTCGGCCAACCGGTTGACCCCCAAGGGCCTCCAGCGGCGCTACGGCCCCCTGGTGATCCAGATGATCGCCGAGGCACCGACCGCGACCCTTCGACCCCTGGCCAGCACGCCTGCCGCCCGGTCGGCCCAGGCTCTCCTCCAGGCCTGGGCCCACGGGTTCGAAGCCCGAGCCGGCGTTGCGGCCGGACTGGTCATGCCCTCCTGGCGGCTGGAGAGCCTGCTGGTGAACTGGCTCGAGACCGGGACCTGTGGCGATCTTCCCCCCTGGCTGGAGGACGCTGCCGGCAAAGAGATCAGGCAATTGCTGGCCCACGAACTGGCTCTGAGTCTGGACCCCACTACGGGCACAACGCCCGCCTCCAGGGAAAAGGGATGACGCCCCAGACGGTGAGGCGCCCCCCGGAGGAGAGCCAGGAGCGGCGAGCCCCCGAACAGGCCCAGCAAGAAGCCCGGAGAGACTGCCCTGAGACCTGTCGTCTCCCGGGCGTCGAGCGCAGCACCCTTCGCGACAAACGCGACAACTGTGGTCTGCTTCACCCAATGTGAGCGATCTTCACGCGCCTGATGAGACCCCAGGTCCGGCCCTGGAACGAGCCATCCGGACCGGCGTGGCGCTGGGCCTGGGCGGCCTTGTGGCACTGCTCCTGCTGGGCCTGGCCCTGTCCCACACCAGGACCGGGGCCGAGGCCCTGGTGGAACTCTGGGGCCGCACCCGTCCACTACCGCTACTGGGTGCCGTGGGCATCATGACCGCCGCGGTCGTCTTCCTGGCCCTGCGCTGGCGCACCCTGATCCCAGGAGGCTCCGAACTGTCGCTGCCACCCATGACGGGGATCGTCTGCGCGGGCATGCTGATGAACATTGCCCTGCCCGGTCCTGTGGGAGAGGTGGGCGCCTCGATGTTGGTCAAGCGACGATTCGGGGTGCCAGCCACCCTGGCCCTGGCTGCGGGCATCCACTCCCGATTCCTGGGACTGGGCGCGGCGGGGGCCCTGGCCCTGGCGGCCTGGGCACTGGGAGACCTCCCCATTCCCCCGGAAGCAGAGCCTCTCGTGGCGGGCGTGGCCATCTTCATGGCCGTCTTCGCAGTGGCCCTGGGCGTCTTGAGCGCCTGGCCATCCCTGCTGGCTCGACTGTCCGGGGCGACCGCAGGCGCACTGGCAGGGCTTCCCGGGTGGTTGGGTCGCTCTTTCAAAGGGCTGGACACCGTGGTCCAGCAGACGGCCGCTGCGTTGGGCGATGTCGGCCGACAGTCTCCCCTGACCTGGCTCAAGGCCCTCTCCTGGAGCCTCTGCAGTCACTTCTCGGTGACCACGGGGATCTGGCTTGGCAGCTACGCCCTGGGAATGGACGCCCACCTGCCGGGGATCCTCTTCACCTACTGCGCCGCGACGGCGAGCATTGTGGCCCTCTACGCGTTGCCAGCCGGCATGGCGGGTTGGGACGCCTTGTTCTGTGCCTTCTTCGTCAGCACCACCGGTGTGAGCCTGGCCGATGCCCTGGCAATGACAGCCCTGGTGAGCGTTCAGCAGTTGATCCTGCTGCTGTTGGGTGCGCTCGCCCTGGCGAATGCGACCCGGTCCCCTCCAACAGACACTTGAATCCGGGTGCTTTGGGGTTACGGCCCCTCTCTTTCGGGAGGAGGCTCTCATGGCAAGGCGTTGGCTAGGATGGTTGGCTGCCGGGACACTGATCCTCGGCGCATGTGGGGAGAAGAAGGCACCGGCCTCTTCTGCCGATGCGGCCACTGAGGGAGCGGAGGCCCCCCAGGCCACCACAGAAACAGAAGGAGAGGAGGCTCCCCAGGCGGCTGCCGAAACAGAAGGAGAGGAAGCTCCTGCCGAGGCCGAGGAAGAACCCGCTCCCGACGAACCTCCCCCACCACCCCCAGACAACGTGGACTGGACCGTGGATATCAAGCGGGCTGACGGCTCCACGGTGACGGCCAGGGTCACGCGAGTCGAGCGCTCGAGCGACTGGTGGGGCGAGGCCGACTGGCTGGATGCCCCTGGTGACCTGAAGCTCACCCTGGAGGGCTATGGCACCGAGGTCGAGGTGAGTTGGGACGAACTCAAGAGCGTGGTCATCGCCAAGGGCAACCCGGCGGACAGCGACTGCGCCTATAGCTCCGACTACAACCCCTGGATGTACACCTGCGAGGTGAAGATCAAGTCCACTGCGACCACCCTGGACGGCAAGAAGTGGACCGTCGTGAGTCGCCACAAGTGGCACTTCCAATTCGAGGATGGAACAACCCTGGAGTTCTGGCTCTACAAGCACCCCGCGCGCATGCAGGATCCGGACAACACCGATGGTGAGAACTACGACGTCTACAGCCAGCTCCAGGACCGGCTGAGAGTGGAGATGAAGACCCTGGTGACCTCGATCAAGTTCCGGGCACCCTAGCGGGCTGTTCGCTGCCAGCCTGATCACAACATGGCCACCGTTCCTCCCCAACAGGACCTGCTGCTCCGCTTTCGCAAGTGGGTGGTGTGGGCGATCGTGGTCGGGGTCCTGCTCTACGTCGCCGGGTCCGTCTGGGCCGGGTTCGACCAGGTCTCCGGACAGGTCGCCCGCTTTGACTGGTCGCTCTATGCGGTCGTCCTTGGCCTGACCTTGGTCAACTACGGCCTGCGTTTCGTCAAGTGGCACTACCTGCTGAAGGTGCTGACCGTTTCGATCCCCTGGCGGGTCAACTTGAACATCTTCGTGGCCGGCCTCTCGATGGTGATCTCCCCCGGCAAGGCGGGAGAGCTCCTCAAGCCCTACCTGGTCTCCAAGCGCACCAAGGTCCCCCTGGCGACCACCCTGCCCGCCCTGATCGCCGAGCGACTGACCGATGGCATCGCCCTGATGATCCTGGCCGCGCTCAGCATCGGTACCTACGCCGCGGACCAGGCCTGGATTCTCTGGACCCTGGCAGGCGCCGTTTTGGCGGGTCTGCTGGTGCTCGCCCATGAGGGCCTGTCCCTCAGCATCCTGGGAGGATTGGCCAGGCTCCCCTTGATCGGCCGCGTGTCCCACAAGCTGGAGGAGCTCTACCGCGCCATGCGCTCCTGCCTCGCCCCCCTGCCCCTCATAGCAACCACCCTGATGTCAGTGGTGGCCTGGGGTGCCGAGTGCATCGGGTACCAGCTTTGCTTTCGTGGCCTTGGGGCCGCGGTCAACCTGGATGCAGCGACCTTTCTCTACGCCTTTGCCACGGTGGCCGGCGGGGCAATGCCCGGCGGCCTGGGTGTGTCCGATGGCGCCCTGGTGGGAGGCGCCATGGCGATCATGGCGGTGCCCGAGCCGGTGGCAGTGGCTGCCGCGCTCCTCGTCCGAGTGGCCACACTCTGGTTCGGCGTCTTGCTGGGAGCCATGGCGTTGCTCCGATTCGAGGAACTTCTGTCCGAGGGTTGGTCGAATTCCCACCCCGATATCAATGGCCTGCCGGCCCAAGACTGAAGCCCGGAATGAGCAGCCTTTGCCGGGAGCGGGCAAGGCTGGGGCCTCATCATCGCCTCGATTGCGCTATTCTTCTCGGCGCCCCTGAACCCTCCTGCCCTTGTCGCTTCTTCTCGTTCCAGGCGCTGATGAGCGCGAAGCCGAGTTGACACCGATCCTCCAGTCGATCGGCGTGGGTCTGGACGTGTGCGCGGACCCATCAGCCATCCTGGCACGGATCGACCAGGCGTTGCCAGAAACCCTGGTCGTCGATGTCCAGAACCTCCACAAGCAGGGTGTTCGCCTGATCCGCCAGGTTCAATCCGCCCACCCAGCCGCGGATATTCCGGTGGTTGCACTGATCGGGCTTGGCGAAGGCGACCCGCGAGCCGCCCGGATCCTCGACGATCTGGGCATCTACCGCCGGTTTTCCACAGACACGCCCATGGCCCGGCTGCGAACCCTGGTGGAGAACGCGGTGGCCGACTCCCACCGGATGGTGGAGGGCCAGCCCAGCCGCTACGCCCTCGACCTGCTGTCGCGAATCTGGGGCCACGAAGAGACCGGCCTGGTGAAGCTTGCAGACGGCAGGGAGGCCGTGGTGGTGGGTGGCGGCACCATCGACAGTGACGGCACCCAACTCATTCACGCTGCCCTGGCAGAAGGGGGCCTGAGTTTTGAACCCTGCGAGCAGGAGGGCCTGGCCGACACCTTCAGCGTGGGCCTGGCCATCTGGGAGGCCGCGGTCTCCCTGACCAGCGACGACTTCATGAAACGCTGGGGCTCCCGATCCCTGAACCGACTGGCCCTGTACGAGCGGGCCTTTCTGCTTCCGATCGGAGATGCTGTGGCCCAGTTGATCGATGCATCGACCTCCCCCATGCCACTGGAACGTCGACTGACCCAGTTGAGCCTGGACGACCCGGACCTGCCCGGGCAACTGGAGGCGCTCTACCTGCTCCGAATGGTCGAGTTCAAGCGACTCAAGATTCGGAAGGGCAGCGCCAAGTCGACCCGAAGCGCCGTGAAGAACGGGGCCGGTTCCGTGGTCAGCAGTGCGACAGGCAAGGCCGGATCCGGGGGTAGCAGCACCGACATGGCTCGCCTGCACCGGGAGCTGGTCTCCAAGCGTCTGCGCCAGGACGTGGAACGCCTGAAGGACACCGACGACTGGACCGTCCTGGCCATCTCTCCTGGGTATGACCTCGACCGCATCAAGCAGGCCGGGGCCCGCATGCACTCCCGGTACAACACCATGGCACAGGAGTCGACCGTCAAGGAGCTCAAGGTCCTGGCCCTCAAGATGACCCAGCGGGTTGAACGGGCCACCCTGAATCTCCAGGCCCTCTGCGTCGCCGCCGAGGAGTATGGCAGCGACTGCGTCGGCGATTCCCGGGAAGAAGCCGCCTTTGCCGCAGGCTTTGCTGCCCAGCGCAAGCGGGACTTCCCCCTGGCGGTGCGCTGCTTCACCGCCGCTCGCGAACACGACATGCACAGCCCCCGAAACCTCGCCTACCTGGGTTGGGCCACGCTTCATGACCAGCGCCTGCAGGAGACTGAACGGCTCCACGAGGCCAGCGACCTGTTGAAGATGTCCGAGTCCCTGTCCCCCAAGATCCAGACGACCCAGTTCTTCATCGCAAAACTGGAGTCCGAGATGGGCTACTACGACGACGCTGAAAAGCGACTCGCCTTTGTCATCAAGAAAGGAGGCGCGTCCGAAGAGGCGCGAAACCTCTACATGGCGGTCAAGCAGAAGAAGTCCGGCAAGACCTGAGGCCCCCGATGTTCCTCGCCGCCTGTGTCCAGATCCAGGGTTCTTCGGATGTCGAGCGCAACCTGGCCCGCACCGAGGAACTGGTCCGTCGTGCCGCGGCAGCCGGTGCACAACTCATCGCCACCCCGGAAGCCACCACCTACCTGGGTCCTCACGCTCGCAAGATCCTGCTCGCGGAAGAGGTGGACGGCCCGACACATCGTCGCCTGGGTGAGCTGGCCCGAGAACTGGGCATTCACCTGCTGGTGGGCTCAGTGGCCGAACGCGCGGAAGGAGAGACCGAACGCTGCCACAACACCAGCCTGCTCTTCGGCCCGGACGGGGCGCTGATCCGGAGCTACCGGAAGATGCACCTGTTCGACGTCGATATTCCAGGAGGTGTGCAGTTCCAGGAGTCCGCCACCTGTGCGCCAGGCCAGCAGGTGGTCGTGGCCGACACCGCGTTGGGGCGGCTCGGGCTGACGATCTGCTACGACCTGCGATTTCCCGAGCTCTACCGCGCCCTGGTGGACCAGGGAGCCGATCTGATCGCGGTCCCCTCCGCCTTCACCCTGATGACCGGCAAGGACCACTGGCATGTCCTGCTACGGGCACGGGCCATCGAGACCCAGTGCTGGGTGCTGGCCCCCGGTCAATGGGGGGCCCACGACGACGACGGACTGCGTTGTTCCTATGGACACAGCGTGATCATCGATCCCTGGGGCGCCGTGGTCGCGGAGTGTGGTGACGGGGAAGGGCTCTGCCTGGCCGAGATCGACCTGGAACGTTCCCGGGCAATCCGACAGGCGATCCCGATCAGGGCACATCGCCGACTGGTGGACTGAGGGAGCGACCCAACCGCCGCGCCAGCCTCCGACACCCCTCCGCCACGTGGTCCGGCGGCGCCGAGGTGTAGCAGAGCCTCACGTAGCTGTCGTAGATCCCTCGTCCAAAAGAGGGCCCTGGTGCCATCACCAGGCCGTCCTCCAGGCAGTCCTCCAGGAACCCGAAGATGCCTCGTTCATCCAGCTGATCGGCCACGTCCAGGAACAGGAAGGTCGAGCCCTCCGGACGGGGCTGACCCAGGATCTCCGCCGCATGATCGCCGGCCTCCTGGTAGATCCGTCGGGACTCAGCCACCCAATCCTGGCCTTCCTGTATGGCCTTGAGTCCAGCGATCTGGCCCGCCGTGGGCGCCGAGTAGAAGGTGTGGGTCGAGATCTTCCGACACTGGGCGATCGCTTCCGGGGGTCCGACCAGGTACCCGGTTCGATTGCCGGCCATCCCGTAGGCCTTGGAGAAGCTGAATGCGCTCAGGGTCCGCTCCGGGGCAAAGCCCCCCATGCTGACGTGCTCGCCCCGGTAGGCGTGGTACTCGTAGACCTCGTCGCTGAGCAGCCAGAGGTCCTGGGAGCGGCACAGCTCGGCCAGAGCCTGGAGCCAGGCGGCTGGAAGAACGACACCAGTGGGGTTGGAAGGTGTCGACACGTACAGGGCCACCGTCCGCTCAGTGATGCATTCCCGAACCGCCTCGACCGCGGCCTCCGCAGAGTCCACCCGGTCGTAGAACGGCACCAGGACCGGGCGGGCCCGAAAGGACTCCACGATGCCCCGGATGAGGGGCCAATGAGGCGCCAGGATCAAGACCTCCTCACCCGGCCCTGCAAGCATCCCGACCGCAGCCCCCAGGCCGCCGGTCGTCCCGGCCGTCACCAGGACGCCGTCCCGCTCCACTGGAATCCGGTTCTCCCCACGCACCTTGTCCACCACCGCGTCGATCAGCGCCGGCAGGCCTTGGGGCGAGGAGTACTTGTGAATGCCGGTCCAGTCGTCGTAGCGCAGGTTCTCCATGCGCCCGGCCTCAAAGGGAGGCAGCCATGTGTCACCCACGTGAAGCGGAAAGACCGGCCCCTCGATGGCCGCAATCTTGTGGGCGAGCCGAGAAAAGACCGCGCCCTCCATCTCGGCGACCTGGGAAGCGGGTTGAAGGAAGCGAGGCATCGGGGAACTCTCAGGTGTCGGAGACGGCCTCGACGCTGGCCCGCAGGGCCGCCACAAGGGCATCGGTTTGAAAGGGCTTGCGCAGGGTCGCTGAGACCCCAGCCCGGGCAGCGGGATCCAACTCCTCAGGTGCATAGCCGGTCGCAAGGACCACCGGGATGTTCAGTCCCATGGTGGACAGGACCTGCAGGACCTCGTTCCCATCCATTCCTGGCATGACCATGTCCAGGATGATCGCGTCAAAGGAAGGGTCCTCTTCGAGCAACTGGATCGCCTGCCGACCGCCTGCCGCACCGACCACCTCGATGCCCCGGGCCCCCAACAGGATGTCGATCATCGAGCGCAGATCCTCTTCGTCGTCGATCACCAGGACCCGACGGACAACGCCCGTTCTCGCCACCACCACCGCCGGTTCCTCCGGTGGCTTCCCGGGCATTTCAGACTCCGACGAGACCCCTGGATCCGCCCCCAGCAGTTGAAAGCTGGTGGGCGGGGTCAGAGATCCAACTGCTCCCTGGACCTCCTGGACAGCGAGGTCGTCCACCCGGGGAAAGAGCAGCCGAATCGTGGTGCCCACCCCGGGTTCCGCATCGATCTCGGCCCAGCCCCCTGCACTACGAACGGTGGCCCACACCACGGCGAGGCCCAGGCCGGCCTTGCCATCCTCCAGGGAACGGTAGGGTTCAAAGACCTGCTTCAAGCGTTCCGGATCGACGTCACCACCGGTGTCGGTGATCGCCAACAGGACGTAGGGGCCCGGCTGCAGATCCACACCCGGGTGGTCCCTGTCGGGATCCAGGCTCTCAAGGGACACCTCGATACGCAGCAAGCCGCCGCCCGGCATGTTGTCCGCGGCATGAATCGCCAGGTTCAACAGGATGTCCTGGAGTCGACCGGCGGGAATCCCAATGGGTGCCGGATCCTCACAGATGGACACCTCCACGGTCATGCCCAGGGCCACACCCCGCTCGATCAACTCCTGGGCATCGGCAACCACCTCGCTGGCGCTGCAATTTCCCCGCAGGAACTCCGGTTCCTGGGAGAGAGCCCGCAGGCGCCTGGCGATCTGGGAGCCGCGCCGCGCATAGCGGTGAATGGCCTCCAGTCCGGTGGCAAGGACCTCGGGTGAACTGCTGGGTGCCAGGTGGCCGGCATAGCCCAGGATTCCCTGAAGCAGGTTGGAGAAGTCGTGTGAAAGACCGCCAGCCACCCGGCTGACCACCTCGAGGCGCTCGATCCGGATCTGTCGTTCGATGTCCTCCAACTCCTGGCGAATGTCCTGGAAGGCGACGACCTGGTAGGCACGGTCCTTCACCAGGAGCTTGCTGGTCCGACCCCCGACAGGCAGGGGGTCCTCGCCTCTGCGGCGCAGGGTGAATCTTCCCTTGTCCACCAGTTCGGGCACCTGGCCCACGAAGAGCGAGGCCAGCGCCTGCCCCTGGAGTTCCTGGGCACCGGTCCCTGTGAGTTCCTGGGCCCGCTCATTGGCATCCACGACCGTGCCAGTGTCCGGATCCACCAGCAAGAGCGCCGTGGGGTAGTCCTGGAAGAACCGGCTGTAGCGCTCCTCGGCGCCCTCGGTGAGAGAGGGGGGCCCATCGGAATCAGAACGACCGGACCCCTTGGTACCGAACCATCTCCGATTCACGGTTCGCCCTCTCGATCCCGGATTCGAAGCACACGCCAGAGGAGCCAGCCGGTGGCCAGAGGCATGGCGAAACGGGCGTGCACAAACAAGGTGACGTGGTGGAAGATCCCCAAGGCCAGTAGCGGCTTGGGCTGGCGAGGCCAGAGCAACAACGAGGGTACCAGCCACAGCGAGAGATCGTAGGGATGGCCATGGGGTGCCAGCAGCAGGCTCAGCAGGAGGCTCGCCGCCAGGGCCACCTGGGGCGGACGACGGCGTGACCAGATCCCCACAGGCACCAGGCCCAGTACCCAGAAGACCATGCCCACACGGGCCAGTTCGGGCCCGCCGGGCACCAGGGCAACCCAGCTGGTCATGACCTTGAAGTCCAGGGCCGGGTGTTCCCCACCCACGCCCTCCTGGATCGCCTGCATCCATGCGACCCACTGTTCAGGACCGTAGAGGGCCCCGCTGATGCCAGCCAAGGCCCCCAGAAAGCCCAGCGCCACACCCAGGTCCTTCCACCGACCGGCCAGGAGTAGAAACAGGGCTGGATAGACCCCGTAGTGCGGCTTGAGGCACAGGATCGCCAGACCGAGTCCGGACCAGAATGCGGACTCCTTGCGCAGCCCCAGCCAGACCAGTCCTCCGCCGGCACCCAACCACAAGCCCGTTTGAGCCAGCCAGGCGGTAAAAAATGCCCAACCGCCCAGCCCGGCGGCCACGGCCACCAGTCCTCCGCCCAGGGCTGCAGCCACGGCCAGGAAAGCGGCCATGGAGGCGCCTGCTGCAACAGCCGCCGCACCCTGGGCAGAACCGAAGGCCCACCCGTGGAACAGGGGCAGGGCCGTGGGCGGGTAGGCAAAAGGCAGGACCACCTCGGGTGCCTGTCCGGTGGTCTCCAGCCACCAGGTCTCCAGGGTGCGCCAGGCATAGACGCCCTCGCCCCCTTCAGCCAGGGTCTCCCCCACGCCCCGGAAGACCATCCCGTCACAACAATTGTGCACACCGCACTCGACTGTTGCCGTTGGAGAGACGCCCGCCACCACGCTGGCAGCGATCACCAGGGCCAGCATGTTGACCCCTTCGAGTACCCGCTGTCGGGTCAGCGAAGAGCCTCGAGCCAGGCCCGAAGGAGGTTCTGCCCGACCTTCGTCCGGTAGACCCCTGTGGACCGCACATCGTCGATGGGCTGAAGATCCCGGGAGAGAAGCGCCGCAGCCGACGGGTCCACGGGTCGGCCGGTCAAGGCCTCTTCCACCTGGCTGCAACGGATCGGGATGGCAGCCATCGACCCGAATGCGATCCGAGCCTCCTGGACCGTCCCCTCCTGGATCCGGAGTCTTCCTCCCAAGACCACCTTGGAGATCGCCTGGGCCGAGCGGGTCCCGACCTTGCGGTAGTGGGTGTGGTCCTGGGGATGACGTGCCGGCAACCAGACCCCGGTGATCAACTCATCCTTCGCCAGCTGGACCTGGCGGTAGCCCACGAAGAAGTCCGCCACCGGGATCCGACGCACCCCCCGATCCCGGCTGGCAAGCTCGACCTCGGCATCCAGGCTGAGGAGCACGGGAAGGGTGTCTCCCGCCGGTGAAGCGTTTCCCAGGTTGCCCCCCAGGGTTCCCCGGTTCTGGATCTGCAGGGCCCCGACAGTCCGAGCGGACTCGACCAGCGAGGGCGCCTGTTCCTGGACCCTGGGCGAGCCAATCAACTCGGTGTAGGTCGTCAGAGCACCGATCCGGGTCCAATCATCCCGTGGGCTCACCCCCCGAAGTTCCTCGACCGACCAGATGTCCAACAGGAAATCGGGCCGCCTTACCCCGAATTCCAGGTCCACCATCACGTCGGTGCCACCTGCCAGTACCGTGCAGTCCGGGTGCCGGGCACGCAGGTCCAGTGCCTGGGACAGGGAAGTCGCCCGCTCGCAGGCGATCTCCGACCGACCCAGCTCCGGATGTCCATCAGTGGCGGGCATCGAGCACCTCGGCCACCGCATCGATGATCTTCTGGTAGCCCGTGCACCGACACAGGTTGCCCGCCAGCGCCTCTCGGATGCTGGCCCTGGTCCAGGTTCCTCCCTGACGGTGCAACTCCACCGCGGTGACCACGAACCCGGGCGTGCAGATGCCGCACTGGGCTGCCCCATGCTTGAGGAAGGCCTTCTGGACCGGGTGCAACTCCCCGTCCGAGGCCTCCAATCCTTCGACCGTGACGCAGGTGGCGCCCTGGGCCTGGATCGCGGGCACCAGGCAACTGCAGACGCTCCGCCCATCCAGCAGCACCGTGCAGGCCCCACACTCTCCCTCTCCACAGCCTTCCTTGCTGCCGGTCTCGCCCATGGCCTCACGCAACACGTCGAGAAGCCGGGCCGCCGGAGGAGCATCGACCTGGACGGTCCGGCCATTCAGGGTGAAATCGAGCTTCAAGACAAGGCCTCCAGGACCCTCTCAGGGGTCATGGGCAGGGTGTCGAGGACAGCGCCTGTGGCCACCTCGATGGCCTGAGCCACCGCAGCGGCAGGACCATCCAACGGAATCTCCCCCAGCCCCTTGGCTCCAAAGGGACCTCCCTTGTAGGGGATCTCCACCAGGATGGTCTTGAGTTCAGGG
This sequence comes from uncultured Enterobacterales bacterium, assembly GCA_964567625.1. Taxonomy (GTDB): domain Bacteria; phylum Myxococcota_A; class UBA796; order UBA796; family CAJQPC01; genus CAYFPX01. The sequence continues at coordinate 32,809 of CAZMNK010000013.1, read as the reverse complement.
GCGTCCAGCGAGGTCGGAATGATGTAGTTGGTGAGCCGGTCGTTTCGCATCCGGCGTTCGGGGTCGAGCACGACCTCCTCCTGGGTGGCCCACCCCAATCCCTGCAGGGCACCCCCCTCGATCTGGCCGCTGGCCAGGACAGGGTTGAGGGCCTTGCCGATGTCCGTGGCGGTCACCAGGCGGTTGTAGAGCACCGCTCCGGTCTCCAGGTCCACCGACAGGTCCACCACGTTGCAGTTCCAGCCATAGGTCGGGTAGGCATCCCCCTGGTAGGTCTCGGGGTCCCAGGTCAGGCTGCCGTCGTCCTCGTAGACGTGCTCGACCCGCAGCACGACCTGGCTGCTCCGCTCGGCGAGCAGCTCCGAGAAGGGTGCCTGTCGACCCATCTCCAACTGCAGGGCATCTCGGAGCTTCTTGGCCGCCTCCTGGCAGACGCCACCGACCACCATCGCTGTACGGCTTGCCACCGTGGGGCCCGAGTCAGGCACCTCGGCGGTGTCAGGCTCGACCACCACCACCAGGGCCATGTCAATGCCAAGCTCCTCGGCCACGATCTGGGGAAAGACCGTGCGAGTGCCCTGGCCGATGTCTGTGGAGCCCGTCAGGATCCGCAGCTGTTTTCCCACCAACTCCAGGGCCACCCGGCCCTTCAATGCGGCCTCTCCATTGCCGGTAAAGCCGCAGCCATGGAAGACCAGGCTCACCCCGCGGCCCTGGGCCAGGCGCGAGACCGCGAGTCCTCCCCCGGGCAGGTCCGGCAGGGCTCGGGGGGCCGAGGCATTGGCCGCCTCCAGGGCAGCGTCCAGGACCGTCGCTGCCCCCACGTCGATCATCTCCTGGCCCGTGGCGGAGATGTCCCCGTCCCGCAACAGGTTGCGACGACGCAACTCAACGGGATCGATCCCCAGTTCCCGGGCAATGCGGTCCATGTGTCGCTCGGCGGCAAAATGCGCCTGGGGTGCGCCGAATCCTCGAAAGGCTCCGTTGGGCGGCGTGTGTGTGGCGACCGCCCGACCCTGGATTCGCACGTGTTCACACCGATAGGGCCCCGTGGCGTGGATGACGGCCCTGGACAACACCACCGGCGTGAGCGTGTTGTAGGCCCCGCCATCGATCAGCATGTCGCATTCAAAGCTCAGCAGGCGTCCGTCTTCGTCGACCCGGGTCCGGATGCCGATCTCGCAGGGGTGTCGCTTGGTCGTGGCCCGCAGGTCCTCGTCACGCTTGTAGATCAACTTGACGGGCCGGCCTGTGTGGACAGCCAACAGGGCAGCGTGGGCCGCCACGATGGAGGGGTATTCCTCCTTGCCGCCAAAGCCTCCACCCGTGCAGGCCTGAACCACATTGATGCGGCCCGGCTCCTCGTATTCGGACCCCAGCAGCTTGGAGATGGCCTTGGTGATGTAGTACGGGCACTGGAGCGATCCGGTCAGCGTGAGCCCACCGTCCTCCCGGGGGATGGCCAGCATGCCCTGACACTCGATGTAGAGCTGTTCGTGCAGGCCGGTCTGGTAGAAGCCCTCGATCAAGCGGCCCCCTGTCACAGCGGCCGGGTCCCCCTTGTCGATTCGAATGCGAGAGAAGACGTTGTCCGGCTTGAAAATCACCGAATCGTTTCCTTCCGCGACCCGGGGGTCAAATACCGGCGTAAGCTGCTGGTATTCCACAACAACATGCCTTGCGGCGCGGGCGGCCAGCTCCCGGGTGGGGGCGGCCACCAGGGCGATGGGTTCCTCCACATGTCGGACCACCCCCGGCGCCAGGGCCGGCTGGTCCTCGGTCATCAGGAAAATACAGTTCTTTCCCGGGATGTCGTCGGCGGTCAGGAGGGTGATTCCCTCCCAATCAAACGCCGGATCACGGGTGATGGAAACCACCCTGGCATGGGCATGGCGAGATCGGACCGTGGCGCCGTAGAGACACCCTGTCGGTTGCAGGTCATCGACATAGACTGCCCGACCTGTGACCTTGGCGCCGCCGTCGGCGCGTGTGACTCCCTGACCGATTGCCATGGTCGGCGGAGAATACCCTATGCGGACACTTACTCCTCCACGACTGAAGCCTCTCGAGGCACTCTCCAGGAACCTCTGGTGGTCCTGGCACCCCCCGGCGATCGACCTGTTCCGGGACCTGGACCCCGCCCGCTTTGCGGCGTTGCAAGGCAACCCCGTCGCCCTCCTCCAGGACCTGGAGCCAGACCGCCTGGGCGAGTTGGAGAACGATTCGATCTTCCTCGAGAAACTGGAGCGAATCCACCTGGCCTTCCGTGCCTACCTGGAGGACCAGGACACCTGGAGCGCACGGCGCCAGGGCACCCGGACAGGGGAAATCCGACCTGTGGCCTATTTCTCCATGGAATTCGGGCTGCACGAGAGCCTTCGAATCTACAGTGGCGGACTCGGGGTGCTGGCGGGGGACCACTTGCGATCCGCATCGGACCTGGGACTGCCATTTGTGGGGGTGGGCCTGCTCTATCGGGAGGGGTACTTCCAACAGGTCATCCAGGACCAGGCCCAGGTGGCCCGCTACCCGGTCACCGACTTCACACGACTGCCCCTGACCCGCCTGCTTCGGGACGAGCAGCCTCTGACCATCCCCTTCCCCATCGGTGAGTTCACCGGCCTGGCCCAGGTCTGGGCACTGGACGTGGGGCGAGTGCGGCTGTGGCTCCTGGACGCCGATCTGCCATCCAATCCCCCCGAAATCCGAGCCCTGACACATCGGCTCTACGGCGGGGATGCCAGAACCCGCCTGGGACAGGAGATCCTGCTGGGAATCGGTGGTGTACGCCTGCTGGAGACCCTGGGCATCGACCCCGGGGTGATCCACCTGAACGAGGGGCACTGTGCCTTTGCGCCCCTCGAACGACTGGCCAGCCGCCAGCGTCGGGGCCTTCCTTTTTCCGAAGCCCTGGCAGCCGCCCGCCAGGAAGCGGTCTTCACGACCCACACCCCTGTTCCCGCCGGCCACGATCGCTTCGCGTGGGAACAGGTCGACGAGGCCCTGGGAGCCTATCGGAGGGAAATGGGCTGGTCTCCAGGCACCATCATGGGCCTGGGCAGGGTGAGCCCCAAAGACCAGGACGAGTCCCTGTGCATGACCGTGCTCGCCTTGAAGACCACCCGAGCAGCCAACGGGGTCAGCCAGTTGCACGGAGAGGTCAGCCGCCAGATGTGGACGGCGCTCTACCCGGATCGACCGGTGGCCGAGGTCCCCATCGGCCACATCACCAACGGCGTTCACCCTCTGTTCTGGATGCACCCCCGCTGGCAAGCCCTCTTCGACACCCAGACCCTCGACTGGCGCCAGCCCGAGCGGCTCTGGGATCCCGAGACCTGGAGAAGCCTGCTGACCGGTCTCGATGACGGGCAGATCTGGAAGACCCACCAGGCCTGTCGCCAGGAGCTGGTCGACCACCTGGCCTGGACCGTGGGCCACAGCCGCCTGGATCCACACGGGCTCACCCTGGGGTTTGCCCGACGCTTCGCGCCCTACAAACGCGCCAACCTGCTCTTCTCCCAACCCGAGCGACTGGCCACACTGGTCCACACCTCCCCGGGGCTCCAACTGATCTTCGCCGGCAAGGCCCACCCGCGGGACACCGAGGGACAGGCCATCGCCGCCGAGGTGCTGAGGTGGACCGAAGACCCGCGCTTCCGGGGAAAGGTGGTGTTCTGTGAGGACTACGACATCCACACCGGCAGGCTGCTCACCGCCGGCGCCGATGTCTGGCTCAACAACCCCCGGCGACCCCGAGAGGCCTCCGGCACCTCGGGCCAGAAGGTGCCCTTGAACGGTGGTCTGAACCTGAGCATCCTGGACGGGTGGTGGCCAGAGGCCTACGACGGCACCAACGGGTGGGCCATCGGCCACGAACAGACCTACAGCGACCCCATCATCCAGGACCGGGACGACGCAGAGTCCCTCTTCTCCCTGCTGGAGCAGGAGGTCGTGCCGACCTTCCTGGACCGGGTCGACGGCACCCCAGGTCGGTGGGTGGCGATGATGCGCCGCGCCATCCTGACCTGTGTTCCCCACTTCAACACCCATCGAATGGTGCGGGACTACACGGAGCAGGTCTACTTTCCGGCCACATTGCCCCGAAGCCCCGGGTAGCAGGCCCGGCGTGGGATAGGAACCGACCATGATCGTCGTGCTCGTCGGCCCACGACCGGGAGCCCCCCCGGCGCCAGAGACCACCCCCATCGGACGTGCCGCCCTGCACATCCGTTCCGAGGGCATTTCACTGGCCTTCAGCACCGATGGCAGGTCGTTCTTCCAGGCACGACCTGGGGGCTGGGACCCGGTGGTCCCTTCCCGGGTCATGGCGGTCCAGGATCGCTTTCCTTCCCAGACCCGACCCCAGGCCTATCGCAAGGCCCTGGAAGCCCTGGGGCACCCCCCCATGGGAAACCCGGAGAGCCTGACGCTCCTGTGCCGGGACAAGATCGCCAGCCAGCACTGGCTGACCTCCCGTGTGCCCATGCCCGCCATCGAGTACCGGCCAGCCCACTTTCCAGAAGCGCTCGCGACATGGGGCTCGGCGTTCCTGAAACCGCGCTACGGAGCCATGGGGCGGGGGATCCAACGGGTACTCCCCGGCGACGAACTGCCCCTGGAAGTCCAGGGGGCGGTGGTCGGGATCCTGGAGCCCACCTTCCTGCAGCGGGAGGTGCCCGCCCCCAGAACCGGCGCGATCGCCGTCAGGCAGTTGGTTCAGCGTCTGCCCGGCGGAGACTGGATCCAGCTACCCGGCGTGGCCCGGCTTGCGCCCCCTGGCGAGGTCGTGGCCAATGTCAGCCAGGGTGCGACGGCCTGCCCGGCAAGAGAGGTCCTGGGCCCGGAGACCCTCACCGGGATTCAGGAACAGACCGCCCTCGTGGCTCAGGCGGTTGCCGCCCACCCGGACGGTACCTGGGCGGTCGAGGTCGGGGTGGACTTTGCCATTGACGGGACGGGACAGCCTCACCTGTTGGAGGTCAACAGCCGTCCCCGCGGTCGGCTGGAGGTCCTGGCACAGACGGAACCCCAACGCTGGAGAGGAGCCCACGTAGAGGCCTGTGGGCGACCGATTCGGCGCCTCTGGGCCCTGACTCGGGCACCTTCCCTGGCCGCCGTCGGCCGGGCGTCCAATCACCCCCGGTCGTCACCAGACCCACCTACAAGAGGGTGATCCACTCCCGCATGAAGTCCACCTCGCCGCGCACGCCGGACAGGTAGGTCTCCTGCACCCGCTTCGTGATCGGGCCCGGCTTGCCGGCGCCCACCGTGCGGTGATCGACCTCGCGCACGGGGGTCACCTCTGCGGCGGTTCCGGTCATGAAGACCTCGTCTGCCACATAGAGTGCGTCCCGTCCGAACTGGGTCTCGATCACCTCGTGTCCCTCTTCTCGAAGGATGCGAATGGCCGTCTTGCGGGTGATTCCGCCCAGGATGTTCGTGATCGAGGGGGTCTTCACCAGGCCGTGGCGCATCACAAAGAGGTTCTCTCCGGTGCCCTCGGCAACCAGGCCGTTCTGGTCGAGCATGATGGCCTCTTCGAAGCCATTGTCGTTGGCTTCGTACTTGGCCATGATGCTGTTCACGTAGTGGCCGACCACCTTGGCCCGCTGCATGTTGGCGTTGACGTGGTGCCGGGTGAAGCTGGAGGTTGCACAACGAATGCCCTGTGACAGGCCCTCGTCGCCCAGGTAGGCACCCCACTCCCAGACCGCGATGGTCACGTGAACCGGGTTGGTCCGGGCCCCCAGGCCCATCTTGCCGTGCCCCAGGTGTACCAGGGGTCGGACATAGGCCTCCTTCAGACCGTTTCGATGGAGGGTCTCCAGGCACGCATCCCTCACCTCGTCCAGGGTGAACGGCATCTCGATCAGGCACATCTTGGCGCTGTCAAAGAGTCGCACCAGGTGCTCATCCAGCCGAAACACACCGCCACGGCCGGAGCCTGTCTGCTCGTAGGCGCGGATGCCCTCGAACACCCCGAGCCCGTAGTGCATGGTGTGGCTGAGAACGTGGACCTGTGCCTGGTCGTAGGGGATGAACTTTCCGTCCATCCAGATCACTTCGGAGCGAATCGACATCTGGACTACTCCTGGATTGGCTTGCCATCGGTATCGAGAAGAACCACCGGGTGACCCAGAGCCTCGATGTCTTCCCGAACAACTGCAAGGTCTCCCACCACCAGCACCTGTAGGGGCTGGGTCGTCACCCGTTCCGAGAAGACAGCCTGGGCCTGTGCAGGGTCCACGGCTGCAACGCGATCCAGGTAGCCGCCCAGCCAGTCGTCCGGCAAGCCATATCGCCAGACGGTGGCGATTTCCCGAAGCAGGGGTTCGGCCTCCTCAAAACGTCCCGGGTAGCCATGGATCAACCCACTGCGCACGTATTCGATCTCCTCGCCCGTCAGTGGACGCTCGCCATTCACCTCTTCCAGTTCCCTGAAGATTTCGTCCAGGCTGGCCCGGGTGACCTCGGTGTGAACCGACGCGCTGGCGACCCAGCGGCCGGGCGCGTAGCCATGGCCAAAGGAACTCCGGGCGCCATAGGTGTAGCCCTTGTCCTCCCGCAAGTTCATGTTCAGACGGGCGGTGAATTGCCCGCCCCAGGCCTGGTTCGCCAACACCAGGGCCGGGTACTCCGGGTCGGTTCGCTCCCCGATGAAGCGCTGCAGGTAGAGGACGCTCTGGGCTGCGCCCGGCTTGTCCAACAGGTAGACCACGGTGGCATCCGGCTGGATCGAGGGCCGGGGTGGCCGGGCCACGGGGGTCTCGCCCGACCAGGCACCAAACCGAGCCTCGAGCAGGGGCATGATCTCTTCCAGGGTCGTGTCACCCCCCACCAGGAGCATGGCCCGACCCGGCACGAGCCACTGCTCGACCCAGGCCTTCATGTCCGCCACGGTGATGCCGGCCACGGTCTCTTCCGTGGCCTGGACCCCCATGTAGGCATCGCCATAGGCCAGGGTTCGCGCGACCTGTCGGGCCAGCTTGCGAGGGTCTGCCTTCTCCGTCGCCAGGGCCTGGATGCGCTGCTTCTGCAGCCGCTCCCACTCGTTCTCCGGAAAAGTGGGTTGGAGCAGCACCGAGGCCATCAGGTCCAGGGTGGGTTCCAGGTTCTTCTTCAAGGTGTCGATGTGGATGCTGGAACCATCCACGCTGGCACTGGTGTTCAACCGGGAAGCCAGGGACTTCAGCGCCGCGGAGATCCCCAGCGCATCGAGCTCACCAGCCCCTTCATTGAGCATGTCGAGGGCGGCCTGGGCCAGGCCCTCCTGCCCCGGCGGGTCCGTCCACCCACCCACATCAAAGGACAGCCGGATGTCCACCAGTGGCAACTCGTGGTTCTCGACCACGGTGACCCGGAGGCCATTGCTCAGGGTTCCTTCGTGAATGGCAGGCAGTTCAAAGGACTGGGCTTCCAGGGGTTGTGGTCGGGCCGTGCGGTCCACGGGCGGGAGGGGTTGTGCAACCGGGCCGGGCTGGGCCTTGGGGGCACAGGCGACGGCCAGCATCACCGCGCCCAGGACCACCAGGGGTCGAAGGGGCCGGCGGAAACCGGGCAGGACCAGGGACCTTCCAGGGGGGTTCAAGGCGTTCACTCCGCCACCTCCTCGGCAACTTCAGGGTGGATGTGCAGCTGCAAGCGTCCGTCCATGGGCAGGTAGGACTCCACCGCCGACTGGACATCGCTGGCGGTCAGGGCCAGGTACCGCTCCATGTCGTCCTGGATGAACCCGGGGTCACCCCGGTACAGGTTGTAGGAGTTCAACAGGTTGGCCTTGGCCGAGACCCGGGCCAGCCTGCGGACAAAACCCGCCTCCCAGTTGACCAGGGCATCGGTGAGTTCCCGCTCTGTGGGCCCCTCCGCCGCCAGCTCGGTGAGAATCCGGTCGATCTCGACCACGAGTTCCTCGGTGGTGTGTCCCTTCGCCGCGGTGGCCTGGATGATGTACATCGAGCCCTCGGCAAAACTCGCCTGGCTCGCAGACACCTTCTGGGCGATCTGCTTCTCGTGAACCAGCGACTTCTGCAGCCGCGCGTCCTTGCCTCCCGAGAGCACGCTGCTGACCACGTCCAGGGCTGCATCCCCCTCGGCGTGGAGCGCCGGTGACGGCCAGGCCAACCAGACCTTCTGGTGGGGTACTCCAGCCTCGGTCTGCCGGACCACCACTTCCTCAGCCATCTTCCAGGTGGGCACCTCGACCCTTTCCGGGGCAGGCACCACTGGAAGGTCGCCAAAGTACCGGTCGACCAGGTCCTTGGCCTCGTCGGGATCGAAGTCCCCGCAGATGACGAGACTGGCGTTGCTCGGCACATACCAGTGCTGAAAGAACGCCGAGACATCCTCGAGCGTCGCTGCCTCGATGTCCTCGTGGTACCCGATGGTCGGGTGGTGGTAGGGGTGGCCCTCCGGGAAGACGCTGCCCAGCATCGTGATCCAGGCGGTGCCGTAAGGCCGGTTCTCGTAGCTCTGCCGGCGCTCGTTGCGGACGACCTCCTGCTGATTGGCCAGCTTCTCCCCATCCAGGACTGGCAGCAGGAAACCCATCCTGTCGCTCTCCAGCCACAGGGCCAGGGGCAGGTAGGCGCTGGGGACCTCCTCGAAATAGTTCGTGCGGTCCAGGTTGGTGGTCCCATTGACCCGGGCACCCACCTCCTGGAGAGGTTCGAAGTATTCCCCCGGCCAGTGCTCGGACCCATTGAACATCAGGTGCTCGAACAGGTGCGCAAAGCCCGTGCGGCCTTCGACCTCGTCCCGAGAGCCGACGCCGTACCAGAGGTTCACCTGGACGATCGGCACCGAGTGATCCTCGGAGAGGATGACATCGAGCCCGTTGGCCAACTCGTACTTCTCGTAGGGGATCACCAGTCCCGAGTCGTCGGCAAGGGCCGTACCCAGGGTGGCCAGGACGAACAGCATCATGAGGGTCTCCTGGGGGGGGTGGCGGGTAACCGATCCGCCCTGGCCCGTTGCAGCCAGACGGCCGACCAGCCCACTTCACACCCACCGAGGCTTCCGGAGCACGCACGGGGTAGATTGGAGCCATGTTCGCCTCCCTTGTCCTCACCGCGATCGCGTGCACCTCCACACAGGTGGACACCAGTGACAGCGATGACACCGGGGCCTGCAGGATCTTTACCTGGTACCGGGACGAGGACGGAGACGGTCACGGCAATGTGGACTTTCCCAGCGAGAGTTGTGAACAACCGCCCAACTTCTCTCCGGAAAAGGACGACTGCGACGACACCGATGCCTCCAGTTGGGATGACTGCCCTGGCTGGGACTGCACTGACCTGGGCACCTACGACCACCCGGTCGCCGACACCGGGGGCCCGGCCATCCGTTCGCGCTACTACAACTGCACCCGCGAGGTCGGTTGGCAGGAGAGCCGCCAGCGCTGCTACGACAGCTGGCCTGGCGGTGACCTGGTAAGCACCCTGTACCTGGGGGAATTCCAGGCACTGCAGGCCATGGCGGTCAACCTGGTCCCCGATGCCTGGTACTGGTACGGCCTGAAGCAGGAGAACACAGCCCCCAGCATCGATTTTGGCTGGTTCTACGTGGGTGATGGGTACCCCGACAACACCAACATCGAGGAAGAGGGCATCTGGCACGTGGGACAACCGGACAACGGCGAATTCAACGAGGACACCGGGGGTGACTACGACGAGGACGTCGCGAGTTTCTACGCGGTCGACGGTGTCTGGGCCGTGGGCGACACCCACACCGGCAACGCCTTTGGCTACATCTGCGAGGTCGAGGAGACCCTGTAGGGCCACCCCACCCCGACCAGAGGAGAGGGACCCGAGGGCATCCACGGGGGGCTGAAGTGCACCACAGCGAATTCCCCGTCACAGCAAGCCGATCCGAGGGGTAATGGAAGGAGACCGCGAGGCGCCGCTTGCCCCTTCCCTTCCTAATGTTGCTCGCCTGCGCTGATGGCACCGGGCTGCCCCTGGGTGGAAACGGAGAAGACCACCAGGATCGAGGCTTCACCCACCCGGACCTGGCCCTCGCCCTGGAAGGCTTTGCCCAGGACCCGATCGGACCCGGCCAGACCGACTGCGTTCGTGATCATGTTCGACTGGGCTCCGAGCTTCTTCCAGGCATTCAAGAGGCCCTGGACCAGGCGGAATCCGGCCAGGTCCTCACTCTCTGTGACGGGATCTTCCACGAGTCCCTGCACCTGACCCGAGACATCGTCCTGCAGAGCGAACACGGACTCGGGTTCACCTTCCTGGTGGGAAACCAGGACCAGAGCGTGATCTCGACCGAGGGTGCGGCGGTCACCCTGGTGGGGCTGGACATCACCAGTGGCGGGGGGAACCTCTGGAAGGACCCCCTGGGTGGAACTGTCCGTGCAGGAGGTGGGGTCTACGCCGCCGACGCCCCCTTGCTACGACTGGAGAACGTGCGCCTGCACCACAACCAGGCGGCGCTCGGCGGGGGCCTGTTCACCGCCGACGTGGAGCGGGTAGAGCTGGTCGGGGTGGAATTGACCGCCAACACGGCCACAGAGCGGGGGGGCGGAGCCATGCTGGCCGGCGGTGAGATCCTGGCCGAGAATGTCTGGGCCCGGCTCGGGGAGTCCCAGAGCGGCGGGGGACTGGCACTGGAGCAGGCGATCGCCAGTTTCAACACGGTGGTCGTCGAGGACAACCTGGCCACCGATAAGGGCGGGGGCCTGGCGCTGACCACCACCGAGCTGGTGCTTCAGAACGTCACCCTGCAGCGAAACACAGCCGACTACGGGGCCGCAGTCCACCTGGCCGGCGGCTCCCTGGTCGCTGACGAGACCACAGCCCTGACCGACAACACAGGGGGCACGTCTGGTGGCGGCGTCTTTGCCCGAGAGAGCGAGGTGCTCCTGGTGGGAAGCACCCTGTCCGGCAACCAGGCGGACCACGGAGGCGCCGCCTACCTGCTCGGTGGAAGTGCCGTCTTCCGGGGTGCCTCCCTTCACGCCAACAACGCCTACCGCGGTGGCGGCCTCTACATCACCGAAGAGGCTTCGGTGCACTTTGAAGAGGACACCTGGGTCTTCGAGAACACCGCCGAAGCCTGGGCGGGCGGCCTGGCCATCTTCGGCGAGGCCACCCTGGAGGCCGACCACGCCACCATCGCTGCCAATGTCGCCCCCTACGGCGGTGGGCTGCTGGCAAGCGAGGTGACCTGCCGCTTCGGTCCTGACACCGAGGTGCGGGACAACATCGCCCTGGTCGGCGGCGGAGGTCTCTACGCCAACGCGGCCCGGCTCGAAGGGAGCGGAATGCTGGTCAGCGGCAACGAGGCCCCCCTGGGCGCCGGGGTCCTGCTGGAGGTCGACGCCGAGTATGTGGCCAGGGGTGACCGGATCGTGGACAACCGCGCGGCGACGGGCGCTGGCCTGCTTCTCTACAACGGGGGCCTGGCCTGGTTCGAAGACGTCGAGGTCAGCCGGAATACCGCCACCGAGCAGGCCGGTGGCGCCTGGCTCGACCAGTCCGCCGGAGGCCTGGGCTGCCTGGATTGCAACTGGGGGGACGGGGCCGAGGACAATGGCCCCGAAGACATCGTGGCCTCCGACACGGCCTATGCCGCACCCGCCACCTTCACCTGCGGCCTCGACGGCTGCCAGGACGGCTGAGCCTCTCGTTCAGAGGCCCAGGGAAAATTTCGACCCCTCTCGACAAGCCCTCAGCCCAGCCCGTCCAGGTCGGGGCAGGCCGTGTCTGACAGGGTCGGCAGTGCCGTGTCCGGAATGGGAAAGGCCGTGTCCGGCCAGGGAATCTCGATGTCCCCCGTGAAGGTGGCCCAGAAGCGCATCTGTCCCACCATGTACGAGGACAGGGAGGTGTTCACCCCCTCAAAGGCATCCGTCGAGGCCCTCTGCACCGGGGCGATGCCGAGCAGGTAGGCCCCGTCCACCGCAAAGGCCTCCGTACCGATAATGGTCACGCTGGAAAAGCCACCGCTGTTGACCCACTCCACCGCCGCGTCGATGTCCTGGGGGATGTTGGTCCAGGTGATGACGCCCTCCTGGTTGAACACGGCGACCAGGGGTGAGTGGTACTCGATGCTGTTCATCGCGATGACCAGGTCCTGCTGGGAGGACAGCCGACAGGGCACATCGAAGTCCAGCCCATCCGGCAGGACCCAGCGGGCAGAGGCCTCGATGCTTCCGGCCTCGATCCGCAGGAGTGAGTCCGACCCCACCAGGTAGTAGAGGCCATCTTCGGCGCTGGCGGAGTACCCCGGCGGATCCTCGGTCCCGGACCCCTCCTGGAGCGTGATGGGGGCAAAATTCCCCACCTGGATCGTGGCGTTTGCACCCGACACCGGGCTCTCCGCCAGGTCAGTGGTGCTCTCGGTGTCCGCCAGAAAGGCCTGGGCGATCGCACCGATGTTGGCCCCATCTGGAAATTCCAGCCCCTCCGGTGGATCGCCCATCCCCAGAAAGGTCGCCTGGAGAATGACCGGGTTGGTCAGATCATCCACGGTCTCCTGGACGTCCAGAAGGAGCTGGATCACGTCGCATCCCAACAGGGTGAACAACAACATTCCTGCCTCCAATTGGCAGTCATTCTGCGCGGCGAGAGCGCCAAGGACAAGCCACAAGGCGCCAGAAGGGGCTATCGGTGCCGAGATGGCTACTTCTCTCACCGGGCGCTTTGCCCGGCTCGCCGCGCTCAACGTGGCCAGCAACCTGCTGGTGCCGATGGCCGGGTTGGTGGACGTGGCGATCCTGGGGCACCTGGACGAGGTGCGACACCTGGCTGGAGTGGCCCTCGGCGCGGTGATCTTCGACTACCTGTTGTGGACCGCCGGCTTTCTGCGGATGGGCACCGTGGGTCCCACGGCCAGGGCGGCAGGCGGCGGAGACAAGGCAGAGGTCACCGCAGTTCTCCTGCGAGGGATGCTGTTGGCGGCGATCCTGGGGGGTGGATTGCTCCTGGCGTCGCCAGTATTGACGGAGCTCGGATTTGCGATCCTGGAAGGCGGACCCGAGGTCGAAGAGGCGGGAAAAGCCTATGTGTCCGCGCGCTTCTGGGGCGTGCCCTGTGCCACCGGAGGCTTCGTGCTGCTGGGCTGGTTCCTGGGGCGGGAACAGGCGGGGCGGGCCCTGGCCATGACCGCGGTGGGCAGCCTGAGCAACATCGCGCTGGACATCTGGTTCGTCTGGCACCTGGACTGGGGGGCTGCCGGAGCGGGATGGGCCACTGCGGCCAGCCAGACCCTGGCCCTGGGTACCGGGTTGATCCTGGCCGGACCCCAACTGGGACCCCTGGGGGCGGCCCTGAAGAAGGCCCGCGACCCCGAGGCCCTGCGCGAATACCTCGGGCTGTCCCGGGACATCGTGATCCGCACCTTCTTCCTGGTCACGGTCTTTGCGGCATTCACCAACCTCTCGGCGGGCATGGGAACCCTGGTGCTGGCTGGAAACGCGGTTCTCCTGAAGCTCCTGGGTGCAGGGGCCTGGCTGGTCGACGGCTACGCCTTTGCCACCGAGACCCTCGCGGGCCAGTCCCAGGGAACGGGTGACAGGAAGGCCTTGCGAGGCCTCTTGGGGTTGTCCCTGGGGGCGAGCATCGCGACGGGCCTGGTGCTGGCAGGCACCTTGTTGCTCGCCCCTGACATCGTGCTGGGGGTGCTCACGAATCAAACCCCAGTGCTGGCCGAGGCCACCCGTCACGCCTTCTGGCTGCTCCCGGTTCTGGGGGTCGGGTCCGCCGCCTACGCGCTGGACGGGTACTTCATCGGACTGAGTGCCGGAAGGACTCTGCGAAGGGCGATGACCGCTTCTGCTCTGGTGGGGTTCGTGCCCCTGGCCACCTGGGCATGGTCCCGGGGCGATCCGACCCTGCTCTGGGCGGCGCTGGCCGTGTTCATGGTCGCCCGGGTGCTGACCCTGGGGGCCTCGGTCCCATCCACCCTCAGCGATGACTCCGAAGCAGGGGCGTGACCCGCTCCCGCAGATCCGGGGGCAGCTTCTTGTCCAGGTTCTTCAGGATGTCCCGGCGGCTGTAGCGGGCGGAGAAGTGGGTGAAGAGGATCGCCTGGTTCTGGAATTGATCCGCTCGCTCGACGATCTCGTCCAGGTGGATGTGTCCCTTGGAGCGGCACTGGGCCACTGTGACCCGGTCGTCCACAAAAGTGACCTCCATGACCAGCACCCGTGCCTGCCCCACCACCGACTCCCGGTCCAGCACCTCGATCTTGGAATCGCCCGTGAACACGAACTCCGGCGCCTCAAAGGACTCCGAGACCTCGACGTTCTCCTCCTTGCGCAGACGGGCGATCTCAGGGCCCGGCAGGCCTCGAAACTCCTCTCGCAAACGCTTGCGAATGGACCAGACGCCGTAGCCCTGGCAAGGCACGCGGTGCAGGGATCGAAAGGGGCGAACCTCGTGGCCACAGGGCAGGCTGAAGGTCTCGCCAGGACCGATGGGCACCACGGTGTGCGGCATCCGCGACCGATCGAGCTTGCGCCAGGCCTCGAAGAGCTGCCCAAAGGCCTCGACGTTCTCCCGAGGGACCAGGTAGGTCGGGGGCGCCATGTTTCGCATCGAACGGGTCGCCGCGTGAAAGGCCACACCGCCCATGTGATCCATATGAGCGTGGGTGAACAGCACGTGGCTCCGACTGACCACGCTGGCGGGGCAACGCCCGATGTCAAAGGCGAGATCCCATCCCGGGATCTGGATGCAGGTCTCGAGGCCTCCCACGGAAAGGGCGTCCACGGCAATTCCGGCCAGCTGGATCATGCGACTCATGGCCGTCCCCTAACCCGATCTCATTGAAATCTCGGCCACAAGGTGTGGTCGGAGGGCTGTCCGGTGTCCAAGAGGTATGGAAAGCCGACGACATCTGGGGTGTTGTGCACAGCATTCCCGCAGGAGCTTCACGAGATGACCAACAGCCGCCTGTCCGCCCTCATCGCCTTGGTGCTCTTTGCCAGTGCGGGTTGTTCTTCCCTCGTCGAACCCGTCTCCGCCGGGGCGCCTCCAGCCAGCCCAGTGGGGGTCCCCAGCCTGGCGCCCCTGGTGGAACAACTCTCCCCCAGCGTGGTGCGCGTGGAGGTCATCGCCCAGGCGCTGCCCGTTTCCGCCAACGACCTGAACCCCCTGCTTCGACACCTCTTCGATCGAGACGGGGACGGCATCGTCTACCAGGAGCCCCCTCGCCAGGGCGTCGGGAGCGGCTTCATCATCAGTTCCGACGGCTACATTCTGACGAACTACCACGTCATCAAGAACGCCACCGAGCTCCGGGTGAAACTGATCGACGGACGCGACCTGGTGGCCAGGATCATCGGAACCGACGAGAACACCGACGTGGCCCTGTTGAAGGTCGAAGAGAAGGGCCTGCCCAGCCTGGCCCTCGGGAACTCCGAGGCACTCCGGGTTGGCGACTGGGTCGTGGCAATGGGCAATCCTCATGGTCTGGGCCACACCGTGACCCAGGGCATCGTCTCGGCCAAGGGCCGCTCGATCGGCGCCGGCCCCTTCGACAACTTCATCCAGACCGATGCCGCCATCAATCCCGGCAACTCCGGCGGACCCCTGTTCAACCTGCATGGCCAGGTGGTGGGCATCAACACCGCGATCATCGCCTCCGCGGACGGGCTGGCCTTTGCCATTCCCAGCAACATGGTCCAGGACATGCTTCCCCAGCTCAAGGAGAAGGGACGGGTGGCCCGCGGCTGGCTGGGCATTCGCATGCAGTCTTTGGATGCCGACCTGGCCGAGGAACTGAACCTGGATCGACCGTCGGGTGCCCTGGTGGCCGAGGTCACGCCAGCCTCTCCCGCCATGAAGGGTGGACTCCAGCCCGGCGACGTCATCCTGCGGGTCGACGACACCCCCATCGAGGACCCACAGGACCTGGCCAGGGTGGTCGGCCTGACCCCACCCGGCAAGAAGGTCAAGGTCGCTGTGGTCCGAAACGGCCGCAAACAGATGCTGAACATCACCCTGGGTGAATTCCCCGAGGATGGTGAAATCATGGCTCAGGCCGCTCCCTCTCCACAGCCGAACCCCATGGCACTGGTGCTCGGTCTTGAGTTGATGGACACCCAGTCCGGCGTGCGCGTAAACAGCGTCGATAAAGGCAGTCCGGCCCACGGCGTGCTGCGCCGGGGGGACATCGTCATCGAGATCGAGCGCAAACGGGTCACCGACGCTGCCAGCGCCCGGCGCCTCATCGAACGAGCGGACGCCAGCGTACTGGTGGCGGTGGAAAGGGAGAACCGCCGGATGTACGTGACGGTGAGGAAGCCCTAGTCGAAGCCGACCTGAGCCCTCGCCCCAGCGCCGCGATAGGAGGCTCCAGCCAGGACGACCGGAGCCTCCTCATGCACCATGACTTCCTGATCCTGGGCGGCGCCGGACTGGTGGGCACGCAGGTCGTGCGGCACATCGTGCGCTCCCTGGACCCCCACCGCATCATCGTCGCCAGCCTCCAGAAAAAGGAGGCGGAGGACGCCTGTCGGGTCCACCAGCAGGAGTTCGGCAAGCGGGTCAGCTTCGTTCCCGCCTGGGGCAACCTGTTCGTCCCCACCAGCCTCGCCGACAGCCCACGTGGCGAGGTCCTGGACAACATCGCGCAGCGGAGCCAACTGCTCGAGGCCCTCTACGGACCCATCGAAGATGCCTACGGCAACAACCACCTTGTCCAGCTCATCCAGCGCCACCGGCCAGACGTGATCGTGGATGCGGTCAACACCGCCACCGGTCTGAGCTACCAGGACGTCTTCGACGGCGCCGCCAAGGTGCGCAGCTGGATCGACGAGGACGGCTTCAGTTCCGAGGGAACGAAGGACCTGGAGACCTTTCTCCTGTCCCAGTCGGTGCCCCAGATCATCCGGCACATCCGCTTCCTGCACCGTGCGACCAGTGAATATGGCACCAAGGTCTACCTGAAGGTCGGCACCACCGGCACCGGGGGCATGGGTCTGAACATCCCCTACACCCACTCCGAAGACCGGCCCTCCAAGAAGCTGTTGGCCAAGAACGAGGCCGCTTTTGGCCACACTGGCCTGCTCTTCCTGCTGGCCCGGACCCCCGAGAGCCCCATCGTCAAGGAGGTCAAGCCCGCAGCGATGATCGGCTACCGGGCCGTCCAGGTGAAGCACGTCACCGACAAGCACGGCAACAAACGGATCTTCCTGCCCAAGACCCTGGCACTCAAGGCCGGTGAAGCACTGCCCCTGGCCGAACAGTTCTCGTCCTATGAAGCCGTGGGCGACCTCAAGGTGCCCGTGCTCGACACCGGTGAAAACGGGGTCTTCACCTGGGGAGAATTCGCTGCCATCACCGCCCTGGGGCAGATGGAGTACATCACCCCCGAGGAGATCGCCCACACCGTCGTCCAGGAACTCCGAGGCCGCAACACCGGCCGGGACATCATCTCCGCCCTGGACAGCTCCGTGCTGGACCCCAGCTACAAGGCAGGCCTGGTGCGCAGTGTCGCCCTGCGAGACCTGGCAGCCTGTGAAGAACAGGTCCTCGCCAGCGGTGAGGGAGTGCCCTCGATCGCCCTGGGGCGCCTGGGGCCCCCGGAATTGAGCAAGCTGCTCTTTGAGGCGTCACTCCTGAAAGCCATCTACGGCAAGCGCGGCAAGGGCACCACTGCTGCCCTGCTCGCCGACACCAGAGACGCCAGCGTGGTGGCCGAAGCGATGGAGGAGGCCCTCGTTCCCTCTGGCATCGCTCGCCTGGCCCCAAGCATCGGGATCCCGGTGCTGCTCCCCGATGGAGAGACCCTCCTTCGGGGTCCCCGGATCAATGTCCCCGAAGTGATGGGCCACGTCGACACGGCCCACCTCACCGCCGAGAGCGTGGACGCCTGGGCCCGCAAGGGCTGGGTGGACCTGCGACCCGAGAACATTCGTCGCTGGCGCCGGCGGGTGGCCCTGATGCAACAGGCCCGCACCGACCTGCGACAGGCGGGCTCGGCGGCCGCCAACATCCAGACCTTCATGAGCGATCGCTTTGAACTGGGCGAGGTCGTGGCCTGGATCTTCAACAACGAGATGGGCGGCCACCGCATCAAGTAGCGAACCCTCAGAGCAACTCCCGCCCCAGCACCAGGTCCTCGACCACCTGGTCAACCTCCTCCGCGACGTCCTGGGAGCGCCCCGGTGAAAGGCCGGCGAGTAGTTCCAGGTGCAGGCGAGCCCGTTCCAACTGCACTGCGTTGGAACGACTCAGCTCCCGATCGCTGAGCCCACCGACCAGGGCTGCCAGGCGCCGGGGGCCTTCGCTGGCCCGGTCCGCCTCGGCGAGTGCCGCCAGTTCACCGGGAAGCGCCTGGCCGGCGTGCAGGGCCTGCACCAGGCGGCGAAGGCCAGACAGGCCCAACAGAAGTCCCGAAGCGTCCAGCCAGGACGCGTCCAGTTCCCCCCGTTGGGCCCGTGCGCTGGCCACTCGCAGGACCAGGTCCCCAAAGGTCGTCACGAAACCTCCGAACCGGTTTCCCGGAGGCGAAGTCTCACCGTGGCCCGATCCAGTCCCAGGACGCTGGCCGTCTTCCCGACCCGACCTGTCCGTTCGTGGACCCGCTTGAGGTACCAGTCCCGAACCTGCCGATCGCTCCAGGTCCCCCCAGCGAGTCCGGCTGGAAGGTCCTTTGAGGGCGCCTCGGTCTCGGCCCTCTCCGCCGTCGGCAAGCTGGGGGAGGTCCCCAATACCAGGGCACGGACCGCGGTCTCCAGCTCATCCTGGTTGCCCGGCCAGCCGTGTTGAAGGGCCTCTGGCCCCGAGAACCACCGGAGCACCCGGTCGAAGTCCAGACCGGGTGCGCCACTCGACCGCAACTGTGGCCCCCAGGTCACCAGTCGAGCGAGAACCTGGGCTTCCAGGTCCTCGGGCCGGTCCCGCAGTGGCGCAATGGCCAGCCGCAGGGGCGCCAGACGCGCCACCAGGTCGGGCGGCAGAACCGGTGCCACCAGTTCCCATGGACCACAGACAAAGGCCAACCGTGCCGTGCCAGGCTGGCCCAGCGCTGTACGGAGCATCCGAATCTCCTCTGGCCCCCGACTGGCCAGTCCCTCCACCACCAACCCTCCGGCCGGCGAGGGAACCCCGGCGGGGGTCCAGGGGGCCAACGTCGGACCGGTCCAGGGAGTGCGGCCCGAGGGCGCCGGCAACCCCGAGAGCATGGCCAGGGCCAGGGCCCGGCGACCGGTCCCCGGTTCCCCGCAGAGCACCAGGGGCTGAGCCCGTCGCAGGGATTCCGTGTCCAGGGCCTCCACAAGAGAACTGCCCAGGGCCCGGGTCCAGGCCTGTCGCCGCACCCGAGCCATGGCGGGGGACCGACCCGGAAAGCCCTGGAGGGCGCGAAAGCAGCGACTGGCGGCCAGCGCGATTCGCGTGTAGTCCAGGCGCGACCGGGGCAATTCCGCCATCACGGTGTCTGGAACCACGGCCTCGTCCAACACTCCCCTGGGATCCACCAGAGCGCAAGCCCGGGCGTGGGCGATGGCCAGGACCAGGTCCTCGAGACCGTAGGGAACCTCCCCCTGCCGGGCGCCGCGGAACGCCCATGAGGCAGGTGGTTTCAGGAGGAGTCGGCCCAGGCGGGCACGGGATGCGACGGCGTCGTCTGTGAAGGGGTTTCCGCGGAAGACGGAGACGGCGTCGGCGAGGGTACTCATGATGGTGTGTTTTCTACCATCATGGGAGATTTAATACCACGTCATGGCGCTCTATGGTGGTGTTTTCTCCCATCAGGATCAAAAAAAGGTGGAAATTCCACCCTTTTTTCCTCGTGAGGACGTGCCGTCAACGCCATGGACCACGGGCTCTCCCGCCCGAAGCCTCGCGCTTCAGGGGGTTTGGGGGCCGTTCACAGCCGCTTCAGTCCGACTTCGGCTTGTTCTTCCGCAGCCCGCGAACCGGGATGTTCTCCTCGCCGAGCAGGCCCGCCTCGGACAGGGCGACCAGCACCTGGGTGTGGTGGGCATAGACGTCCACCTCGTCCCACCGCTTGAGCACGCAGTGATCCGGCCCTACCAGAAAGGTCTTCCGTGCCGCCACGCTCAACGGGCCAAGGCCTCGCTTGACCCGGTAGGCCCGCGCCATCTCGCCCCGGGTGTCCGCCAGCAGTGGGTAGGAAACGTCCAGAGACTCGGCAAAGGCCTTGTGGCGCTGTGCAGAGTCCAGGCTGATTCCCAGCACTGCAACCCCGTGGCTCCGGCACTGATCCCAGATCTCGCGGAACCCGCGAGCTTCGATCGTTCAACCCTTGGTGAAGTCCTTGGGGTAGAACCAGAGCACCAGGGCCCGGCCGTCATAGTCGACGAGCCGGTGCCGCTGACCGTGCTGATCCAGCAGGCTGAAGGAAGGTGCTGCCTGGCCCACCGAGGGGGGGGTTCTTCGTTGCGACATGGCATGAGCCTAACCCCCTCCCTGGAGCACCCCCAGTGCGTCGGTTACGAGAATCTCCCCCAACGGGAGGCACGCATCTTGGGTCGCAAGCCCCCCTGGATCAAGGTTCGGCAGCCGTCCGGCGAGCGCCAGGCCCGCTACGCGCGGATCAAGGCTCGAGCCCGCGAGTTGAACCTGCACACCGTGTGCGAGGAAGCCCGTTGCCCCAACATCGGGGAGTGCTGGGGTGGCGGAACCGCCACGTTCATGGTCATGGGTGACATCTGCACCCGCGGCTGCCGCTTCTGCGCGGTGAACACCCGTCGGGCTGGCGCCCCCCTGGATCCCGACGAGCCGACGAACCTGGCCCAGACCATCCGGGAGTTGGACCTGGACTACGTGGTGGTCACCTCGGTGAACCGCGATGAACTTCCGCTCCAGGGGGCCGACCACTACGCCACCTGCATTCGGGCGATCCACCAGGCCGCCCCGAAGACCCTGGTCGAAGTGCTCATCCCGGACTTCCAGGGCCGTACAGACCTGCTGGAACACATCGTCGCCGCCAACCCGACCGTCATCGCCCACAACATCGAGACCGTGGAACGGCTGACCCCAACCGTCCGGGATCCCAGGGCCGGCTACCGGCAGAGCCTGGACGTGCTCGCCTGGCTGAAACAGCGCCGCCCGACCCACCACACCAAGTCCTCGATCATGGTGGGGTGTGGCGAGACCACGGAAGAGGTCCGCCAGTGCATGCGAGATCTGCGTGACGTCGGTGTCTCCTTTCTGACTCTCGGCCAGTACCTGCAGCCCACCGCAAAGCATCTCAAGGTCGATGCCTACATCGATCCCGAGCGCTTCGACGAATGGAAAGAGGAAGCCAGGACCATGGGCTTTGAAGTGGTGGCCTCGGGCCCGCTGGTTCGCTCGAGCTACAAGGCCGGGGAGTACTACATCCGCGAGTTCCTGCAGCACGGGCAAACGCCTGCAGAGGAGCTGACCCTGTGAGCACCTCCATCACGATGGCCCGAGCCATCCGAGACACCCTTGAAGAGCTCATGCTCCAGGAGCCGGACATCCTCCTGTTGGGGGAGAACGTCGACACGCTGGGTGGCGTGGCCGGGACCTGCGAGGGACTGAGGGCTGCCTACGGACCGGAACGGGTGATCCAGACGCCTCTCAGCGAATCCGGACTGCTCGGCGTGGCGGCAGGCCTGGCGATGGGCGGTCGGATTCCCATCGTGGAATTGCCCTCTGCCGGACGGGTGCACGGGGCCCTGGACCAGCTCCTGGGGGAGATCAGCACCCTGGCCCGGCGAACCCGTGGCGAATTCGTGGCGCCTCTGATCCTGCGCCTGCCCTTTGGCCCGGTCGGGGCCCTGGAGGAAGCGTGCGTTGCCGGCCTGCTCAGCAGCACCGAGGGACTGGCGGTGGTAAGCCCTTCGACCCCCCAGGATGCCGGCGGACTGCTCCGATCCGCCGTGCGCCACCGGGGACCGGTCGTGATCCTGGAGCCGATGGCCCTCTACGCCACGCAGGGACCGGTGAACGAACACCCGGTCCCCCTGGGTTCCGCCCGCATCGTCCGTCGTGGCGCCCACATCACCCTGCTCTCCTGGGGAGCCGGTGTGGCCACCGCCCTCGCCGCTGCCGAGGCCTGCGAACCCCACGGCTACAAGGCCGAGGTCCTGGATCTCCGCTCCCTGTCCCCCCTGGACCTGGCCACCCTCGCCAAGTCCGTCCGTCGTACCGGTCGCGTCCTGGTGGTCGGATCGGAGTCCTCCGATCAAACCCTGGAAGACCGGCTCATCAGAGCCACGACCGATGCCGCCTTTCTCTACCTGGAGTCCCCGCCTGCCGTCGCAGCAGGCAACCCGGACCAGGTCGCTGCTGCCCTGGTGAGCAGCGTTCAGTTTTAGGAGTCCTCCCTCATGTTCCAGTTCAAACTGCCCGAAATCGGCGAAGGCATCATCGAAGGTGAAGTCGTTCGTTGGCTGGTCTCCGAAGGAGACGTGATCAACGAAGACCAGCCGGTCTGCGAGATCATGACCGACAAGGCCACCGTGGAGATCAGTACTCCCAGGTCCGGTCGAATCGCCAAGCTGCACCATGCCGCCGGCGATGTGGTGGCCGTTCACGCCCCGCTGGTCGACATCGCCACGGGCGACGGCCAGGCCGCTGCGGCCCCCGCGAAGTCCACGATGGCGCCCAAGACCCGCCCCGAACCCCCGGAGAACGGAGGAGCCACAAAGCCCACCCTCGTGCCCCCTCCGGGCCCCGTCGCAGTGCCCCCACTCGCAGCCGCCGAGCCGGCCCCTGTCCCCGTCCCACCAGCGCCTTCCAAGGCCCTGGCCAGCCCAGCCGTGCGCCGCCAGGCCAAGGAGCTGGGCATCGATCTGCGTGCCGTGACTGGCAGTGGCAAGGATGGCCGCGTGACCCGGGCGGACCTGGTGGCCCTGACCTCTCCTGCAGCCCAGGCAGCCGCTGCCACCCCGCCGCCCGCACCCAAGGCGCCCCCCGCGGTGCCCCAGGCCAATGCCGTGCCCAGCGGCGCCGAAGAACGCATCAAGATCATCGGCCTGCGCCGCAAGATCGCCGAGCAGATGGTCCACGCCAAGCAGACCGCCCCGCATTTCACCTATGTGGACGAGATCGACGTGACCGAGTTGGTCCGGGTTCGGAACCAGCTCAAGACGGAAGCTGCCTCCCGGGGTGTGAAACTCACCTACCTCCCCTTTGTGATGAAGGCCGCCAGCCTCGTCTTCCGGGACTTCCCCAACGTCAATGCGGTCCTCGAGGAGGATCCCTTCACCCTGGTGGTCAAGGGCGATGTGAACATCGGCGTGGCCACGGACACGCCCCAGGGCCTGTTCGTGCCGGTCGTCAAGAACGTCGAGCAGAAGTCGGTGCTGCAGATCGCAGCGGAGATGGCGGACCTGGTCGAGCGCACCCGGGCGGGCAAGGTCCGCATGGAGGAGCTCCAGGGTGGCACCTTTACCGTGACCAGCGTCGGCAACATCGGCGGCGTTTTCGCCACCCCGATCCTCAACGTGCCCGAGGTCGCCATCCTCGGCGTGAACCGCATCGTCCAACGGCCGATGGTCGTCGATGGCGAGATCGCCATTCGCGACATGATGTACCTGTCCCCCTCTTTTGATCACCGGATCATCGATGGGGCCGTAGGCGCCCGGTTCGTGGCCGCCCTGAAGAAGATCCTGGAGACCCCCGCCACACTGATCCTGGACCTCTCGTGAAGCTGTCGATGTGGGATGCCCTGAGCCTGATCCGCGAGACCGACCAGGCCTTGCAGGCGGCGAGAACCCTTCCGCTGCCGGTGCCCGCCCAGGGCCTGGAGGCCGTCATCGCTGGAGGATTTCTGGGTATAGAGAAGACCGACTGGGTCATCCCCGGGCTGCGGGAACGGCTGGGGGTGGTCCTGCGAGGATGCCCAACGGAGCGACTGGTGGACGGTCACGCCGGCGCCCGGCCCTGGCGGGTCGCACCTGTCACCACCTCCCCCGCTGCCCGCATGCTTCACGCCTGCGGCCTGGCGATGGCCAACCCCAAGGACGCGGTGCTCTGTTTTCTGGGCGAGGGCTCCGCCAGTTGCGGCGCCTTTCACGAGTCCCTGAACTTCGCCGCCCTCCACCACCTGCGGGTCATCTTCCTGGCCCACGCATGGCAGAGGGGCCAAGACGCTCCCTACGCGGAGCAGTTGTCCGGAACCTTGAGCCATCACGCCCTGGCTTTTGGGATCCAGGCCCGCAAGGTGGACGGGGGCCTGCTCAGTGAGGTGTTGAGCGCGGTCTCCAACGCCCGCGCAGCCGGAGGACCCCGGTTCATTGAAGCCCATCTCACCCCCGGCGAGGACCCCCTCGAGCGAACCCGGAATAAACTCAACGAAACCGATCCCAGCGGGGACGTCGGCCTCAGCGTCGGCTGAAGCAGAACAGCAGGAGAAGTCATGGAAACCAAGCGGTACCAGGCCGTCGTGGTCGGAGCAGGCCCCGGGGGCTACCCCTGCGCCATTCGCCTCGCACAGTTGGGGGTCGAGACCCTCTGCATCGAAAAGGAGTACTGGGGCGGCGTCTGCCTGAACGTGGGCTGCATTCCGTCAAAGGCCCTGATCACCGCCGGCAAGCGCCTGCACGAGATCCGCAAGGCCGGAGCCATGGGCATCCAGGTCAGCGGCGAGGCGACCCTGGACATACCGACGATGCAAGCCTGGAAGGGCAGCGTGGTGAAGAAGCTCACCAACGGGGTCCAGGCACTCCTGAAGGGCAATGGCGCGGACCGGATGTCCGGGACCGCCAGGCTCGTGGGGCCTGGGGCCCTGGAGGTCGAGACCGCCGAGGGCACCGTGCGAGTCGAGTCCGACCACATCGTGCTGGCCACGGGCTCCCGGCCGGTCGAGATCCCCGGCTTCAGCTTCGCCGATCCCCGGATCATGGACTCGACCCGGGCCCTGGACATCCAGGACCTGCCCGAACGTGTGGTCGTCATTGGCGGGGGCTACATCGGCCTGGAGCTCGGCAGCGTGCTGAACAAGTTTGGCAGCCACGTGACGGTGGTCGAATTCATGGACCAGCTCATGCCTGGATTCGACCCGGACGTGGTCAAGGTCATCGCCCGCAAACTCAAGAAGAACAAGGTCGACATCAAGCTCAAGTCCAAGGCGCTGGGCTGGGAAGAGGGTGAGAACGGGGCCGTGGTCACCATCGAGACCCCCAAGGGCACCGAAAGCCTGGAGACCGACGTGATCCTGGTCACGGTCGGTCGCCGTCCGAACACCGAGAACCTGGGACTCGAGGACCTGGGGGTAGAGATGGACGGCCGGTTCATCAAAATCGACCGGCAGTGCAAGACCAGCGTGCCCGGGCTCTACGCCATCGGCGATGTGGCCGGCCAGCCCATGCTCGCCCACAAGGCCACCCACGAGGGCGAGGTCGTCGCCGAGGTCATCGCCGGCCACAACGTCGAAAACCAGGCCCGGACTGTGCCAGCCGTGGTGTTCACCGACCCGGAGATCGCCACTGCCGGACTGATGGAGCACGAGGCCAGCGACCGTGGCCACGAACTCAAGGTCGGCAAGGTCCCCTTTGCCGCCGTGGGCCGCTCCCTCACCACCAACGACACCGACGGTTTCGTCAAGGTCGTCCTGGACGCCAACGACAACCGTGTACTGGGCGTCACCATTGTCGGCGCCCACGCCAGCGACCTGATCAGCGAGTGTGCCCTGGCCATCGAGATGGACGCAGAGGCCCAGGACATCGGGCTGACCATCCACCCCCACCCGACCCTGGGGGAGAGCGTGATGGAAGCCGCCAAGGCCGCCCTTGGCGAGGCGATTCACGTGCTGAACAAGTAGGACCGGGCAAGGGGGTCACGACAGAGCGCTCGTCGTCGCCCCCACCTCTTCCAGGAGTTCTCGGTACCAGCCCGCCGCCTCCGCTGCGCGACCGGGAAGGGCCGTCGTTCCCCAGACCACGCAGACCACCCGAGTCGTGCCCTCGTGGGTCTTGGTGCGCTGGCAGTCCTTGACCGCGTTCGCGCAGGGTCCCTCACCATCGTGAAGGCAGACCAGGCCGTCCAGCCGAATCTCCTGGCCACTGGCGTTGAAGACGTAGCTGGTCTCGGGGGGACAGATGGCCACGCTCAGGGACCCGACTGCCCGATCCACATCCACCACGCTGATCGGCAGGCCGCTGTGAAGGCTCACCACGTTGCAGGCGTCGACCACCGGGTTGATGGGGCCCAGAAATCCCCCCGCAGCAGCCTTGAGGAGGTACTCCGATGCCGGCTTGCTGCGCCCACTGGGCTTGAAACCCCCGTGACGGAGCAGGTCGCGGACCGCCAGCTTCACCTCGGCACTGGTCTGCATGGGACCCACAGCCTCGGGCTGGAGAAGATCCAGCCAGGACTGGGGCGAGGTCAGTGGACCCAGGACATCCGGAAAGATGGCCTCAAAGGCCTGGAGGTCGAGCAGCGGGTGTTCGTCGATGGCGATCATCGACAGGTTCTATCCTTCAGCGCTGGCGGCGAACCACCAGGCCGGCCAGGGCGAGCCACAGCCAGGCCGGTCGCGGTGCGAGAGGCGAGGTGGAGCAGGAGCCCACGATGGGCAGCCGAGTCCCTTCCTCAGCTTCTTCCTCCGGTGCCGTCTCCTCCACGGGAGGGGCCTCGGCCCAGAGGTCAAAGACATAGCTGAAGTCCTCATCGGACCGGGTGGTGGGCGACATCACGACCCAGACGTCCTCGTGCTGGCCCCAGTCGGTCATCAAGGCCTCGTAGGTTTCCACATCGTCATCGCCATCAACGGCCTCGGCGGTCACGATCCGCTGGACCCGGTCGTCGGTGGTGCCCACCAGGAGCACCAGCCATTCACCGTCCAGTTCACCCTCGAAGAGCAGCACCAGGTCCGGCTCATCGCTGTCTGCCGCATCGCCATTGAGTCGCCAGAAGTTCTGGCCCAGGCTCTCGGGTCGGGTGACTCGCTCGCTGTTGGCCGAATTCACGGGCAACTCGTCGAACCAGTCCATGCGTTCGACGCGGCCCATGCGGTTGCCTTCCTCGTAGTCCATGACCGTGTTCGCCGCGATGAAGCCGGTGTAGATCTCGTTCCAGTCGTGGTCCAGGGACTCCAGGGCATCCGGCAGGTACAGGTTGTAGACGTCCATGGGAAAGCGCTCTGAGTACTCCCAGAGTTCCCGGATGAGATCGTGTCCCCCCACGTACTCATCCAGGTAGAAATTCAGGATCGCCATGGCGTACATGTGGCTGAAGATGTCCTGGCTCTGCTGGCTGGACGCGTTCATGGCGATCCAGGGGTTCGCCGTGTAGCCGGCGATGTACGGAGCCCAGGCATTGTGGGACGGGTAGGTCTGCTCCTCGATGTAGGTGGCTGTGGACTCCCAGAAGTAGAACTCGTGGGCGTAGCCATAGGCGAACTGGATCGCGTGGTTGAATTCGTGGGCCGCCAGGTCCTGGTACCAGTCCCCCCAGAAGATGCCGTTGCCGGTGACGATGTAGGCCAACTGGGAGCCGGAGCAGACCTCCACCGAGGTGTAGGCGCCGGCGTAGTTGGAACTGTCCACGT
The DNA here is from genome assembly GCA_964567625.1 of uncultured Enterobacterales bacterium. Classification (GTDB taxonomy): domain Bacteria; phylum Myxococcota_A; class UBA796; order UBA796; family CAJQPC01; genus CAYFPX01. Next base: position 5,365 of record CAZMNK010000013.1, on the reverse strand, counting down.
AGACCATCACCTTGTACTCGTCGCTCTTGTGGGGCTGCCTCCAACCCAGCTCTTCGACCTGGTTGCTCCAGGCCGTCTCCAACGCCTCGCCGAAGTCCTCGATGTCGGACTCCTCGATGTTCGACCCGTCCCATTCCACTGCAAAGTGATCGGTGGCGTGTCGGTAGGTGCCCATCTGTTCCCAGCAGGTTCCCTCGGGGAACTCACCCGGGGGCGGTGGAGGATTCGCCGGGAGTGCCTGGAGCAGGTCCTCTTTGAAAGGAGCCACCAGGTTCGTCAGCTCGGCCCTTTCTTCAGGGGTGAACCAGTCCCAATTGTCCTTCAACTGCTGCACTACGCCGGTGCCACAGGCAAAACGGTCCACCAGCGATGGCGAGGCCGTTGCCGGGTCGAAGTGTTCCCAGACGCTCTCGGTGAGGGACTGCTTGGTCAGGGTGTCGGCCGTGGGATGCACATGCGCCGGGGCAGCCAGGGCGGCGCCAAGAAGGAGGAGAGAAGTCATCGACGAGGTCTCGGTGCAGGACGTCGGGATGGACGGGGCGAATCCCCCTCCTTCGCCCACAGACCCTAAACCGCACGATGACAGCCCCCTGTAAAGAGTTACTTTCGACCCATGAAAGGTGCCTTCATCGCCATCGAAGGGCTCGACGGATCCGGGGGGACGACCCAGGTCCAGAAACTGGTGGCGGCCGTCGAGGGGGCACTGGCGACAGCGGAGCCCTCCACCGGGCCCGTGGGCCAGTTGATCCGGGCTGCCCTGGCCGGAAAGAACCCTCTCTCCGATGGGGTGCTTCCGTACCTTTTTGCCGCTGATCGCCGGGACCACCTGGACCGGGAGATCGGGCCCGCCATCGAAGCCGGTCGGATGGTCGTCACCGATCGCTACTACCACTCCTCGTTGGCCTACCAGTCCCTCGCCGCTCCCCTGGAGCAGGTCCTGTCCCTGAACGCCGCGTTCCGCGCCCCTGACGTGACCCTCTTCCTGGACCTGTCCATCGACGACTGCCTGGACCGGATCAGCGCCCGGGGACGACCCCTGGACCGCTTCGAGACCCGGAGCTCCCTGGAGCAGGTCTCCGCGGCCTATGGCGCGGCCCTGGCACTGCTGGCGGCTCGGGGAGAGCACATCGTGCCCGTGGACGCCCGGGGAACCCCCGACCAGGTCCATGCCCGGGTGATGGCCGCCGTCGCCGACTTCCTGCCATGAACGTCCGGGAGCTGGGTCGCCTCGGCTACCGGGAAGCCCATGCCCTGCAACAGGAGGTCCTGGCCGCCCGCATCGCCCGGACCACCCCCGACACCCTGTTGGTGGTCGAACACGACCCGGTCTTCACCCTGGGCCGAAAGCGCAGCGCCAAGGCCAACCTGCTCGACGCCGGAGACGTCCCGGTGATCCCCGTCGAGCGCGGGGGGGACGTCACCTTTCACGGGCCCGGCCAGGTGGTGGTCTACCCCATCGTGGCCCTGGAAGGAGCCCGGCAGGATCTGCACGATCACCTGCGGCGGCTGGAAGAGGCCGCCATTCGAACCTGCGGTGACTTCGACCTGGTCGCTGGCCGGGACGGCCGGAACACGGGGGCCTGGGTCGGGGGACGCAAGGTCTGCTCTGTCGGCATTGCCTGCCGGCAGTGGGTCACCTGGCACGGCCTGGCCTTGAATGTCGACGTGGACCTGGACTACTTCCAGCGGATTCACCCCTGTGGCCTGGAGAGCGGGTTGTTGACCTCGATGGTCGCCCAGGCGGGCCGGCCCCTGGAGAAGACGGCCGTCCAGACCGCATTGGTCGCACACCTCGTGGACCTGCTGCGTTAGACGGCCGGGGTGCAGGAGAAGCCATGCTTGACCCCCGCGCTGTCTCGGAGGATCCCGCCAACGTCCGCGCCCACCTGGTGCGACGCGGTGCCGACGAGGCCACCCTGGCCATGCCGGACCAGGTCGCCAGCCTGACCTCCCGACGTTCCGCCCTGCTCCAGGAGAGCGAGGCCTGTCGGGCCACCCGGAACCAGCTCTCTCCCCAGATCGGCCAGTTGATGAAGGCCGGCCAGCGGGACGAGGCCGAGGGGCTCAAGGCCCAGGTCCGCGATGCCAGTGCCCGTGCCAAGGAAATCGAGGTCGAGATCAAGGCCGTCGAGGACGAACGCACGGACCTGCTCATGCAGCTTCCCAACCTGTTGGCGGACGACGTTCCCGACGGCACCAGCGACCACGACAACGTCACCGTGCGGACCTGGGGCACCCCGCGGACCCTCGACTTCGAGCCCAAGGCCCACGACGAGCTGGCCGAGTCACTGGGGATCCTGGACACCGAGGCCAGCGCCCAGATGTCCGGGGCCCGTTTTGCGGTGCTCAAGGGCCTGGGTGCCCGACTGGACCGGGCGCTCACCAGCCTGTTCCTGGACCTGCACACCTCCGAGCACGGCTACCAGGAGGTC
>CAZMNK010000013.1:0-2923 GCA_964567625.1 uncultured Enterobacterales bacterium | reverse complement strand
CTGGTCCCCTACATCGTCTGGCGCAGCACGATGGAGGGCACGGGTCAGCTTCCCAAGTTCGAGGAGGACCTGTTCAAGCTCTCTGAGCCCTTGAATGGCCAGGACGCCTTCCTGATCCCCACCGCCGAGGTCCCGGTCACCAACCTGCACCGGGAGTCGATCCTGGACGAAGGGGACCTGCCCCTGGCCTACGCAGCCTTCACGCCCTGCTTCCGGGCCGAGGCGGGCAGCTACGGCAAGGACACCCGGGGGCTCATTCGCCAGCACCAGTTCCACAAGGTCGAGCTGGTCCGGATCACCACCCCGGAGCAGGGCCGTGCCGCCCACGAGGCCCTCACCGCCCACGCCGAGGCCTGCCTCCAGATGCTGGAGCTCCCCTACCGGGTGCAGACCCTGTGTGCCGGCGACATCAGCGCCAACGCCCAGCTCTGCTACGACCTGGAGGTCTGGCTGCCCGGGCAGCAGGCCTACCGGGAGATCAGCTCCTGTTCCTGGTTCTCCGACTTCCAGGCCCGGCGGATGAACATGCGCTACCGCCCGGCCCCCGAGGAGGGCCAGAAGAAGGGAGGGCGGCCCCGGTTCTGCCACACCATCAACGGATCCGGGCTGGCCATCGGGCGGGCCCTGGTGGCCATCTTGGAGAATGGCCAGCAGGCAGATGGATCCGTTGTGCTCCCCCCGGCACTGCGCCCCTACATGGGCGGCCTTGACCGCATCACAGCCGGGGAATAGTTGCCGATGCGGCTTCCCGGAGGGGTGGCCGAGTGGACGAAGGCAGCGGTCTTGAAAACCGCCGACCCGAGAGGGTCCGTGGGTTCGAATCCCACCCCCTCCGCCCTTCCCCACAGCTCTTTGTCATTGCTGGAGACGTGACCGAGTGGCTGAAGGTGCGCGATTGCTAATCGCGTGTGCGGTCAAAAGCTGCACCGAGGGTTCGAATCCCTCCGTCTCCGCCACTCCTTTTTGCCTCTACAGGCACCTCATGCACCCTTAGCTCAGCTGGATAGAGCGTCTGGCTACGGACCAGAAGGTCAGGGGTTCGAATCCCTTAGGGTGTACCATCCGTGACCCGCCCCGGCCCTGCCAACACAGGACCAGGGCGGGTCTACCGGTTTTGGGAGCAAAACTGTACACGCCCAGTTGTACACGCCTCGACTACTTCTCCGCCGTGAAGGAATAGACCTTTCCGGCCCTGCTCGGAGCCCGAAAGGCCGCCTCCAGGGCAACCCGCTTCTCTGCCGCGGAGACCTGGCGGTAGTACCGCATCGCCACGACGACGGAGTGCCCCAAGATCTCTGCCGCGACGTCTGGACCGGCCACGCGGTAGAGCCTGTCGCAGGCCAGCCGGCGCAGCCCGTGGGGGCTGAAGTGGGGTACCCCTGCCGCAATGCAGGCGTCGCCCAGGTACTTGCCGTTGAGCGACCGCACCGTGTTGGAACCAACGCCCAGGACTTCCGCACGCCCTGGCTTGCCCGGCCAGGCCTGGAGTTCCCTGAGCAGGTCCGACAGGATCGGCACCGTCCGCCGGCGCGTCTTGCCGATGAAGTGGATTTCTCCCCTGTCGAGATCGACGCGATCCCACGTCAACTCGGCGACAGCGCCGATCCGGGCTCCAGTACCCGCCATGATCAACACCGCCATGCGGGCCCAGCCGGAGAGGTGCTTCAGCACGGCGGCGACCTCCTCTTCGGATGGCGTGTACTTCTCCCGACTCGGCTTCACGTTGAGCCGGATGGAAGGGAGGGCCCGATCGGTCACGTACCCGTGGCGCCTTGCCCAGGTCCAGGCGTGCCTCAGTGTCTTGAGGTCATTCTGAACTGTGGCGGTGGCGGCGCCCTTGCGAAGGCTGACATCGCGGTACCGCTCCAAAACGTCGGCGCACAGCCGATCGAGGGCGAGCCCGTCGAGTTGCTTCAGCAGGCGCACGCCCGAAGTCCTGCGGTTTCGGACGGTGAAGGGCGAGATGTCCTCCCGAGCCTCTAGTGCGGCCTGGTGGCACTCCAGCAGATCACGAACCGTGGAGAGGCGACCAGCAGTGCGAACGGTACTGGGAGCCGGGATGCCTGCCTCGGCCACAAGGGCCGCCAGGGTTCGCCGGACTTCATCCCGTGTCCCCCACCCGGTCCAGACCGTGATCTGCTTCCCGCCTTCACGCCGGACAGCCTGCCAGTACCACCGCCCCTCCCGGGGTCCTCGCCGGGGGTAGGCAGTGACGGGATCGAGCTTGAGCTTGGCGGGCTTTCGGGGTTTGCGTCCCATGGTTCAGTCCTCCTCGGCTTCCGCCGCAGCGGCACGTTTTTCGAGCCTTTGAATCCCATCCGCCAGGGCCAGGCGCATGATCCCGGCCCGGGAGATCCGGCCGTAGGCCATCAGTTCCGGGTGACGGTCGATCACCGGCACCAGGGCGTCCACACGGTCCACCAGGTCAGCAGGCAGGCGCAGGGTGAGCTGGACTTCGTTGGGCATCTCGGCCTCCCTTCTCAATGTATCTCATATAGATCTCAAATGAGATTCATAAGTGAGATGTTGGGGGGAGGAGTCGAAGGGGTGCTGTCAGGCCCGAGGAGGGCGGTTCAGGCCTTAGGGGTCAGGGGGCGTCGGAGACCTGGCCGTAGTCGTCGTTTCCCCAGCACTCGATACTGCCCGACGAGTCAAGGGCGCAGTTGTGGGCTTCCCCGGCACTCAGCGCGGTGTAGGCCCCACCACTCGGTCTGTCTGAGACCTCACCGTAGGAGTCCCTCCCCCAGCACTCGGTGTCCTTCCCTCCGCGGAGGGCGCAGGTGTGAAGGTGGCCAGCACTCACAGCGGTGTAGCCGCGCCCGCCTGGGGCATCGGAGACCTGGGCGTTAAGATCCCACCCCCAGCACTCGATGCCGCTCGACGAGTCGATGGCGCAACTGTGAGAACCACCAGCCTCTACCGC
>CAZMNK010000012.1:61017-64988 GCA_964567625.1 uncultured Enterobacterales bacterium | reverse complement strand
AGCTTCCCCCCATCCTGGTGATGCCGCAGCTGACCAGCTTCATCCAGGCCCCGTACCCGGAGAAGGCGCTCGAAGCCGAGGTCGAGGGAATCGTTCTCCTGCTCATCGAGATCGACGAGAACGGCGCCGTCAGCCTGGTCGAGGTGTTGGAGGGAGCTGGCTGGGGTTTCGACGAGGCCGCTGTTGCCGCCGCACAGGCCTTTGTCTTCACTCCTGCCGAGGACGAGAGCGGTCCTGTGCCTGTGGTGGTGGAGTTCGAATACGGATTCGTACTGGACGCCGCACTGATCGAAGGCGCCCTGCCCGACCAGGAGGTCACCGAAGAGGTCGAGGCTGCACCTCTGCCGGTGAATCTCGAAGGCTGGGTCATCGAGATGGGAAGTCGGCAGATCGTCGCAGGCCAGACCATCGTGATCGATGGCACCGACTTCGCCTCGGTGACCGATGGCCTCGGCCACTTCGAATTCCGGGGGGTCCCGGTCGGCCCGGTGACCCTGCGAATCGTCGCATCGGAACATGAGACCCTCGAGAAAGCGCTGGACGTCACCGAAGGCGAGGTCACGGAAGTCCGGCTCTGGCTGAAGCCCTCCGGCTACGCGGAAGAAGCGGTCGGGACCTACAAACGGCCTGGCGAGGACATCACCCGCAGAACCCTGAGCCTCCAGGAGATCCGCCGCATCCCCGGCACCTTTGGCGACCCGGTCAGGGTCATCCAGAACCTCCCTGGAGCCGCCCGGTCTCCCTTTGGCACCGCCGCACTGATCATCCGGGGTTCCAACCCCGAGGACAGCGCGGTCTACATCGACGGCATCCGCGTGCCCTTCATCTACCACCTGGGTGGCTACGCCTCGATTCTCAACTCGGACCTGGTCGAGACCGTGGACTACCTGCCCGGCGGCTACGGCGTTCAGTACGGCCGCTCGATGGGTGGCGTGATCGAGGTGACCACCCGCAAGGAGTCCAGCGAGCAGACCCGGCTCAGCTGGTCCACCGACATCATGGATTCCGGTGGCATGGTGGAAGGCCGGCTCGGCAAGGAGAAGGAACACCACTATGCGGCTGCAGCACGGCGATCCTATGTGGATGTCCTGCTCCCGTTCATCATGCCGTACACCGCAGCAGGACAGCTCGGCTTCGTCGCCAAGCCTCGCTGGCTCGACTACCAGGCCCGCTACGCCTACACCGGCCTGGAAAAGACCAAGTTCTCGGCACTGCTCTTCGGTTTCGAGGACCGGCTGATCATTTCCACGCCGGAGAGCTACGCCCAGGGCACCGACCAGGACACCCAGGGTGACCTGGCGTTGAGCTACTCGACCCACCGGATCGTCTTCCAGGTCGACCACAGCTTCAACGACACGCTCGACCTGCAGTTCACGCCCAGCATCGGGCCTGACCTGACCTCCTTCAACCTGGGCGACGACCTCAGCTATGAATCCTGGCAGTGGCTCGTGACGGTGCGCTCCGAACTGCGGTGGAAACCCCTGGAAGCCCTCGAGGTAGCGGGGGGCCTGGATCTGCTTGGCGGCTGGTACGGATTCAAGTTCGAGCTTCCCTTCAACCCCGACATGCTCGTGGACTACGACCCGCTTGGGGAACGGGAGAACCTGACCCTCGAGGGCGAGGACACGGGCTGGAGTCCGGATGTCTACCTCAAGACGGTCATCCGTCCTCTGAAGGCCGACCGGGAACGCCTGATCCTCACGCCTGGTGTGCGGTTGAACACGATGCTCCTCCCGGACTTCAAGAATCTCCTGTCCGTGGATACCCGCCTGGCCTTCCGGGCTCGGGTCCTGGAAAAAGGATTCCTGAAAGGCGGTACGGGCACCTACCAGCAGCCTCCTCAGCCCCAGGAGTCCTACAGTCCCGGGGTGGAGATCGACCTGCAGATGGAGCGGGCCTGGCAGAGCTCACTGGGCTGGGAGCAGGAACTCCCCTACGGCTTCCGCTTTGATGTCGAGGCCTTCTACAAACGCCTGGACCGGCTGATTGTCTACAACCCTGATTTCACCGATCTCGAAAAGGACCAGCCCTATGTCAACGACGGCATCGGGCGGGCCTACGGCCTTGAGGTCATCGCCCAACGCGACCCGGTCGGGCGCCTGTTCGGATGGGTCAGCTACACCCTGAGCCGCTCGGTTCGCTACAACTACCCGGACGAGGAGTCCAATGCCGAGTGGTTCCCGGAGGTCGATGACAGCGGCTGGTACCTGTATGACTTCGACCAGACCCACATCCTGGTGGCCATTGCCGGCTACACCCTGCCCTGGGAGGTCGAGGTGTCCGGTCGGTTCCGCTACGTGACCGGCAACCCGGCAAACCACTACGAGAATGGCGTCTACGACCTGGACCAGGACTACTACACTGGCTACCGCACCTCGGAGTACAACTCGGAGCGGTTGCCGCCCTTCATGGCCGTGGATCTGCGGGTGGAGCGGCGCTTCCAGTTCAAGCGGGCGACTCTGAACGCCTACCTGGACCTGCTCAATGTCTACCGAGGCGAGAACCCGGAATTCGTCCAGTACAACTACGACTACACCGAGTACCGCTACATTCGGGGCCTCCCCTTCCTGCCCTCCCCCGGGATCGATCTGGAGGTGAAGATCTGATGCTGACACTCCTCTGGCTCGCCGCCTGCAACTACGAGTCCATGGCTCCAAGCTGGCTGATCGACCGAACCCGCATCCTGGGTGTACAGGCAGAGGTCTTTGGGGTACCCGGCCTGGCAGAACCACGGCCCGGTGACCTGGTGACCTTCCAATCCCTCGTGGTCCACCCGGACTACGAGGTCTTCGGGGTGACCTGGATGGGCTGCCTGCCCGATGACGCCAGCAGTTTCGGCTGTGAGGTCGACATGGAGGCGATCGAGGCCCTGTTCGAAGTCGACACCGAGGAACTCACCCCACAGGAGTTGCAGGCGCTGTTCGCAGAAGCACAGGAGGCCGGATTCCTCGGTTTTGAGCCCTACTTCCCGCCGTTCCTGACCGTGCCTGACGATGTCCTGGACAGCCTGACTGAAGAGGAACGACTGGAAGGACAGAACTACTTCCTGACCCTCACCGCCTTTCCCTACGAGACCGAAGAAGGTGACACCGGTGAATTCATCGAGGTCGACCTGGAGGGGGACGATCAACTCACGGAGATCGCCTACAAGCGCATGCCGGTCAGTGAAGCCATCACCCCCAACCACAACCCGGAGATGGTCACCCTCCAGGTGGATGGCCATCCGCTAGAAGAGGGCCAGGTACTCCACCTGACTGCTGGCCAGCAATATGACCTGGAGCCCATCCTCGGAGAGAACGCCATCGAGGAATACCGCTACGTGACCTCGGAGGGCGTGGAGGAGACCCGCACCGAAGAGCCCTACTTCACCTTCTACGCAACCGGGGGAGACTTTGACGTCGATTACGCGCTCTACCCCCACTCAAGCGTCACCTGGACAGCGCCAGAGGATCCAGCTGGAACCTCCCATCGTCTCTGGGCGGTCACCCGCGACCGCCGAGGTGGAATGAGCTGGTGGACCATCAACGCTGTGCTGGAGGACGGTTCATAGGCATGTTTTGTGGGGGCGGGGCATCCATGACACTTGCCTGACAACAAGGGCGTCTGGCCGCAACAGGCTGGCGTGCTATGTTTCGCAACCCCGAAAAAAGGGATCCGGTACTCCGGGCCTTCCCTGGGGGTCGCCCGGACTCCGAGAACGCTGCCGATGAACGCTGCAAGACGCATGCTCATGACCCTGCTGGCCAGCCTTGCGCTGGGCCCGGCCCTGTTCAACTCCGAGGCTCAGGGGGCAACCCCGGCCGAGGAAGCACTCTCTGTCCAACGCGGGGACCAGCCGGCCCGAAACGAGGCGTTGCGAAACCGCTACTTCTTGAAGGGGAGCCGCTTCGAGGTCAGCCCCACCTTTGGATATGTGCCCAACAATCCGATGGTGCGCCGGTACACAGGCTCCCTCATCGTCGGCTACCACT
>CAZMNK010000012.1:59225-61007 GCA_964567625.1 uncultured Enterobacterales bacterium | reverse complement strand
TCATGTACTCCCCGGATCTCGGAGAGAACGACCTGAAGGGCCTGACCAACACCCTGGTCATCATCGCCCACGGCGGTGCCTCGGACGTCGAGTTCCAACAGCCCGTCGACAAGATGATGCTGGGCGCCATCTTCAACGTCATGTGGGCCCCGGTCTACGGAAAGATCAACCTCGTCGGAGAGCTTGTTCTGAACTTCGACCTCTACGGCACCCTGGGCCTGGGCATGATCACCGTTCGCAAGCACTACGCCCGCTATGACGCCAGCGCAGTGGTGATTGAAGGCGATGCCCCGGTCTCCCTGACCGATGCGGGCAGTGCCGAGGTTCGCGTCCGAGTACCCTTGAGTGTCGGAATCGGGACCAACATCTTCGTGACCCAGACCCTTGCCTTGAAGCTCGACGCCCGATCGATGTTCTACGTCGACTCCGTGCCTCAGTACGACCCGAACAACCCGGAAGACGGCAGCCGGATCTACAACAACTTCCTGGCCACGGCCGGCGTTTCCATCTTCTTCCCGAAGATGGAAGCTCGAATGACCCAATTCTGAGAGGCCAAGACTCCATGCGGTACCTCCTGTCTGCAGCAGCGCTGGTCGGCCTTCTGGTCACGACCCCTGCACTGGCTGACGATGACGACCTGCTCCCGTTGGATGGCGTGGCGCAGTCGAATGACGAAGAAGAGGATGACTCTTCCGAGGATGAGGACGACGTCCTCAAGGAGATCCTGGGCGAGGAGACCGAAGAGTCCATCGCATCCGAGCAAGAAGCGGTCAAGAGCGGCGACCTGGACGACCGGGTCGGCGTGCAGAGCGAGGTCCTCTTCGAAGAGGGCGAGGCCAGCCGACGTCGGATCATCAAGACGATCCAGGCCAAGAACTTCCTGAAGCTGGGCCGGTTCGAGGCCACCCCCTTCCTGGGCTTCGTCACCAACGATCCCTTCATCAATCGGCGGCTGGGCGGCCTCTCATTTGCCTACCACATGACCGAGATCTTCGCGCTCGAGTTGATGATCGGGTACGCACCGGACCTGGGACAGGCTGACTGGAAACCGCTGACCCGCCAGCTGGTCGACAAGAACAAGGTCTCCCCCGACATCTCCAAGCTGACCGTGTTCAGCCATGCGGCCTTCCAGTTCTCACCGATCTACGGAAAGGTCGCCATCAACGGACGGAAGATCATCAATTTCGACGTGTTCGGAACCTTTGGAATGGGCGCCACTCTGACCCAGGATGACCTGGAAGCCCTCGGTGACGACTCGGAGACTGCTGTGGCGACCCAGGTCGAGTGGCACTCCACCACCAACATCGGTGGGGGCGCCCGGATCATCGTCAATGAAAACTGGGCCGTCCGGGCCGAGGGACGTTCGCTGGTCTACATCGAGACCATCAACTCCACGACCCTCGAGATGAAGAACAACTTCGTCGTGTCGCTCGCGGCCTCCTACTTCTTCCCCGGCATGCGGTGACAACCGACATGATGCTCCGCCGACCCCTGCTGTCCTCCATCGCCCTCCTGGGCTGCTTCTTCTTCTCTGCAGAAGCACACGCCCTGAGTTGCGACGAGATCATGAACATGGTCTCGGTCAACGTCCCCACCCACATCGTCGTCCAGACGATGGAGGATTCGGGCGAGACCTTCACCGCCGACGAGATTCGCTGCCTGTCCAACCAGGGCGCCCCCCAAGAGGTCGTCCAGGCCGCCAAGAAGATGGGTGCCAAGGCCGAGGACAGCCAGCCTGTCCGCGCAGCTGACGTCGAGAAGCAACGTGCCCCTCGCGAGCGT
>CAZMNK010000012.1:43657-59215 GCA_964567625.1 uncultured Enterobacterales bacterium | reverse complement strand
CGAGGCCGTCAACGCCAAGGACCCGCTGCAGCTCGAGTTTGAGGACGAGGAGGAGCTGGGTGCCGACTCCAGGCGCTCCAGCCGCGACGACTACCAGGACCTTCCCGAGGAAGGCCGGGGTCGCCCCCTCACCAAGAGCGACTGCGAAGAGCAGGTGGACGACGCCGTTGATGCTCTCAAGGCCCGCAAGCCCCTGGGTGCCTCGAAGATGCTCTTCGACCTGCTCGAAGATGGTGGGTGCCAGGGCCAGACCACCCGCATCCACTACTACCTGGGGCGCGCCCTCTACGAGTTGAAGCTCTACCACTCCGCCCAGTACTACTTCCTCCAGGTCATCCGAAGGGGCCCGGCGAACCCGTACTTCAAGCACGCCCTGCCGCGACTGGTCACCATCTCCCGCTACACCGGGGACAGTTCTGACCTGGTCCGGATCATCTCCAAGATCCCGCCCGAAGAGTACCCGCGGAAGTCCCGGAACTACCTGTACTACCTGATGGGTGTCCGACTCTACGACCAGGACTCTCTCGCCGAGGCGCGACAGTACTTCAGCCAGATTTCGACCAAGAGCGAGGTCTACCTCAAGTCCAAGTACTTTGAGGGGGTCATCTACAACAAGCAGGGCCGTCTCAAGAGTGCTGTGAAGTCCTTCCGGGACGTCATGCGCGATGCCGAGACCGTGGACATCTTCAGCGACCGTGAGTTGCAGGAGGTCGAGGACCTCACAGACCTCAGCCTCATGAACATCGCGCGGATCTACTACGGAATCCAGCGCTTCGACGAGGCCACCAAGTACTACAAGCTGGTCCCTCGGGGTTCCACCTACTGGCCCCAGAGCCTGTTCGAGCAGTCCTGGGGACTGTTCATGACCAACCAGCTCAACGAAGCACTCGGGATGATCCTGACGGTGAACTCCCCCTTCTACAACGAGGCAGAGTTCCTGCCCGAGACCCAGATCCTGCGGGCCCTGACCTTCTTCAACCTGTGCGAATACGACCAGGTGGAGAATGAACTGTTGGCCTTTGAAGCCGAGATGCGACCGGTCTACGACGAGCTCAAGGGCTTCACCGGCAAGTACCGGTCCAAGGAGGGCAAGAAGCTCGCGGACCAGGCCTTCGACACCTACTTCACCGAGTTCCCCGAAAGCTCCGTGTTGCCGATGTCGATGTTCTCCCAATTCCTCCGGAATGCCGACCTGGCCGGTCTCGTCCGCCACCTGGAGATGATGGAGGACGAGATGACCACCATCGACGCCCAGAAGGCGTTGTGGCGGGACTCCGTGGGCGCCCACATGAAGCAGGTCATCCAGTCCGACCTTACGCGCTACAAGCGGCGGGCCGGCCTGGTGCTGCTCTCCGAGATGGCAGGGAGCGCCAACTATGTTGGTGACCTGCTGACCCAGTCAGAAATCATCCGATTCGAGGTCGTGTCCGCTCAGCGGGCCGACTACGCCTACAAGATGTCGAACCCTGACTTGGTGGACACCACGTCCAGCACGAGTTTGGACTTCGCCACCTCCGTCGATCTCATCTACTGGCCGTTCAACGGCGAGTTCTGGGAAGACGAGTTGGGCTATTACCACTACACCGAGCAGGGAAGCTGCCGGTAGGAACGAAAGTTATGTTTCCCGGGGTTGGGAGGCATTGACTCAACGAGGACATCGCCGATGACGCTGCGACGCATCGCTCTCCCGCTGGCCCTGGTGCTGGCGAGCACACTGGCCACTCCACCAGCCTTTGCCCAGGACGAAGAGGACGACCGCAAGCAGCGCGAAGAGCGCCGCGTCCTCAAAGCCGAGGATCTCTCCACTGCGGAGTTGTCCGAGGAATACAGGCGCCTGGCTCGCCAGAAGCGGCACGAGGAGATGGACTTCGCCAAGGAGTTGCTCTCCAGTGGCCGTCTTCACGGGGAGACCAAGGCCGAGATGATGCTTCGGCTCGCTGACCTCTACTTCGAGGAAGGCCGCGACCTCTATCTCACCGAGATGGACAAGTTCGAGGATGTCTTTGACCAGTGCTTCAACGACGACCGCTGTGATGAGGCCCAGCTGAACCCCGACAACGTCATCAGCCGCAAGTGGCAGGACAAGAGCATCAAGCTCTACCGTCAGATCCTGTTGAATTACCCCACCTTTGTGCGGGCAGACGAGGCCACCTACTACCTGGGGGCAGCCCTCCAGGACATCGGCCAGCGCAAGGAAGCGGTCCAGGAGTTCACCCGCCTGGTCCGCACCTACCCCGACAGTGGCTACGTGCCCGACGCCTATGTGCAGATCGGGGAGTACTACTTCGACAACAACAATGCCTACAAGGCCCTTCGGGCCTACCAGAAGGCTGCTGCCTACCGGGACAGCGAGAAGTACCCCTTCGCCATGTACAAGCTGGCGTGGTGCTACTACAACGTGGGCGAGTATGGGAAGTCCATCGACACGATGAAGACGGTCGTGGCGTACTCGATGGCCGCTGCCGATGCCGACGAGGGCTCCCGCAAGTCTCGCATCACCCTCCAGGAAGAGGCTCTCAAAGACCTGGTCCGCTTCTTTGCGGATGCCGGCGAGATGGACGAGGCCTACGCCTACTTCACCAAGCTCGGCAAGAAGGAACTCATCCGCTCCATGCTCAAGCGGCTGGCCGGCACCTACTTCGAACAGGGCAAGTTCGAACAGTGCATCCAGACCTACCGGCGACTCATCGCCGAGGATCCCCAGAGCCCGGATGCGCCCGAATACCAGAACGACATCATCAAGGCCTACGGGAAGATGGGCAAGAAGCAGGAGGTCGTCGCAGAAGTCGACCGGATGCTCAAGACCTACGGCAAGTCCTCTGCCTGGGCCCGCGCCAACGCTGCGGAACCGGAAGCCATCCAGTCCGCTCAAAACATGCTGGAGAGAAACCTCCGCAAGATCGCCAGCGGCTACCACGAGAAGGCCCGGAAGCTGAAGGGCGGCCGCCAGGCCAAGGAGTACTACGTCCTGGCACACAAGGCCTACACGGTCTACCTCTCCGAGTTCCCCGACTCCAAGTACGCCTATGACATGCGCTACGAGTTCGGCGAACTGCTCTACAAGATCAAGAAGTACGAAGACGCCTATGACCAGTACATGCAGGTCGTTGCCGTCGACAAGAACGGAAAGCACTCCAAGTTCTGTGCTGAGTCCGCGATCTACGCCGCCGATGAGCTCGTCAAGCGAGATGGCGGGGCCCAGCGGGCGCCCGGCAAGAGCACGGAAGCGGTGGACCTGAGCGAGAACGAGCAGAAGCTCCTGGTTGCCCTCGACCAGTTCTCGACGATCTTCCCGGATGACGCCAAGACCCAGAAGATCATCTACCGGTCCGCATACCTGCTCTACAACAAGAACCAGTTCAAGAAGGCCTCCGACCGCTTCCGGATCGTGATCGCGATGAATCCGAAGGCCCGGCAGTCCGAGCAGGCCGCGAACCTGATCCTGGACTCCTTTGCCCTGGTCGAGGACTGGAAGAACCTGAAGGAAGTTTCCAAGGCCTTCTACGACCAGGAAGGCCTGGGCTCCTCCGCCTTCAAGAAGGAGGTCTACAACGTCTACGAGCGTTCCAGCTTCAAGCTCATCGAGGTCGGCTTCGCGAGCGACTCGGACAAGGTCAAGGCCGCCAACGGCTACAAGGCCTTCTACGCGGAGTTTCCCGAGTCCGAGGTGGCCGATGTCGCACTGAACAATGCGGCCGTCTACTACTACGACGAGCAGATGCGGAAGGAGGCGATGGAGATTCGCCACCTGCTCATCGACAACTTCCCCAAGTCCAAGTTCTACAAGGACCAGATCGGTGCACTGGCCTTTGACTACGAGTCCACCGCGAACTTTGCCGAAGCGGCCCGCTGGTACGAGAAGCTGTTCAGCCTGGACAAGGACCATGCAAACGCGTCGGATGCCATCTACTCATCGGCCCTGTTCCGCATGTCCATGGGCGACTGGCAGGCTTCGATCAAGAACTACCAGCAGTACATGGCCGCCTATCCGGACAAGGACAATTCCCAGTCCGTGGCCATCGAGATCGCGAAGATCTACGAGACCCACGAGCAGTGGGCCCAGGCAGCCAAGGTCTACTACGCCCTGTTCACCCAGAAGGACACGAGCAAACTGACCCCGGACGAGCTGCTCTTCGCCCGCCTGCACTACGGCCAGTGCCTGGAGATACAGGGCCAGAAGACCAAGGCGCTGGACCACTACAAGAAAACGCTGAGCTGGCACGAGAACGCCTCGACTGAGGGTGCCAAGTTCGTCGTCGGCGTCGAGTTCGTGGGCGAGATGATGTACAAGCTCGCGGAGAAGCAGTACCAGGACTACACGACCCTTACGATCGCCGGCCCAGGCAAGAAGGTCAGCCGAAAGCAGGAGGACAAGATCCTCACCGACCAGTTGGTGGCCAAGGCCAAGTCCCTGCAGGAGGTCGAGATCACCTACGCCAAGATCGTCACGACCGGGGCTGGCGAATGGGGGCTTGCAGCCATCGTGAAGTTGGGGCAGGCCTACGAGAACATGGCCAAAAGCCTGGAGAACTCCCACATCCCCTCGTACCTGGACCAGGGACAGGAAGAGTTCTACCGAATGGGCCTTGAGGACAAGATCTACCCGCAGACCCAGAAGGCCATTGAAGCCTACAACGCGGCCCTGACGAAGTCCTACGACATCCACCTCTACAACCAGAACATGTTGTTCGCCGCGGAACGCCTCGCCACGATGAAGCCCGACGAGTACCCACCGCTGCAGGAGCGGTTGCTCGACCCCGGCTACACCAGCAAGGCCTCGTTCGAGACGACCTTCGAGACCGAGCTCTGAGGATACCGACCATGCGCCACTTTCCCCACCTGTTGGTCATGCTCGCTCTCACGGGCGGAGCCATCACCCAAGTTGCCTGCGGCGAGAAGAAGCCCGCTGAAGCCTCGGGCGAGCCCGAGAAGATCGATCCCAAGGAGCAGTTCGAGATCGGCGTGGAACTCCTCTCCTCGCCCGACAAGAACGGCGACATCGACTACGCCGCCGCCTACGAGGCCTTCGAGTTGGCCATCACCGAGGAACCGGGCCTGGCCAAGGCCCAGTTCAACGCTGGCTGGGTTGCCGAGCGCCTGGGGCGAACCGATCGGGCCGAAGAGCACTACAGGGCCGCCCTGGTAGCGGATGAGTCCTACAAGAACGCGCTCTACAACCTCGGCAACATGCTCATGGCCAACAGCCTGCCCGGTGAGGCTGCGGCGCTCTATGAGAGCTATGTGGCGGACAACCCGACCGACCTCTCGGTCCGCAACAACCTGATGGAAGCGCTCAACAGCGCCGAGATGTACGACGCAGCCATCAGCCAGGCCAGCCAGATCCTGTTGATCGAGCCCGACAACGTGGGCACTTACCGAAACCTGTCCCGGACCTACTTTGCCAAGGGCGACTACGCCATGAGCCAACTCTGCGCAGAGAAGGCCAAGACATTGAATGAAGGGGACCCGGGCCTGTACAACAACATGGGCGTCACGGACCTGCTCCAGGGCGATGAGATCAGCGCGATCGAAAACTTCCAGACCGCGGTCAAGCTCGACGGCGACAACCTGGAAGCAAACATGAACCTGGGCTGGGTCGCCCTGCGTTCCGGCGACTATGTCCTGGCCCGCACGGCATTCGAGGCCGCGACATCCGCAGCGCCTGGAAGCGTCGACGCCAAGCTGGGAATGGCTATCGCTCTTCGCGGGGCCAAGGAGTACGACCAGGCTGCTGACCTCTACGAAGAGGTCCTGTCCATCGATCCGAAGAACGAGATCGCGTACTTCAACGCGGCCACCCTCCACAAGACCTACACCAAGGACTACAAGAAGGCCCAGAAGTACCTGGACCGGTACATCGAGGCGATGGAAGGCCAGATCGGTCCCAACCACGAGGTCTTTGCGGCCAAGGAAGCAATTCAGGAAGCCCAGAACGAAGAGAAGCGGCGCCAGGAAGAGGTCGCTCAGAAGAAGAAGGAAGAGGAAGACCGCCAGAAGCGTCAGATGGCCCAACTGGACGACCTCAAGAACCGCAACGACTCCTTCAAGGCAAAAATGAGCAAGGCCATGTGCCCCGATGCCATCGAACTCGGCGTCGAGGAGCTCGCCACCGTCACCGACACTGCTGACATGGTCATCATGTCCGAGGACTTCCAGATGGCAGGCGACGTGCTGACCTTCTTTGACCAGTACGAGCCGATGCTGGACCAGCTGGTTGAGATCTGCCCCGAGGAAGGCGCCGCCCCGGCCGAAGAGGCTGCACCCCAGGCCGAAGGCAGCGAAGAGGCCACTCCAGCCAATGAACCGGGCACCGAAGAGCTGGGCACCTCGGAGGAAGCCGAGCCCGCCACCGTAGAATAGCTGGAACCCCCGACGGGCCTGGATGTCTGTTCTCCCGCCGCCAGACACCCGGAGTCCGCCCTGTCCTCATTCCCGCTTCAAATGTCGATCCCATCACTCGAGAATCGACACTCGCCAGGGTCAAAGCACCCGATTCTGGTGGATTCCAGGGGCATCCGCTCCCTGCAACCCCTGAGAAGCCGCCCTTTTACGGCAACATGACGGCACTCGACTTGCTCAATTCCTTACACTCCGACATTCTCTCACCCTGGCGGGATCTCTCTTCCGAGGGAATCCCTGTATTCGGAGACCGGTCATGAAGCGCATCTCCCTCGCCCTACTCGTCCTCGCCATTCCGTCGGCTTCGGTCTACGCACAGGATTCCGAGGATCCCGGACGCCGAATCGTCTACAAGACGAAGACCGAAATCGACTTCGAGGCCCTCGACGTCGCCGGTGAACTCGTCAAGCCCCAGGGCGCCCTGCTGCTGGATCGCAAGAAGGGGTCCTTCAATCCCCTCATCAAGCTGCGGGCAGATTTCAATGACGAGATGGACCAGTCGGTCAACTACGTCAAATAACGTCTCCTTCCCCTTTTTTCCCCTGATCTTGACCTCAAGCCGGCCGCTCATAAGCGCCCCCGAGGAACTCCATGGCTGACACTCTGTTTCTGAGCTTCGAGGTCTTCCGCGGCTCCGAATTCGTGTTCCGCGAGCAGCTCACCGCCGAGTCCGTGACCATTGGCAAGGGCCCGGCAGCGATGCTCCGGATCGAAGACGAGGCGCTGGCGGACCTTCAAGCCGTCATCAACCTCAACGACGACGGCACAGTTCAGTTGCTGGACCTGGTCGGTGAAGGCACCAAGGTCAATGGTGCTGACGTCGTCAACGCACCCCTGAATGATGGCGACACCATCGAGATCGGCGAGATCAAGGTCATCGTCAGTATTGGCACGGATGGCGCCGTCTCAGAGGATGAGCCCACCCAACTCGCGTCCAAGGCGGAGATCGAAGCGCTCCAGGACCAGGCTGGGCTCGATGACACGGCCGGACCAGCCGATGAGGCCAACACGGACCACGACGCAAGCGTGCACGCCACCGGTGCCCTGGACTTCTCCCACCAGGACGAAGTGGACATGGTCGTCGACGACATCTCCGAAGACGTCATGGCCTTCATCATGCGTTCCGGAACCTCCCAGAGCGACGTGGGCGTTGATCGGAAGGCCCCGAAGGTTCTCGAGGTCGCCGAGATCTGGGGCGACCTGGTCATGGACGTCAAGCACTACGCCCAGGGCTCCAAGCCGGTGACGGTGGGGACCACCAGTGGCTTCCGCTGGCGAATTCTCGGAATGCCCATCGCCTGGGTGCCAGCTGGCTTTGCCGGCGTGGCCTGGATGTTGGGCCCGACGATCTCCGAGGCCACCGAAGAGTGGCGGAACGAGTTCTACGTGGACAACACACAGTTGCCCCACGACGAGTTCCACCTGTTCTCGTGGGAGGGCAACACTTGCATCTGCAACTTCTCCGACAAGTGGGCAGGATTCATCGACATCGGTGAAGAGCGCAAGACGCTGCACAGCCTCATCGATTCCGGCGAGGCCCGGTCCCAGGGGGACGGTGTCTACGGCTACGAGGTACAGGAAGACACCCGGGTCATCCTGGACATCGGCCACGTCATCTTCTTCGGTCAGATGGTCCACCCTGGCAAGAAGCTCGTCGCCAAGGTCACCGACGGCATGGACTACCCCTTCTTGGGGCTGCTGGCGTTCTTCTGCTTCCTCGGCTTGATGGCTGGCATCATCATCTACACCCAGCCGCCGCGACCGGACAACGAGATCATGGAGATCCCGGACCGCTTTGTGGCACTCCTGCTGCAGCAGCCGGAGATCGAGAAGAACAAAGAGAAGAAGAAGCCTTCGGGCAACCCTGACGCTGGCGAAGGTGAAAAGGCCAAGCGTGAAGAAGGCAAGGTCGGCAAGAAAGACGCCAAGATGAAGCAGGCCAAGGGCAACAAGGTCGAGATGCAGAAGCAAGAACTCGACCGTGAGATCGCGGAGAACGCCGGTGTGCTCGGCGCCCTCCGGGATGGTTCCGAGCTCGATGGCGTGTTCGGTTCTTCTGGTCTTTCCTCGGACCTGACCGGCGGTATCGGCGGCCTCATCGGTGCCAAGGGCACCCAGATTGGCTCAGGCGGGCTTGGCTCACGAGGCTCCGGACTTGGAGGCGGTGGTACCGCCGAGGGTCTCGGCGGGCTCGGGACCAAGGGCCGCGGCTCAGGTGCCAGCGGCTACGGCTCAGGCGGCGGCAATTTCGGCGCCAAGGGTGAAGGTGGTATCGGTCGCATCGGCGGTGACCCGATCATCCTCGGAGCCCTGGACAAGTCCCTGATCGATGCCGTCATCAAGCGGCACATGAACCAGATCCGGTACTGCTACCAGCGTGAGTTGAACAAGAACCCGGACCTGGGCGGGAAGATCACCGTCAAGTTTGTCATCGCCAAGAACGGGACCGTCTCCTCCGCGCAGACCAAGGTCTCGACGATGAAGAACCCGGCGGTCGAGAGTTGCATCAACTCCCGCTTCATGCGGTTCAAGTTCCCCGAGCCCAAGGGCGGTGGCATCGTCATCGTCTCCTACCCCTTCCTGTTTGCGCCGGGCTGAGCCCAAGCGGTTAGTCAACTTGCACTGGGCCTAGTGACCCACTCGGCCCTTACCGGGGTCGTTGGAACGAAAACCCGATTGAGGATCCCGATGAAGCGGACGTTGTTTCTTGCACTCATGGTCACCGGTGGGATCGCCCTCCTGCCCGAGGTGGCCTGGGCCCAGGGCTACGACGACCTGGACGAGGGAAACTCAGTTGAGGAGGAAGCCCCCGATCGGCGCCGCCAGCGCGAAGTTCGCGAGGTAACCAAGGGCATCTACGCAAAGTCCAATGTCGGGGGTGCCAGCTACCTGCTGAACTTCCGCGGTTGGGTCCGCAACGGCACAGCCGTTGGACTGGCTGTGGGCATGGACTTCGTCGACCGCGAGACCATGTCGATCGCCGGCGAGATCAACTTCACCCAGGGCATCCACAACGGCGTCGACTACATCACTCAGGGCGACTACGGTTGTCAAGTCACGGGCGGGGCTGCCCCCTGTGTCGAGGGTGATCTCAGAACCTACACCGTCTCCGGTGCGGCAGAAGCGAGCTTCTACCCTGCGCGTCGGGTCGGAATCGGCGGAAGAATCGGTGGCGGGGTCTTGCGTTCCCCTTTGCTGATGGACGAAGTCGCCTACCAGACCCAGGTCCTGAGTGACGAGTGGGGCCTGCCTGTAGATGCAGACCCCGGCTACCACCAACGCTTCAAGCCACTCGGTCTTGTCGGAGTCACCGCAGAGTACTACTCAAAACTGAGTCATTTCAGCGTAGGAGTGGACGTCGACCTCTTCTATGCACTTTGGTTTGACCTCGGATTGAACTGGACCGGTTACTTTAAGTACACCTTCTAAACAAACCGACGGCCCCACCCCTTGTCTGAGGGGTTTCCCAGACTCGGGACTTGGGCCGCCCAATGACAGCCGAGGTGACAAGCATGTCCTTCCGCCCTGCCCTTCTCGCTCTCCCACTAGCTGCATGCGGTGGGCTCACCTCTACCGTTCCCTCCGCCGAGGAGTACCTGGACGGTGACTCCGGAAACGGCATCGCCATCGTGGGCGATCTCGCGATCAACCCGGAGACGATCAACTTCGGCTACGTGGAATCCGGCTTCTCCCAGGACGAGATCCTGACGCTTACCAACGTGGGAGACTACCTGCTCACGGTCGCCGACTTCTCCGTCGTCGGTGATGGGGTCTTCGAGATCACCGCCGTCAGCCTGGATGACCAGGCCGTCAGCGCCGACGAGGAGATCACGCTCTCCCACAGCGACTCCATCGAGCTCGTGGTCACCTTCGCCCCCACCGAGGACAGTGATGCCTGGGCCGGTGCGATCAGCTTTGTCTCCGACATCTCCGGGTCCGAGTACATCGAAGTCGCCATGCAGGGCACCTCGATCGACACCGACACCGACACCGACACCGACACAATCACTGGAGAGATCGACGCCTCCCCAGCAGCCATCGATTTTGGTGAAGTCGATATCGGTCACTCCAGTGACCCGGTCTACGTGGACTTCACCAACAACACCGCGAGCAATGTCGCAATCACGAACTTCGAGTTCAGCGACACCATCTGGGACTGGAACAACGACTTCAACCTGCCCTGGATCATGCAGCCCGGAGAGACGGTCACGGCAGGGTTCCTCTACACCCCGACCGCCGAACAGGACGACTACGGCACGGCCACCGCGGTGACGGATGACACGTCCATCAGCGGAACGGTGAACCTGACCGGCACCGGCGCTGATCTCTGCGACATCTGCGCTCCGCAGATCTTCGTGAGCGCTGGCTACGCCATTGCGGACTTCCTCAGCATCCTGAACCTGCCCGACCAGCGCAGCGTCATGGTGCAGAACACCGGAGATGAACCGCTGGAGATCAGCCAGATCTACGTCAACAACGACTGTGATGGCGTCAAGAACCCGGCCTGCATCGAAGGCGGCGAGTTCCTGATCTCCGGTTGGAACAAGGCAATCGCTCCGGTCACGCTGGACCCCTACCAGTCCTACAATTTCGACATCAGCTACGGGGCCGATACCCTGGCCTTCGACCTGCCCAACCCGTCCTCGGACGTCAACATCCTGCACATCCTGTCGAACGACCCCAACAGTTCGGACTGGGGCGTGGAACTGACGGGCATCGGCTTCGGCACCAACTAGCCGTACACCTTTCGCGCTTGCCCGCCCTTCTGGGGATGGATAGACGCCGCCTGCAGTGCGGAACCAACCGCACCAACTACGTACGAACGCGCCCAGGTGCGCGGTCCAATGCGAGGACATCATGAACAAGTCCCCTGGCCTGCTCGGTCGCAAGATCGGCATGACTCAGTTCTTCCGAAATGACGGCGAAGTCGTTCCCGTCACCGTCGTGGAAGCCGGCCCCAACGCTGTGTTGACGGTTCGAAGCGAAGAGACCGATGGCTACGACGCCGTACAACTCGGCTTTGATGACCAGAAGGCCCACAGGGTGAACAAGCCGGAGACCGGCCACTTTGCCAAGAGCGACTCCACCCCCAAGAAGTTCGTGCGGGAGATCCGTCTGGACGCCCAGACCGCCTCTTCCTACAGCCCTGGACAGCAGCTTCGCGTGGAGGATGTCTTCATCGAGGGCGACAAGGTCGACGTCACCGGCACCTCCAAGGGCCGTGGATTTTCCGGCGTCATGAAGCGCCACAACTACCATGGTGCCATTCGCACCCACGGTACCCACGAGTTCTTCAGGCACGGTGGCTCCATCGGTACACGCCTGACCCCAGGGCACGTGGCCAAGGGCCGCAAGATGCCTGGCCAGATGGGAAACAAGAAGGTCACCATCCAGTCCCTGACCGTCGCCAAGATCGACACGGACAAGAACCTGATCTACATCAAGGGTGGCATTCCTGGGCCCAACGGCGGCTACATCGTCGTGCGAAAGGCCGTCAAGTCCTAGGACGACAGGGCGGGGCCCTACGAGCCCCGATAGTTTGGCGCCTCCTTGGTGATGGTCACGTCGTGCACATGGCTCTCGCGGAGTCCCGACGCCGTCATGCGAACGAAGGAAGCGCTCTCTTTCATCGCCTTGATGTCGGCCGAGCCGGTGTAGCCCATCGAGGCACGCAGCCCACCACAGAGCTGGTAGAGCACGTCACCGACCGGACCCTTGTAGGGCACTCGCCCCTCAATGCCCTCCGGGACAAGCTTGCGCATGCCTGCCTCAGGGTCGCTGAGCTCATCGTGCTCCTGGAAGTAGCGATCGGCTGACCCAGCCCTCATCGCGGCCAACGACCCCATTCCCCGGTAGGACTTGTAGCGACGGCCGCCCAACAGGATGACTTCGCCAGGGCTCTCGTCTGTCCCGGCGAGGAGCGATCCGATCATGACCGTGTCTGCCCCTGCAGCGATCGCCTTTGCGGCATCCCCCGAGAACTTCACACCACCGTCCGCGATGACGGGAGTCCCGTGACGAGCAGCGACTGCAGAGACATCCGCGATGGCCGTGAGTTGAGGCACACCCACACCGGCCACGACCCGAGTGGTGCAGATGGAACCCGGCCCGATTCCGACCTTGACCGACGCAGCCCCCGCCCGGATGCAAGCCTCCGCAGCCTCGGCGGTGGCGATGTTGCCTGCGATGACCCGTCCCGCGAGCTGTGGAAAGTCGACCAGGTACTGCTCAATGGCCCCCAGCACCCCGGCACTGTGTCCATGAGCGGTGTCCACCACCAGCACATCGACACCAGCATCGACCAGCGCCTGAACGCGATCCGACTGGTTGGGGCCCACGGCTGCACAACAGGCCAGTCGGCCCTGGTCGTCCGAAACGGACAGGGGGTATCGACTGCTGTTCTCGATGTCCTTGATCGTGATCAGCCCGTTGAGCAGGCCCGACTCGTCCACGACCAGCAGCTTCTCGATCTTGTGTTCCTGCATCAGGTCCTTGGCCCGCTCCAGCGAGGTCCCAGGAGGCACACTGACCAACCCGTCCGAGGTCATGACCTCGTGGATGGGACGGTCCAGGCGTCGCTCAAAACGCAGGTCTCGGTTGGTCAAGATGCCCACAGCACGACCATCGACGACAATCGGTACGCCGCTGATGGACTTGGCTCGCATCAGGTCTCTGGCCTCTCCAAGGGCGTGATTGGGGCCAAGGGTAAAGGGGTCCGAGATGACCCCAGTGACGGCTTTCTTGACCTTGGCCACCTGGGCGGCCTGGGCCTCCGGAGAACAGTTCTTGTGAATGACGCCGATACCCCCCTGACGTGCCATGGCAATGGCAGCAGCCGCCTCGGTGACCGTGTCCATGGCCGCGGAGATGAACGGGATGTTCAACCGCAGACTGGGGGTCAGCCTGGTGGTGAGATCGACCTGTGCGGGAAGCACCTCGGAGGCACCTGGCACCAGGAGGACGTCGTCAAAGGTCAGGGCAAGACGGGGGGCGGCATCGAGCACGGGGCCTCCTACCTTCAGAGGACCGCGGGGGTGCCCGGGTCCCCGGACCGGGCGTGGCCCCTATGGCCTGTCCGGGTCCAGGGCAACTGGTTCCCCAAGGTCTCACCGGGTCGTCACCGATGTCTTCTGGCCCAGGCCTCTCGAATCGCCTATAGGGCGCTGTCATTTCAGCCGTCGTGATTCTCCGTCGAATGGAGAACTCCATGGAGGACCCCATGAAGCGTTTCGTCCTGGTCACCGCCGCCCTGCTCTTCACCATCAGTTGTGGCTCCAAGCACAAGGGCACCTACGATGTCGCCACCGCCGCTGAAGCCGGCGAGGCGGGCTTCGACGTCGCCACTGAAATGGAGAAGGCCCAGGTTCTCTGGGACCTCCGCGCAGATGCTGCGAAGCTCCAGAGCGCCCTGGAAATCTACGCCAGCATCGCGGCCGAGAACCCCGAGAACAAGGACGCTCTCCTCCGCCTGGTGCGCGGGTACTACTTCCTGGGTGACGCCCACAAGGTCGAGCTTGAGGCCAAGCTCAGTGCCTGGGATACCGCCATCAACTTCGGCAAGGTCTGCATGGGCACCAACGCCAACTTCGCCGCTCTTCTGGAGAAGGGTGAGGGCGAAGATGAGGCGGCTCGGGTCCTGGAGAATGACGACGTGCCCTGCACCTACTGGACCGCTGCCGCACTGGGCAAGTGGGCCAAGTCCCAGGGTCTTGGCACCACGCTGAAGAACATCCCCATCGCCAAGGCCTGGATGTCCCGGATCTCCGAGCTCGACCAGGCCTACTTCTACGGCGGTGCTGACCGGTACTGGGGTGCCTACTACGCGGCCATCCCCTCCTTTGCCGGCCAGGACCTTCCCCTGTCCAAGGAGTACTTCGACAAGGCCATCGAGGCCCACCCGAACCACTTCGGAAACCGGGTGTTATTGGCGGACTACTGGGCCACCCGGACCCAGGACATCCAGACCTTCGACAGCCAGTTGAAGCATGTGCTGGCCCAGCCCATCAACGTCATCCCGGATCTCATTCCCGAGCAGGAGGCCGAGGTCCGAAAGGCCCGTGCGCTGATGGCGAAGCGGGACGAGTTGTTCATCCAGTAAACGGAGGCATCATGAAGCTCCGCACGCTTCTGGCCACGGGTGCGCTCACCCTGGCCGTCCTGGTCCTACCCACCAACGCAGTGGATGCCGAACCAGCGTTCGTCATGAACTTCGGCACGGTCGCTCCCGAGGGCACGCCCTGGGCCGACCAGGTTCGGAACACCAAGATCCGCATCGAGCGCGACTCCAACGGCGCCATCCGCGTCAAGACGTTCATGAACGGCGTCCTGGGCGGCGAGGTGGAGATGACCCGCGACATCCGCCGGGGTGAACGCCTGCAAGCCGGAGGTATGTCCACAGCCTCGGTGGCCCAGGGTGCCAACGTGCCCATCCTGGAGCTCCCGGAGCTCCCCTACCTCTTCCGCAATGACAAAGAGGCCGACACCATCCTGGACGAGGTTCTCTTCGCTCCGACCAGCGAAGCGCTGGCCTCAAAGGGCTTCATCCTGGGCTTCTGGGCCATCAACGGCTGGCGTTCCTTTGCCACCCGCGGTGGTGCGGTCACGACCCTGGAAGAGTTGCGCCAGTACAAGATGCGTTCCCAGGAAGCCCCGGTCCACATTGCCATGTGGAAGGCGCTGGGCGTGCAGGCGATCACCAAGCCCACCTCCGAAGTCCTCTCCGCCATCAACACAGGCATCGTGGATGGCTTCGACAACACCCCGCTGTTCTCGTTGGCCTCGGGTTGGATCGGGCCGATGAGCCACTACACGCTCTCCCGCCACATCCACCAGCCGGCTGCGATTATCTACTCCAAGCGCTTCTACGAGAAGCTTCCCCCGGACCTGCAGGCCGTGGTGACGGGCGACCCCAAGGTCGAGGCCGACAAGGGCCGCGCCGGGGTGCGGGAACTCGAGCAGGAGATGCTGGTCACGATCGCCGAGATGGGCACCGAAGTGGTGTCGCTGAACGATGCCCAGCGCCAGGTGTTCGAGAATGCCACCCGCCCGGTGCACGCCGACTTCCTGTCGAAAAACCCAGAGCTCAAGTCCGTCTACAACCAGGTACAGACCCGCCTCAAGGCCATGCGGTAGACCGAGTCAACTCTGGGGTTCCACGAC
>CAZMNK010000012.1:22713-43647 GCA_964567625.1 uncultured Enterobacterales bacterium | reverse complement strand
GCTTTCGGCCATGAGGTCTGGCGGCGCAGTCGTGTAAGGAAAGCATGTACAAGGCCCTGACCGCTGTTTTCGATGGTATCGCTGCCGTCCTCTCCGGAATCAGTGGAGGGATTCGAGCCGCCTGGCGCACCGCGTGGGACGGGCCACTGCAAACCCTGGTCTTCTGGCTGATCATCGGCCTCACCGGCCTGCGTATTGTCCTGGAAAGAGCGCTCAAGGGACTCGACCGCGTCATTGCCTGGCTTGAAAAGGCCTTCATCACCGTCGCCATGCTCGGGATGGTCTTCCTCTCGTTCTTCGACTACCTCCAGCGCGAGGGGCCGGAGATGTCACTGGACATCCCCGGCGGTCCCAACATGGCCATGGTGTTGATGGTCTGGGTGGGCTTCCTGGGTGCGTCACCGGCAACCCGACAGGGCAAGCACCTGTCGGTCGACGCCACCGAGCGGCTGCTCTCACCGGGCGCGGCCCGCCTGGCACAGCGTTTCTCGATCCTGGTGACCGCCGGCTTGTGCTGGAAGCTGATGACCTTCAGCTGGACCCTCACCACCGAGTCCCTCGAGTTCGAGGACCAGATGGAGGGCCTCGTCGTCTGGGACTGGCTTGTCACTCCCCTGAACTGGTTCATCGAGCACCTGCCCGTTGCAGGAGAAGTCCACTGGGTCACCCTGGTAGGCGGGATTGCGTTGACGGGTTTCGCCCTCAAGGCTTCCAAGCGCTTCCAGGACCAGAAGGACAGGAACAGCACATGGGCCTTCTGGGGCCTGGAGGCCGTCGCAGGCGCCAGCGGGCTTGTGGCCCTCCTGGCTGTGCTTCCCTTGTTCTGGACGCCCACCCTGGAGTTTGGCGACCCCGTCGAGTGGCGTACCGTCCAGGCAGGGGATGGCTTCCCGCTCTGGCTGTGTCAGTTCGTGTTGCCCTTGAGCTTTGGACTGATGGCGGTCCGCTTTGCTGCCAAGGCCCTGCTCGGAAAGGTCGGAACGTCCATCGGCGCTGGCGAGATCGCCCCGCCAACCCACACGGGAGGGCCCCGTACCGGTCGCGACCTGTTCTTCGCCGGCCTGTTGCCCGGCGTGCTGATCGGTCTCTGTGCCGGCCTGGTCACGGGCAAGGGCTGGCTCATCGCCCTGGCCGGGGTGTCCCTGGTCCTGGTGGGTGCTCCCCTCTTCACCGCCATCGGTGTGGCCGCTCTCTGCTGCGTCATGCTCATTTCGGATCTGAGTGGTGTGGCTGTCGCCACCGACATGTTCGATGCCACCAAGAAGCAGGAACTCCTGGCGATTCCCTTCTTCGTGCTGGCCGGTGCGATCATGACTCAGGGCTCCATCGCCGACCGCCTCATCGGTGTGGCAAGGGCCGTCCTGGGACCCGTTCCGGGCGGACTGGGCCTGGCCACGATCTTCGCCTGCTGCATCTTCGCCGCGATCTCCGGCAGTTCACCGGTGACCGTCATCGCCATTGGGACCATCCTCTTCCCGATGCTGAACCGGGAACGCTACCCGGAGGACTACAGCCTGGGTGTTCTCACCAGTGCGGGCTCGCTCGGCATCATCATCCCGCCTTCGGTTCCCATGATCGTCTACGCGATCATGGTCTCGACGCCACAGAACATCATCTCCCCGGCGGATCTCTTCAAGGCCGGGATCCTGCCAGGCCTCTTTATCGCCGCCGTCCTGGGGCTCTACACCCTCTACCGAACCCGGCCAGGAGCCACGGGTGTAAACCTCGCTCCCTGGAAGCCCGAGGGCGGCTACACAGCCAACCTCGTCAAGCAGACCCGACGAGGCCTGCTCTCCCTCCTGTTGCCGGTGCTCATCCTGGGTGGCATTTACGGATGGCTGGGTCCACTGCGCTTCACGGTCACCGAGGCCGCAGCCGTGGCTGTGGTCTACGCGCTCGCTGTCGAACTCCTGATCCACCGGGAGTTGAAGCTGCACCAGTTGCCCAAGGTGCTGACGGACTCCGGCGTGATGATGGGGAGTCTCTTCCTGATCATCGTGCTGGCCATTGCCTTCAACAAGTTCCTCACCTTCCAGGAGATCCCCCAGGAGGCTGCAGCCTGGCTCGCCAGCCAGATCGACTCCCCGTGGACGTTCCTGATCCTGGTGAACCTGTTCCTGCTGGTACTGGGCTGCATCATGGAGATCCTCTCGGCGATTCTCATCGTCGCGCCCCTGCTTGCTCCCATCGCTGCAAACTACGGCATGGACCCGGTGCACTTCGGGATCATGTTCATCGTGAACCTGGAACTGGGGTACCTGACGCCCCCGATGGGCATCAACCTGTTCGTGGCCTCCACTGTGTTTGAGCGGCCCATCGTCAAGGTCATTCGAGCCACGCTTCCCTTCCTGCTCCTGATGCTGTTCTGCCTGGCGGTCATCGCCTGGTTCCCCCAACTCTCTCTCGCCCTGTTGGACCGATGAAGAAGATCTCCACAACCTCTCGTGACGGCACCAGTCTCAACCTCGTCCAGTGGTCTCCGGACGGACCGCCTCAGGCCGACATCCTGCTCGTTCACGGACTGGCGGAACACATGGGCCGCTATGCCCACGTGGCCGAGGTCTTCACAAAGGCGGGCTACCAGGTCACCGGTGTCGAGCTCCGGGGGCACGGCGAGAGCGAAGGGCAACGGGGACACGTCGACGAGTGGCAACAGTACGTCGAGGATTTCCGCGCTGCCTCGTACAAGATCGGCCAGTCTCACTACGTGGTCGCACACAGCATGGGCGGCCTGGTGACCCTGGACGCCCTCCGGGATCACAAGGGTCCCGAGGTGCTCGGGGTCTGCGTCTCGAACCCCCTGCTGGGAGTCGCTGTCAAGGCGCCAGCCATCAAGGTGTGGTCCGCGGGGCTGCTCTCCAAGATCTGGCCCACCTTGTCCCTGGGCAACGAGTTGGACACCAGCGACCTGTCCCGGGATCCCGAGGTCATCCGCAGGTACGAGGCAGACTCACTGGTCTACAAGACCATCACGCCTCGGTGGTACACCGAGATGCTTGGGGCCATCGCACGGGTTCACGGGGACGCTGGCAAGTCCACCCTTCCGCTGCTGATGCTGATCGGAGAGGCCGACAAGATCACCTCGGTGGAGAGTTCCGGCGCGTACTACGAGAACTACGGGGCCGCAGACAAGGACTGCAATCGCTACCCGGACCTCTACCACGAGATCTTCAACGAGCCCGAGAAGGAAGAAGTGCTGAAGAACGTGGTGGACTGGCTCAAGCGCGAAGCGAGTTTCACGCCGCTCATCTGAGCGGTGACATTCCACTCCAGGGACGCCGTCGTGAAGACAGGCCTTCGGACCCGGCGTTAGAGGATTTCCGGATGTCCGACGAACGCCAGCGCCTCCACCAGATCCTGAAGGAGCGGTCTGTTCGCTTCGGAGAATTCACCCTGGCCTCAGGCAAGCAGAGTGACTTCTACGTGGATGGGCGACAGACCACCTTGCACGCCGAGGGGGCGATGCTGGTGGCCCGGTTGATCCTGGCTCGCCTGGAACCCTCGGTGGAAGGGGTCGGGGGCATGAGCGTCGGGGCCGATCCCATCGCCGGCGCCGTGGCCGCGATCTCCGCGGTGGTCGGTCGACCGGTCCATGGATTCATCGTGCGCAAGAAGCCAAAAGGGCACGGCACCCGCAACCATGTAGAAGGGCGAGTCAACCTGCCCAACGGGTCCAAGGTGTGCGTGGTCGAAGACACCACCACGACCGGGGGATCCCTCCTGCAAGCGATTCAACGCTGTACGGACGAAGGGCTGCAGGTGGTCCAGACCCTGACCATCGTCGACCGGGAGGAGGGTGCTTCGGGGGCATTGGCTGCGGCCGGCTACCGCCTGGAGGCCCTCTTTACCCGGACGGACCTGGAGACGATCCGTTGAGCAGTGGCCTCCCTCCCGGGGTCCACCGGCAACGACGAGCTGATCTGGCCGACGCCATCGGGGCCCCCATCCTGTTGATCGGGAACGGGTTGCAGCCCCGGAACCTGCCGCTGAATCACCTGCCTTTCCGCCAGGATTCCACCTTTCTCCACTTCACCGGGTGTCCACTTCCGGGGGCAGCTGCCCTGATCCGAGGCGAGGAGTGCGTGCTCTTCCTGCCCCTGCCTGCACCGGATGATGGACTCTGGCATGGCGTGCTCGAAGGAGAGGAAGCCCTTCGTGCCCGGTTTGGCGTGACACGGGTGCGTCCCGTGGAAGAACTGGAGGCGGCTTGTGCTGGTTCCAGTCCCCTGTCCATGGCCGTGTCCGATCCCGCCGCAACCGCGCGGGTGCAACGCATCACTGGCCAGACCTGGACCTGGGGAGGAACCCACGGGGACGAGGCCCTGATCGATGCGGTCATCCGCTTGCGGCGAAGACGTGACGCCGCCGATATCCAGGCCCACAGGGAAAGCGCACAGGTCACCGAGCTGGCCCATCGTGCCGCAATGGCAGCCACCCATCCAGGGGGCCATGAGCGAGAGGTGGCAGCCCTGTTCGATGCCGTGGTGGCCAGCCAGGGGTGTGTTCCTGCCTACGACTCCATCGTGACCGTGCGAGGCGAGATCCTCCACAATCCCCACCACGACAATCCCCTTGAACAGGGAGAGTTGCTGTTGCTCGATGGCGGGGCCGAGCTGCCTTCGGGTCACTGTACCGATGTCACCCGCACCTGGCCCGTGGGAGGGCGCTTCTCTCCCCGCCAGAGGGCGGCCTACAACGCGGTGCTCGAGGCCCAACAGGCAGCCATCCAGCTCTGCAAGCCAGGGGTGCGATACCGAGAGGTGCACCTGGAATCCGCCCGGATATTGACCCGCTGGCTGGTCGATGAGGGCCTGGTCCGAGGGGCGGTCGATGACGCTGTTGAGGCCGGTGCCCACGCGGTCTTCTACCCCCACGGTGTCGGGCACCTGTTGGGCCTGGATGTCCATGACCTGGAGCAGTTCGGAGACCGGGCAGCCTATGCACCAGGATGGTCACGCTCTCCCCAGTTCGGGCTCTGCTACCTGCGCCTGGACCTTCCCCTGGAGTCGGGCATGCTCGTGACGGTCGAGCCTGGCTTCTATGTCGCCCCAGCCATCCTGGAGGACCCGGCCCTGAACGAACGTTTGGGCAACTGGGTGGACTTCGAGGCAGCCCGCCGCTGGATTGGTTTCGGCGGTATTCGCATCGAGGATGATGTCCTGGTGACGGCGGGAGCAGCCGATGTGCTCACCGGCGGCATTCCCAAGCTGGCCTCGGAGGTCGAAGACCTGGTGGGGTCCGGGCCGACTCCTGCCCAGCGACTGGGCCTGCCCCCCCGCTAGCGTCGGGAGCGGCCTGAGGCCTCCATGAGTGTGGTCCAGGCCCGCTCACCACAGGTGTCTGCCAGGTCCGTGTAGCGACGCTGCAGAACGTCGTTCTCCAGCGCAACCAGGGCGCGAGCCACCTCCATGGCACCGGGTTCCACGGCGAGCAACAGCGGCTCTACACAGGAAAGGTCGGAATGCCAGACTTCCTTCCCACCGTCATCCCTCAAGGTGAGCTCCAGATCCAGGAAGCTCTCCACCTGGGCCTCCCCGGTCCTCAGTCCCCAATCATCCACCTGGATGGCCAGGGTCCACGGCGAATCCATCCGGATCAGCGGACCGTCCAGTCCGGAGGCCTGCTGCGCTCCCCGTTCCACCCAGCGAACGAGACGGGCAACACCCACCACCCGCCCCAGGCGGGTCCGAAATGCTCCTTCGAACCCCCGGAGAGTCTGGGGCACCACCGGCCCGTCCCAGGCATCGGGACCCGGGACCACCCACAGGACCCGAGGCTCTGCATCCCCGTGACCGACCTGGAGGGCCACGGCCTGGGGCAGCGCCGGCCCGCGTCCCGCGCAGGCGGTCAGCGCCGCCGCTGCAACCAGGTGTCTCGCACCCATCGCGGGTCAGTCTCCGGAAAATCAAGCGTGAAATGCAGGCCGCGACTTTCCCGGCGGCGGAGGGCTGACTCCACCACCAGGCCCGCGACTGTCGCCAGGTTTCGCAACTCCACCAGGTCCGAGGTCAGTCGGAAATCCCAGTAGTAGGTTCGAATCTCCTCCTTGACCAGCTCGACCCGGTGACGCGCCCGCTTCAGTCGACGGGTGGTGCGCACGATGCCGACGTAGTTCCACATGAAGCGCCTGATCTCTTCCCAGGTCTGCTTGATGACGACGAGTTCGTCCATGTCCGTCGCCAGTCCTGAGTCCCAGTCTGGGAGCTCCCGGTGCCGGGTCTCCTCCAGGCGTTCCGAGGCCCGTTCAGCAGCCCGCGTGGCAAAAACCGCGGCCTCCAACAAGGAATTCGACGCCAGGCGGTTGGCGCCATGCAGGCCCGTACAGGCCGCCTCCCCGACCACGAAGAGGTTTCTCAATGTGGACTCCCCGTGCAGGTCAACGCTCACACCCCCACAAAAGTAGTGGGCGGCAGGCACCACGGGAATGGGGTCCACAGAGATGTCCAGGCCCAGCTCCTGGCACCGGCTGGTGATTCCCGGGAACCGACCCAACAATGTGTCCCTGGAAAGGTGGGTCATGTCCAGGTAGACACAGTCGCACCCCAGTCGTTTGATCTCGGTGTCGATCGCCCGGGCCACGACGTCCCGTGGTGCCAGTTCAAGCCGATCGTCGTAGCGCTTCATGAAGCGCTCACCATTGGCGAGCCGAAGGACACCACCTTCTCCGCGCATGGCCTCGCTGATCAGAAAGCTCTTGGCCTCGGGATGGAACAGGCAGGTCGGATGAAACTGCACGAACTCCATGTTCAGCACGTCGGCTCCAGCACGCCAGGCCATCGCCACGCCATCCCCAGTCGCCACGTCGGGATTGCTGGTGTAGCGGTAGACCTTTCCCGCTCCCCCCGTACACACGGTCGTCACCTTGGCCGAAATGACGTCCAACCGCTGCGCTTCGAGTTCCAGGGCATACGCACCAAGAACCCGGTCATCCAGGGGAGGCAGTTCCTGCCTGCGACGCGCCAGCCAGCCCTCTGTGATGAGGTCCACGGCCACCGAGTGTTCCCTGAGCTCGATCCGCGGAGCCCTGGTCACCTCGGCCAGCAACGCCCGGATGATCTCGCGGCCAGTCATGTCCTTGGCATGCAGAATCCTCCGCCGTCCATGGCCTCCCTCCCGGCCCAGTTCATAGGTGTCCGGATCCTCCTGTGAGCGGCTGAACGCCACCCCTCGGTCGATGAGTGCCTGGACCCGCTCCGGGCCCTCCCGAACCACGACGTCCACCACCTCTGGTCGACAGAGACCCGCTCCAGCGACCAGGGTGTCCTGCAGATGCTCTTCGGGTGAGTCGTTCTCATCCCAGACCGCCGCGATGCCTCCCTGGGCATAGCGGGTGTTCGAATCCACCAGTGCCCGCTTGGTCAACAGGATGACGGAGCCGTGTTCGGAGGCCTCCAGGGCAAACAGGAGCCCTGCAATACCGGATCCGATGACGAGGAAATCGCATTCCGACCGCATTGGGAACTCTCTATCCCAGCAGGGTCCCAGGATAGGATGCCCAGGTGCGACCCATCCTCCTATTGCCGCTCCTGATGCAGGCTCCGCCCCTGGAAGCCGGGGACATCTACATGATCGAGCACGCAGACGGCACGGTGACCTTCACGGACACCCCCGCTCACAGCGGCTATGCCCTCTTCGACGTCGATGGACCTGCCCCCACCCCGGCAATGATCAACCCTCGGGCCTTTCCACTGTTGGACTCCTTTGACCTGCTCCTCCTGGAGGCTGCATCTCGAACCGGTCTGGATCCCGCGTTGCTGAAGGCTGTCTGCCTGGCGGAGTCCGGGATGAACCCCAACGCGGTTTCGAGCGCCGGGGCCCAGGGCCTGATGCAGTTGATGCCTGCCACAGCGGCGCACCTGAAGGTCACGGATCCCTTTGATCCGGAGCAGTCGATCAGGGGGGGCTCCCAGTACCTGGCAGACCAGCTCGACACCTTTGGTGACACACGCAGGGCACTGGCCGCCTACAATGCAGGCCCCGGTAACGTCCGGAAATACAACGGGATTCCGCCGTTCGAAGAGACCCAGGACTACGTTGTCAAGGTCATGGACCTCTACCGACACTTTCGTTACCAGAGGCCTTTGACCGGAAGAGCACCGTGAAGGGACCTGGTTTCTGGAACCTGCCGAACATCCTCACCGTCATGCGGATCGCCCTGGTCCCCGTGATGGTCTTCCTCCTGTTGGAGGAGCCCTCCAAGTGGATGGCCCGGCTGGCGATGGCCATCTTCGTGGGGGCGATGATCACGGACATCATCGACGGATACCTGGCTCGCAAGTGGGGACTGGTCTCGGTCGCCGGGGCCTTTCTGGACCCCCTGGCTGACAAGCTCATGGTCGTCACCACCCTGGTCATGCTGGTACCCCTGGGCTGGATTCCCGCCTGGCTTGTGGCCCTCTTGATCTGCCGTGAACTGACAATCACCGCCCTGCGCTCCATCGCCGTCAGTGAGGGCCTGGTCATTTCGGCCGGAACACTGGGCAAATTCAAGACCGCCTTTCAGGGTACTGCCCTTGGATTCCTGCTGTGGCACTACCCCACCGAAGTGTGGTGGTGGCCCCTGACGATCGTGGACGCCCACAGCTGTGGGCTGGTGTTGCTCTACTTTGCGCTCTTCTTCAGCCTGGCAAGCGCCTGGGAATACCTGTCCGCCTTCTTCGAGCACTCCGCGGACTCTACGGACTGAGCCCGATCAGGGCTCGATGAAGAGCTGGAAGGTCCAGGTACCACCAGTGGTGTCAGCGCCCCAGGACACCGTGTAGCTGGAAGCATCACAGGGACCTTGGGGCAGTGCCCGGGGCGGACAATCCGCTAGTCTGAGGAGTTCCTCAGGGTCCACCGCTTGAATTCCCGGAGACCATCCAGAAGGGACACGACAGGCTGAAAGTCCAACTCGGCTCGGGCCCGATCGACTGCAGCCCAGGTCATGGGTACGTCCCCGGGTTGATCGGGCATGGAACGCGTCTTGATCTCAGCACCAAAGACCTGCTCGACACCCGCTATCAGTTCGTTCAATCCCACTGGAGTGCCATTGCCCAGGTTGTAGACGCGAAAAGGCTGTGGTCGGTCCAGTGCCGCCATCAATCCCGCCACGATGTCCGCCACATAGGTGTAGTCGCGACGGGAACTGCCATCCCCAAAGCGCTCCACCGGCAACCCGGCCAGGGCACGCCTGGCAAAGACCTGGATGGCCATTCCTGGGCGCTGTCGGGGCCCATAGACCGTGAACAGACGCATGCAGTTGACCTGGAGATCGTGGCTGTGGCTTGCCGCCCGGCAAAGGTGTTCTCCGGCAAGCTTCGTCGCCGCATAGGGCGAGACGGGCGCCAACACCGGGTCGGATTCCCGAAAGGGTCCATCACTGCGAACGCCGTAGACCGAAGAGGACGAGGCATAGACCAGGCGCTCGACACCCGCTTCTCGCATCCCATCGAGTAGCACCTGGGTGCCCGTGATGTTGACGTCCACATACAGCGCAGGGTCGACCAGAGACGCCCTGACTCCGGCTCTTGCCGCCAGGTGAGCGACTGCGTCGACCCCCTCCAGGGCACTTCGAACGGATGAAGAAGAGCGAAGGTCCCCTTCGATGAACCGCACGCCATCTCCCCAGGGGGCCACATTCAGTCGCTTCAGGGCGGGATCGTAAAAGGGGTCGAAGTTGTCCAGGACAGTGACGCTGTCGCCACGGCCCAGCAAGGCCTCCACCAGGTGGGAACCGATAAAGCCCGCACCGCCGGTCACCAGGACATGCATGGACCGATTCTCCCTCACTCTTCGCCCAACAGGCCGTCCAGCAACACCATCAGCCGCCGAGGAAGACCATTCCCCCGATAGCGAATCCGACCTGCTGCATCAAGCACGAGCACGAGCGGGATCGACCCTACACGAAAGCGCCTGGCCAGGGACTGGTCCAGGTCCAGGGCCACCGGGTAGTCCAGGCCCTGTCCATCCACAGTGGTCTGGACCTGGCGCGGGTCCTCCCCCATGTTGATGGCCAGGATCCCCACCCGTTCCCCATAGCTCTGGGCGACCTTTTTGATCTCCGGAACCTCGGCCATACAGGGCCCACACCAGCTGGCCCAGAAGACAACGACCGAGGGCCGAGGACCGATCTGTTCCAGGCCCAGGGTCTCGCCGTCGAGTCCAAGGGCCACAAATCGAGGTGCCACCTGCCCTTCCAGAACCCCTCGTTCTCCATCGCCACAGCCCAGGAGAGCGAACATCAGCAGCAGACACCAGTGCATGCGGTACAGGCTAACCTCGCTGCGTGGTTGCTCTCATCGGGCATGGAGCATACCCGGCAGCCGTGCTGGACCTTCTCTACCGCCTCTCCAAGCCGCTCCTGTTCCAACTGGAACCAGAGACGGCTCACCACCTGGTCATCCAAGGCGCAGCCATGTGTCCTGCATGGCTCGTGCGGGCCCTGGCGCCGACCCCTCCCAAGGGCCTGGTGACGAAGCTCGCCGGACTCACCCTGAACACCCCCATCGGTCTCGCTGCAGGCCTGGACAAGGATGCCCAGGCCATCGACTTCTGGGCCAACATTGGATTCGGCTTTGTCGAGGTCGGCACCGTCACTCCTCGCCCCCAGCCCGGCAATCCCAGACCGAGGGTGTACCGACATCGAGAGCATCGGGCCCTGGTCAACTCCCTCGGTTTTCCCTCCGCAGGTGCCGAGGTCGTGGCCCGGCGAATGCAGAAGCTCCGGGATCGCGGGCACTGGCCCTCGAGCCCGGTGGGAGTCAACCTGGGCAAGAACAAGGACACCTCTGCGGAACAGGCCCACGAGGACTATCGCCTCCTCGCCCGTCGCTTTGGGGGGCTTGCCGACTACCTGACCGTCAATGTCTCCTCCCCCAACACCCCAGGACTGAGGGATCTACAGGCGCCCGAAGCCCTCGCACGGATCGCCGGGACCGTGGTCCAAGAAGCCCCCGATACCCCTGTCTTCGTCAAACTCTCGCCGGACCTGGCGCCCGAAGCCACTGGACAGGCCGTGGAAACGGTCCTGAGTGTGGGCGTCCGCGGTCTCATTGCCACCAACACGACCGTGTCACGACCGGTGCCCATCCCTCAGACCGGTGGCCTGTCCGGAGCGCCCCTGTACCCCCTGGCCCTGGACCGGATCCAGGACGTCCTGGATGCCACTGCCGGAAGAGTGCCCGTGATCGGAGTCGGCGGGGTCGACACGGCGGAGAAGGCCCAGGAGTTCCTCGACCGAGGTTGTTCTGCCGTACAGCTCTACACCGGCCTGATCTACGAGGGACCGATTCTGCCTGCCCTGCTGGCCCGAAACCTGGTGAGCGCCTCAACTGGCTGAAGCGTCGTCCTCTGCCTTGAATTCCCGATCCTTGATCTTCCCACGGTTCCGGGTCAGGAAGCGCGAGTTGGACCGAGCGGTCTTTTCGGGACTTCTCGCATCACGAGACTGCTGACCCACTCCTTCCGATGGCTGGAAGGCCTGGACCTCCAGGACCCTTCGAGGCTGGGGGTTTGCAAGCCACTCGAGCATGCTCCGCACCACGCGCTCCCCTCCGGGCTCCAGCGCAGGCAGATGTCCGACATCGTCAAAGCGCCAGGTCACCGCATTGTGGAAGTCACCGACCAACCGGCCGACGTTCGCCGGAACGAGGTGATCCTGGAGACCGGTCAGCACCAGGGTCGGCACACTGCTGGGAGCAACGGACGGCCTCCGAAACAGGCTCTTGGCCAGCCCCTCAGGCCATGGCGTGGTGCGCGCATGAACCGCCGCACGGACCGGTTCCGGCAGGGCGGTCAAGGTGGTTGAGGATGCGCCCTCCAGTGAGAGCTGAGGCCGACCCGTCAGGAAAGACGGCAACGCCGACAGCAGGGCCTGGAGTCCCGCCATTCCCGGTCGGAACTTCACGCCACCTGGTGGGAGAGGGTTGATGAGAACCAGCGAGTGGAGGTCTGAGCGTTGAGCGACGACCTGGGCCACCAGGGCACCGCCCCCCATCCCCACAAGAACAGGCGACTCCAGCGAGGACACAGCCTCCTGGAGCGCTGAGACCAACGCCTCAAAATCCGCAGAGCCACCAGCCTCCGTACCATGTCCTGGCAAGTCCACCGCCCAGGAGGAGTGACCACTCTGCGCCAGCAGCGCCTGGTCACGTTCCCAGATCCATCCACCCAGACCAAAACCATGGACCAGGACAACTTCCAGGCCTTCCCTGGAACCGGTCTTCTCGACATGACTGGCCGCAAGGGGCCCCAATCGCGTCACATCGCCTCCAGTGCGAGCCCCCAAGTACCCTGGACAAGCTACTCTACGCAAACTCCAGGGGGAGCGCGACACTGTCCCCTTTCGAAAGAGAGGACCCGGTTGAACCTGCCATCCGAGCTGGCCCGCGAGGCCGAATTGCTTCGCTTCCGGCTCACCCATCACCTGGGGGGCTCCTCGGAACGCCTGGGCGATCTGCTCCACGAGATTGAGGCACGGGTCCCGCACCACCCCATCGTAAGAACCGCCCGGGCCTGGGCCGCCCTACCGGAGACCGCCCTACCAGGACCTCCACCCGAGCTGACACCCGCCGCAGAGGCCTGGCTGGCCGGAAGCCCCCAACGGGCACTGGAGCTTGCCCTGGAGGCCCTGGACGACCGCGATCACGCACGCACAGCAGCCACCGTGGCAGACCTGTGCTGGTTTGTGGGCCGACGGGAAGAGGCCATTGCCCGCTGGCAGGACCTACGCCAGCTCTGTGGTCCATTACCGCCGCTGGAAGTCCGTCTGGGCCGCGCAGCCTTGACTGCCGGTCGCCTCGTCGATGCGCAGGACCGCGCAGTTCACGCCCTGATCCAGAATCCGCTGTACGGATCCGCTTTCGTCCTGCTCTGCCACATTCAACAGGCCCAGGGCCAGGAGGTCACCCCCATCCCGCTGCGCCCCCAGGTTCGCCAGGTCAACGGTGAGCTTCTACTGGCCAGAGGCCTCACAAGCCCGGCCAAAGCCGCCTGGCTGGAAGCCCTGGAGGTGGCCCGAGAGGCCCCGGCCCACGAGAGCCCTCCCGGCAGGCTCGCCACCCAGACCCTGCTGACCACCTGGCGTGCACTCCGGGACGAGGGAGCCAGGAAGAACCGGACAGAACGGCCACTGCGGGCTCTGGATGAATGGGAGCAGGCGGGGTTGCTGGACAGCTACCTGTGGGCTGTGGGACTGAATCCGTCGAACGCCGCAGCCTTCAGGGAGCGTCTCGAGCCCGAGGAGCGGGATCGGCGATTCTGGACCACGGGCGTGCTCGAAAACGCCTGACCTTGAAGGCCCACAGAGGGCCAGTCAGGCCGCTGGGAGCGACCTCTGTTCCGTCAGGTGCCCGTGCACTCGTAGTACACGGTGACCGTCGAAGTATTTGACGCCGCCATGCAGTCCGTCACGGTCAATTCGACCTCGACGGACTCACTCTCGGTCTCCCCGTACTCGGTGGCAGGTCCGGTCTGGGTCAGCGTCGGGGTCGAGGTCGTCTCATTGGCCAGCGTTCCATCGCCACTGAGAACCGCCCACAGGTACGTCAACTCGTCACCGTCAGGGTCTGAGGAGCCGGAACCATCGAGCTCGTGGTCATAGTCCGCGCAGTCCTCGCAGACGTAGTACTCGCCGTAGCTGAAGGCCTGGCAGGCGATCTCTCCGGAGTAGGTCTCTGTCGAGCCAGCATCCGACACGGGATCGGTGTTGAAGAGGCGTTCGTCGACCACGAGAACCAGCGAGTCCGGGTAGCTATAGGCGGCCCCGCTATCGGTGACCGTCAACGTGAACACATAGGTCCCGGCAACGTCCGGGTAGAAGACCGGGTCAGCGTCCGTCGCACTCTGAATGTCGCTCGTGGTCAGTGTGGAACTGCTGGGGGCGCTGGTGAGTTCCCATGAGTAGGTCAGCGAGTCGCCGTCGGGATCGCTGGACTCCGACCCGATCAGCGTCAACGCGTCACAGAGGTAGAGCGTGGAGGATTCGGCGTCGTAGGTGGCCACTGCAGTCGGCATGTGCTCGACATCGCCGTCGCAGTCGTTGTCCTTGGTGCTGTCCTTTTCCGGCGCATTCGGGTAGGCATCCGGATCCAGGTCATCACAGTCGCCTTCCGAGGAGGTGTAGCCATCCCCATCGTGATCGGAGTTGTGACACAGCGGGTTCTCCTCGCCCGGCGAGCCCAGATCCGTCCCTGTCCCCCACGCGTCGACGGAATCGCACCAGTACTCGGCGACGTCGTTCTCGCTG
Organism: uncultured Enterobacterales bacterium; assembly: GCA_964567625.1. GTDB lineage: Bacteria > Myxococcota_A > UBA796 > UBA796 > CAJQPC01 > CAYFPX01. The sequence goes on along the minus strand of CAZMNK010000012.1, from coordinate 29,420 downwards.
GCCGACAGGTAGAACGGGTCCAGTTGGATGGAGGCGCCCTCGGGGTCCGGCATGGTGTCGCCGTCGTCCCACGCAACGACATCGATCACGATATCGCCAGCGCTGATGGTCAGGTCATCGATCTCGTTGCTCAGGCTCATGTCGCTGTAGACGTAGTCCAGCGTCACGTTGCCGTTGACGCTGGTGTCCCCGTTGTTCCCCATCACAAGGATGCTGCTCGCCGACAGGACGAGCATGTCTTCGCTGACGATCGCATGGCTGTCACCGTCGGTGGACGATGAGAGCACGAGCCCGTTGAGGTAGAGCTCCCGATTCGTGGTGTTCTTCACCTCGATCCACTCGCCTCTGGCATCCGAGGACGCGCCGGGGTTCACCATCAACTCGGTGATGACCAGGTCTCCGACGGCCCATTCGACCTCGTCGACCATGCCGTCGCAGTCGTTGTCTTCCAGGTCGCCGGCTACCTCCAGGGCATCTGGATTGATGTTCTCGTCCGTGTCATCACAGTCGGTGGTGCACTCGGCATGGCCGTCACCGTCCCCATCAAAGCCCTCGTCGACCAGTCCGTCACCGTCATTGTCGATATCGTCGCAGATCTCCTCGGAGATGCAGTCGGCATCGCCATCGCCATCGTTGTCCGGGAAGCCCTCGTCGACCAACTCATCCCCGTCGTTGTCGGCTCCGTCACAGTCCTCGACATCCATGCAGTCTGCGAGCCCGTCACCGTCACTGTCTGGCTGGCCCTCGTCGACCTGGTCATTGCAGTTGTCGTCGATTCCGTTGCAGTCTTCTGTACGCCCGGGGTAGACCTCCGCGTTCTCGTCGTCACAATCCCCATCTTCAGTGGAATAGCCATCCGAATCCAGATCTGTGGTGCTCGGCTCGCTGTCGCCTCCAGTGGAGGAGTCGACGATGTCCGAGGTGTCCGAGGTGGCAGTGTCCGTGTCACCGCAAGCCCCCAAGACCAGGATGCTGAAGGCGGCGACAGGTAGGATCAGACGGCGCATAGTTTCGCCCAGGGTAGTCGGAGTTGGGTGCAACCTATTCGTTCCAAGGGGGGCCCTGCAAGGAATCTCCCGACCAACTTGGTTCGAACCCACATCGCCCCCTCCAAGGAGCGCGATGACATGGAATGGGTTCATCTTGACAGCCGATGGTTGCACGATAGTTGAGGGCCCGCTGCGGGAGTAGCTCAGTTGGTAGAGCGCCAGCTTGCCATGCTGGTTGTCGCCGGTTCGAGTCCGGTCTCCCGCTCCATTCTGAATGGCCGCTGTCCCTGTGATGGCGGCCTTTCTGCTTATACCCCTCGTCGATTCAGTGGCGGATCCTGCCGTCGACGTACTCACGTCCACGCCACGTCGTCTCGACCTCAAAGGTAGAGGCCAGCAGCAACGCTGCAAACACCAGAGCCGAGAGGGGCTGGAACCAGGCCTGGTGGCCGGCACGGCCGTCGATGCGCTCAATTCGCCAGCGAAACCACAGGACCAGGCTGCAGACAACTGAGAGCCACCCGAGCCAGGTCCACGCCGCTATCTCCCAACCAAGGAACACGCGGACCAGCAGTCCCGTGGCAAGGAGGACAAAAGGGGCCACCATGCCCACCAGGACGAAGAGCACCACACCTGCGGCCAGCAGGGGGCTCCGTCCCAGTCCTTCGTAGAGTCGGCGTCGACCGTGAGACAGGACCCCGAGAAGCCCCCGTCGCTGGACGACCCGGTAGGCGCCTGGGGCATGAAAGAAGCCGCAGTTTCGGGCCCGCTGCTTGAAGGCCCGCGCGAGTGCCACGTCCTCCAACATGTGATCCCGTACGCCGGCGTGCCCACCCACCTCGTCGTAGACGCTGTGAAGAACCATCAGGAATGCACCCCGGGCCATTCCCTCGGGACGGCCCCGATCATTGGCGGCTTCCAGGTCGATGGTTCCCCTCAGGAACCAGTCCACCAGCGGCCCGACCGATTGCGACAAATGGTCCGGGTACTCGATGTCCCCAACCCAGGACAACATCTCCAGACCGTGGGTGGCCATGCGACGGGAAGCCTCACCGAGTGCCCAGGGCTCCAGCCGAACATCTGCATCGATGAAGAGCACAAAATCGCCAGCAGTCTCTCCAGCCCCACGTTGACAGGCCCAGGGCTTTCCGGCCCATCCATCCGGCGGGTCGGTTCCCTCCACCAGTCGAACCCTCGGATCCTCCCGTGCGATCGCCTCCACAGTCTCCCAGGTCTCATCCTCGCTGCCGTCGTCCACCACAACGACCTCCAGAGGAGGCGGGTCCGACGCGAGGACCGATTCCAGACAAGGACCGATATAGGCGGCCTCATCCCGCACCGGGATCACCACACTGACCCTCCGAACCGGACCGGATTCGGAGGCGCCAGGCGTCACACGCCAGCGCCGGGCCCACCCCGGAAGGCTCGCGGCGAGCAATGCCCACACAAGGGTGACGAGCCCCAAGTACCCCGAAGCAAGCAGGGCGGAAAACGCGGGATCACCCCAACGCAAGATCGTCCTCCAGAGACGCAAACCAAGGCCTAACGCCCTGGCCTCGCCCAGAAGATGTCCACAGCCAGAACCGAGAAGTTAAACACAAAGTCGGAGGAGCCTATGACCCGCCCAATCCTACTTGCCTGCTGCGCTTTGCTGACCGTCGCCTGTGGTGAAAAAAAGACCCCCGCCTCGTCCGGGGACGCCGCGGAGGACACCCCTGCGGAAGCCACGGAGACTGAAACAAGCTCCGATCTCCCCCAGGACAAGAACTCCAAGGCCTTCGCCAAGGCCCTGGTGGACCTGGAGATCACCCGCTTCTCCCCCACGGATGACGGCGTGCTGAAGTACGAACTCATGAGTTTCCAGGCGGACGCCACCTGGTCTGCCCAGGCGGCAGTGGAGATCGCGGACGAGCGGATGGACTGCACCGAGGGTGGAGGCTGGAGTCTGGATCCGGCCACCTCGGAGGACAATGCCACCATCACCTGGACCGTGGAAGAGACGAATTGTCCCGGCCGGGAAGCCGGTGATCTTCAGCGTGCTCTGGTCGATCTGAGCGGTGGGAGCTTCAACGTCGCGTTCCGGTAGCGGCTCCCCGTCTGTACAACGCCACCCACTCCGCGCCGGAGGCATCCTGGATTCACACCGGGAATTGCCCTGTTGTGAGTGTGAGGACCAGGCTCCAGGGCAGTCATGTCCTCTGGATCCAGGGGTTGTCGCCGGTTAGTCGGGGCCGCCGCGGAACCCCAACTTGAGGAAGATCCATGTCCATCCGCATCGCCATCAATGGCTTCGGTCGCATCGGTCGCTGTGCTCTCCGTGCAGGGTGGAATGACCCGGACATCGAGTTCGTCCACATCAACGACCTGACCAGCGATGACGCCCTGGCGTACCTGCTGAAGAACGACTCCGTCCATGGTCACTTCAACCAGGACGTCGAAGCGGTCGATGGCGGTCTTCGCATCGGCGACACCGTTGTCGCCACGAGCGCCCAGCGGGACCCGGCTGCCCTGCCCTGGCGGGACAAGGAAATCGACGTGGTACTCGAGTGCACCGGGATGTTCCGGGATCGGGACAAGGCAAACCTTCACCGCCAGGCTGGTGCCCGAAAGGTGATCATCTCCGCCCCGGGCAAGGGCGATGTGGATGCCACCGTGGTCGTGGGGGTCAACAGCGACACACTGGACCCTGAACGGGCCCACATCGTCTCCAATGCCTCCTGCACCACCAACTGCCTGGCGCCCATCGCAAAAGTCCTTCACGAATCCTTTGGTTTCCGTCGCGGCCTCATGACCACCGTGCACTCCTACACGATGGATCAGAAGCTGCTGGACGCACCCCACTCAGACTTCCGCAGAGGTCGCGCGGCCGCCATCAACATGGTCCCCACCAGCACCGGTGCCGCAAAGGCCGTGGGCAAGGTGCTTCCCGAGCTCGACGGTCGGCTGAACGGACTGGCGGTGAGGGTTCCGACCCCCAATGCCAGTCTGGTGGATCTCGTCGCCGAGCTGGACACCCAGGCCGATGCGGCCACCGTCAACGCGGCTTTCAGCGAGGCCGCAGCCGGTCCCCTCAAGGGCATCCTGGCTGCAGTCGACGCCCCCATCGTCTCCGGCGACATCATTGGGGATCCGCATTCGTCCATCGCTGACCTGGGCATGACCGCCACGCTTGGCGGAAACATGGTCAAGGTCCTGTCCTGGTACGACAACGAATGGGGCTTTGCCAACCGAATGATCGACCTTTCCCGGCTGCTCTTCGGCAAGGATCGTCGATGATTCGCGGCATCCGCGAACTGACAGACATCGGCTCGGAGACCCTGGAGGGTCAGCGGGTCCTGGTCCGCCTCGATCTGAATGCCCCACTGCGAGACGGACAGGTCACGGACGACACCCGCATTCGTGCCGCTCTGCCCGTCATTCAAGAACTCCGGGAAGTCGGTGCACGCATCATCTTGTGCAGCCACCTGGGAAGACCAAAGGGACGCAGGGTACCCGCCCTGAGCCTCTTGCCCGTGGGGGAACGACTGGCGGAGCTTCTGGAAGCCGAGGTCCACTTTCACGACGACACGATCGGCGACGACGTGGAGTACCTGTCTCGGGAGATTCCAAACGGCGGCATCCTGCTCATCGAGAACCTACGCTTCCACCCTGGTGAAAAGGCCAATGACGAGGCCTTTGCCGCCCAACTCGCCAGGTTGGGCGATGTCTACGTCAATGATGCATTCGGTGCGATGCACCGCTCCCATGCCTCGGTAGTGGGGGTGATGGAACACTTCGAGCAGGCCTGTTGTGGGCCCCTGGTCGCCTTGGAAATCCGGGCCCTGGAGAAGCTGTTGGACAGCCCGGAGCGGCCGTACATCGGGATTCTGGGGGGCGCCAAGGTCAGCGACAAGATCGCCGTGCTCGAGGCCCTGATGAACCGCGTCGATTCCCTGTTGATCGGCGGTGCAATGGCCTACACCTTCCTGAAAGCGCAGGGAGTGGAGGTCGGAAACTCCCTGGTCGAGGAAGACCGTCTGCTCCTGGCCCAACGGCTCCTGGAGCGGTGTTCAAAAAAGGGCGTGAGTGTCTTCCTGCACACCGATCACGTGGTGAGCGACAGCCCTTCCGGCGAGGCCCAGGTCGTCAAGGACATTCCCGAAGATCTGAAGGCCTTCGATGTGGGGCCGGTCAGCGTCAAGCGCTTCTCCGACGTCATCTCTCGGGCTTCGACGGTCTTCTGGAATGGCCCGATGGGCATGTTCGAGGTCGAGGCCTTCGCCGGTGCGACCCGCAGTGTGGCCGAGGCTGTTGCGGCGGCAGAAGCCTACTCCGTCGTGGGTGGTGGAGACAGTGCTGCGGCAGTCAACCAGCTTGGCATCTCCGAGCGAATCGCCCACATCTCCACCGGTGGCGGAGCGGCCCTGGAGTTCGTCCAGGGTGGCGAACTGCCCGGCCTCAAGGCCCTTCGCACAAAGGGAGCCTGACATGGCCCGTCGCCTGCTCGTTGCTGGGAACTGGAAGATGAACCTGGGCCCGAAGTCCGGGGACCAGCTCGCACGTGAACTCAAGGCCATGCTCAGCGACCAGACCAAGGTCGATGTGGCGGTCTTTCCCCCTTTCGTCACGCTGCCTGCGGTCATCGCCCGCCTGCAACACACCGGCATCCAGGTCGGGGGCCAGGACCTCCACCCCGAGGTCTCTGGCGCGTACACCGGTGCCATCAGTGGCGAGATGCTCCGGGAGTTGGGCTGTCACAGCGTCTTGTGTGGACACTCCGAACGACGAAGTGTGTTCGGCGACACCGACGCAGACGTCAACCGAAAGGTGCACGCTGCCCTGCGCAGTGGCCTCCTCCCCGTCCTCTGTGTCGGAGAAACCCTGGAACAACGCAACGCCGGACAGGTGGAGGCCGTCATCGCCTCTCAGCTTGAGGGCGGGCTGGCAGGCCTCAAGGCCGACCAGATTGCTGCAGCCATCCTGGCCTACGAGCCCGTCTGGGCCATTGGAACCGGCGTTACCGCCACGCCTGACCAGGCCCAGGAAGTCCATGCCTTCATCCGGCGTTGGATCAAAGAACGCCTTCCACCTTACGTGGCGGAACAGATTCGAATCCTCTACGGAGGTTCTGTGAAGCCGGGCAATGCCGCCTTACTCTTCTCCCAGTCCGACATCGACGGTGGCCTTGTGGGAGGCGCATCACTCGATGCGACGAGCTTCTCCGCCATCATCCAGGCAGCCTGAGGGAGTCTCATGTTCCTCTTCACCACCGTGCTGCACATTGTGCTGTGCATTCTTCTCATCCTCATCATCCTGCTTCAGCCGGGCAAGGGCTCCGATATTGGAGCCGCCTTCGGTGGAGGTGGCGCCTCGACGGTCTTCGGGCCTCGTGGAGCTGGAAGCCTCCTCACCCAGGCCACCACGGTGGTCGCCGTGCTGTTCATGTTCACCTCCATCACGTTGGCCATCTACTCGGACCAACAGGCCGCAGGAGGCGGAAAGATCGAGGACGAGTTGCTGGAGAGCGGGCTCGACGAGATCGACTGGGGCATTCCGGTGGATGAGCCCGAAGGGACTGAGACCCCGGCGGTTCCCGAAGTGCCCTCTCTGGTCGAGGATGCAGCGGAGGAAGTGATCTCCCCAGACGCGGCGGATCCCACCGAGGGTGAGTGACGCCTCTTCGGAGTAGCCCCGAAGAGAAGATGGCCGCCGTCCATGGACAGCGGCCTCTTGAGGATG
>CAZMNK010000012.1:0-22703 GCA_964567625.1 uncultured Enterobacterales bacterium | reverse complement strand
TGGTGCGCGAGGAGGGACTCGAACCCTCACAGCCTAGTGGCCACAAGGCCCTCAACCTTGCGCGTCTACCAATTCCGCCACCCGCGCAACTGTTCCGCCCTATAAGAAGCGGTCTTTCGAGTGTCAATGACCGTCGGGGGCCTTGTTATCCGGGTGCCGGGGACAGGTGGCTGCTGCCAGGCATTCACCGTACATCTCGTGGACGTGCCTCACCATTCGAAGTCCATGGACCCGAGCCACCTCGTGCTGCCGTTCCTCGATGAGCTTGTCCTCGTATTCGAAGATGTGCTCGCAGTTGGTGCAGATCAGGTGGTCGTGGTGCTCCCCCACCCTTCCGACTTCGTACAGGGTCTGCCCCTCTCCGAAGCGCCGCTCATGGGCCACACCAGCCTCGGTCAGGAGCTTCATCGTCCGATAGACGGTGGCGAATCCCACACCAGGTTCGACCTTCAAAACCTGATCCAGCAGTTGCTGTAGGGACATGTGGCCATAGGAGTTCAGGAAAACCTCGACAATCACCTGCCGTTGCCGCGTGTGCCGCTTGTTGTGCTGTTCCATCCAGCGTTCCAGGCGGTCTCGGGCGCTCTGAATCTGAATTTCCTGACTCACCAGACCTCCGTTCTTGCTCGGCCGTTCCTGGTCGCGGCTGGACTACGAAAGACCATCCGACAGACCGACGCTGACCGGCCGGAGAACACTGCAGGCATTCTCCGACCGATCGCGGAACGGTCCAGACGGCGGCTCAGCCGTCCGTCGGATCGTCAGCGGTGTCTTCTTCAGCAGCAGGCTCTTCTTCAGCAGCAGGCTCTTCTTCAGCAGCAGGCTCCTCCTCGGCGGCGGGCTCCTCCTCGACGGCGGGCTCCTCCTCGGCGGCGGGCGCCTCCTCGACGGCGGGCGCCGCCTCGGAGCTTGCTTCTGCCTTGGGCTTGCGAGTCTTCGGCTCACAGGCCTCGGTGACGAGTTCGATGAGGTTCAACGGAGCGTTGTCACCCGGTCGGAAGCCGACCTTGAAGATGCGGGTATAGCCACCAGGGCGGGTCTTGTACCGCTCGCTGTACTCGTTGAAGACCTTGTCCAGGGCATCTCGATTGTTCACGGTCTTCCGGGCGAGCCGAATGGCGTGAACACGAGCAGCCTTGGCATCTTCGAGCTCCGCACCCTTCAGTCCCTGCATGGAACTGGGAGGTACGCGCTTGCCCAGGGTGATGACCTTTTCGGCAAGACGCCGAACTTCCTTGGCCTTGGCCTCGGTGGTCTTGATGCGGCCGTGAAGCATCAACGATGTGACCATGTTGCGGAACATGGCCTCCCGGTGAGTGCTGTTGCGGCCGAGCTTCCGATTGGCCTTCTGGTGTCGCATGGGGACTCCACGGGGACCGGCCCAGGCCGGCCCCGATCAGCGCCTGCCTACTGGCGGTTGCGCGGAAAGTTCGGGGGGAGCTTGGTTCCCAGAGCCAGACCGAGCTCACCCAGGAGCTCTTTGATCTCGTTCAGGGACTTACGGCCGAAGTTCTTGGTCTTCAACATCTCGGCCTCGGTCTTTTCCACCAACTGGTAGATGTACTCGATACCAGCGTTCTGCAGACAATTTGCTGAGCGCACGGAGAGTTCAAGCTCATCCACCCGACGGAACAGGTTCTCGTTGAGTTCCTCGGACGGGGCCGTCGGGATATCCTCGACAGGCTCATCTTCCTCGGAGAAGTTGATGAAGATGTTCAACTGCTCCTTGAGGATCTTGGCCGAATAGGCGACTGCATCCTCGGGGGCGACAGCACCATTGGTCCAGACCTCGAGGGTCAAGCGGTCGAAGTCGGTCCGGTTGCCAACACGGGCGTTGGTGACCGTGTACTTGACCTTGCGAATCGGTGCATGGATGGAATCCACGGCCACCTCGCCAAGGGCCTGGCCCTCGACCTTGTTCAGGGCAGCCGGCACATAGCCCTTGCCCATCTTGATGGTCAACTCAGCGCCGAAGGTGCCACCATCGGTCAGGGTCGCGATGGGGTGTTCCGGGTTCAAGACCAGGGTGTTCTCGTCGTCAAACTGGATGTCTCCAGCATTGACCACAACGGCCTTGCCGACCTCGCCCTTCTTCTCGATTCGGGCCGTCACGGGCTCGATGTCCGCGGTCTTGAAGACAACACCCTTCAGGTTCAGGACGATGTCAGTCACATCCTCGACCACGCCGGGAACGCTGGAGAACTCGTGCAGCACGCCGTCAATGCTGACGCTGGTGATCGCTGCCCCCTGGAGTGAGGAGAGCAGGACCCGCCGCATGCTGTTGCCCAGCGTCACGCCAAAGCCTCGCTCAAGAGGACGGGCAACGAACTTGCCGTAGGTCTCGTCGGACTTGTTGTCGCGCTCGACCCGGCGGGGCTTGATGAGGTTGCGCCAGTTTGCGTAGATGTATGGATTCATCATGGTCTCGGCTCCAACCCGGGTTTCCTTCTCCAACTGACCGGTTGGAGGTTCTTCACCCGAGAGGAAGGTGCGCACCCGAGAAGGAGATTCCCGGGCGGTGGTCTGCCAGGGGGAATTCCCCCCGCGCTAGTGGAAATGAAAAGGGCTCTAGACCCGACGCCGTTTGGGCGGCCGGCAGCCATTGTGGGGAATTGGTGTCACGTCCTTGATGAGCGTGATCTTGAGCCCACTCGTGGCAATGGCTCGCAGAGCGGACTCGCGACCGCCACCGGGACCCTTCACAAAGACCCCGGCCGATTTCATGCCGTGGTCCATGGCCTTGCGAGCGGCGTCCTCGGCCACCAGCTGGGCAGCGAACGGCGTGGACTTCCGAGAGCCCTTGAAGCCACGGACACCGGCGCTCGACCAGGCCACAGTGTTGCCTGCCGGGTCGGTGATGGTGACAATGGTGTTGTTGAAGGTCGCCTGGATGTGAACCACACCGACCGGGACATTTTTCTTGACGCGCTTGCTCTTGCGCTGACGCTTTGGGCTGGCCATGGTTCTACTTCCCCTTCCGCTTGGTGACGACGCGCTTGGGTCCCTTGCGGGTACGAGCATTGGTGTGAGTCCGCTGACCGCGCGTGGGAAGCCCACGACGGTGACGCATGCCACGGTAGGTACCAAGGTCGATGAGACGCTTGATGTTCATCGCGACCTGCTTGCGGAGTTCACCCTCGACCTTGTGGCCGCTCTGGATGACCTCACGGATACGGGCAATCTCGACCTCGGAGAGGTCTGAGGTGCGGATGTGGTGTTCGACCTGGGCCGACTCGAGAATCTGCTTCGCAGACGTCCGACCGATGCCGTAGATGTAGGTGAGTGCGATGTCGATGCGCTTATGGCGAGGCAGATCGACACCTTCAATACGTGCCATGTGGTCTCCCTTAGCCCTGACGCTGTTTGTGCTTGGGGTTCTCGCAGATCACCCGTACGACGCCGCGCCGCTTGATGACGCGGCACTTGTCGCAAATGGGCTTGACCGAAGCCTTGACTTTCATTTTCCGCTCCTCGCCCGCTGATGCGGGTTCATCGGTGGATGTTGGCCTGGTAGAAAAACTCAGGAGACGCCGTTGTCCAGACTGGTCAGAACCTCGGGGTCTCCATCGGTGATGAGAACTGTCTGCTCAAAGTGCGCAGCCAGGCTCCCGTCCCCTGTCACGACGGTCCAACCGTCGTCCAGGGTGCGGGTCTTGTGGGTCCCCAGGGTGATCATCGGCTCGATGGCGATACACATCCCCGGTTTAAGGGGGACTCCGGTGCCTTTCTTCCCGAAATTCGGGACCGCCGGCTCCTCGTGCAGCATTCTGCCGATACCGTGCCCGACGTAGTCGCGAACCACGCCGAACCCTTGAGACTCACAAAGAACCTGGACCTGGTTTCCCAGATCGCCCACGCGCTTGCCCACACGGGCCAGAGCGATGGCCTCATATAGGCTCTGCTCAGTCACGTCAAGCAGCCTGGTGACCTGTTCGGGAGGTTCTCCCAGGTAAACTGTGAAGGCCGAATCCGCGTGGTAACCGCCATAGATCAGCCCGAAGTCCAGGGAGATCAGTTCCCCCTCTTCCAGTGGGCGGTCATCGGGGATGCCGTGAACGACCTGCTCGTTGGGGCTGGCGCAGAGACTGGCAGGGAAAACGTGGTTTCCGACCTCGTAGCCCTTGAAGGCCGGGATGCTCTTTCGCTTTCGAATCTCCTCTTCGCAGATCCGGTCCAGGTCACCGGTTGTGACACCGACCTGGACGTTCTCGCGTACCAGGGCCTTGACCTCCGCCAACAACTTGCCGGCGGACCGCATCATCGCGATCTCCCAGGGTGCCTTGATGTGGATCATCGGGGCTCCACGCCTGACCCGCCTCTCAGCCGATAGCCAGGCGAAGGCGCTGGCTGACTGTCTCGATGGGACCGGTTCCATCGATATCGGAAACCAGGTCGAATGTGCGGAAGTAGGTGAGCACGGGCTCCGTCTGGTCCTTGTATGTCGCCAGGCGGGAGCGGATGGTGACCTCCTGGTCATCCTCACGCTGCACGACCTCGCCATCACACCGGTCACAGATACCTTCCACGGACGTCGAGTTGAACTCGACGTGGTAGGTCGCACCACAGTTCATGCACGTCCGTCGACCTCCGAGCCGCTCGACGATGACCTCGTCTGAGAGCTGGAGTGCCGTCACGGCGTCCAACCTGCGCCCCTGGCCCTTGAGCCACCCCATCAGGAGCTCCGCCTGGCGGACCGAGCGTGGAAATCCGTCGAGTAGCACGCCTTCGACGCAATCCTCTTCGGCCAGGCGTGTCTCGACGATGTCCCAGACAACCTCGTCTGGCACAAGCTGGCCCTTGTTCATGTAGGACCTCGCCAGGTCACCGAGTTCGGTGCCTCCCTGGAGGTGCTTGCGGAAGATGTCCCCAGTCGCGACCTGGGGAATGCCCAGCTCGTCGGACAGGACGGCCGCCTGTGTGCCCTTGCCAGCGCCCGGAGGACCGAAGAGAACGAGGACCATGATGGCTCCAGGTGACGCCTGTGGACGTCGGTGAGGGAACTCAGCCCTTCTTCTGCTGTTGCTCGAGGGCGCGGCGGTGGCGAGCCCGACCACTCTTGGCGTTGGTCACGCCGTCATAGTGACGGGTCAGCAGGTGGGCCTCGACCTGGGCCACCGTGTCCAGCGAGACGGAGACCACGATGAGCAGCCCGGTCCCACCAAAGTAGAACGGCACGTTGTACTCGGAGATGAGCAAGGTGGGCAGGATGCAGACAATCGAGAGGTAGACGGCACCACCCGCAGTCAGCCGCGTCAACACGTGATCGATGTAGTCCGCTGTGGCCCGTCCTGGCCGAATACCCGGCACGTAGCCACCATGCTTCTTCAGGTTGTCCGCCACATCCACCGGGTTGAAGGTAATGGCGGTGTAGAAGTAGGCGAAGAAGACGATCATCACCACATAGGTGAGATTGTAGAGCCACTCTCCCGGGTAGAAAGCCGCACTGATTCGGGCCACGATCTGGGAGTCATAGAACGTCCCCAGCGTCGCCGGGAACATCAGCACCGAGCTGGCGAAGATCGGTGGAATGACGCCGGACGTGTTGACCTTCAACGGCAGGAAGGTGTTCTGCCCACCGTAGACCCGTCGTCCGACCACACGTTTGGCGTATTGGATCGGGAGTCTTCGTTGCCCTCGCTCGAAGAACACGATGGCCCAGATCACGGCGAACATGAACAGCCCGAGCAGGACCAGGAAAAGGAGGTTCTTGTCACCCAGGCGAACCTGCTGGAAGAGGGTCACGACCGCGATGGGCATCCGGGCGATGATGCCGGCGGTGATGATCAGGGAGGCGCCGTTGCCCACGCCCCGCTCGGTGATCTGCTCACCGAGCCACATGACGAAGCAGCTTCCTGCCGTCATCGTGATCATCGTCATGAGCTTGAAGCCGGTCCCGGGATCGACAACCACGTCCTCGACACCACCAGCCTTCATCTGCTCCAGCGAAGTCGACATGGCAAAGGACTGGACCAATGCAATGCCAATGGTCATGTAGCGGGTGTACTGGTTCAGCTTGTTCTGACCCGACTGGCCTTCCTTGGAAAGCCGTTCCCACTGAGGCACCGCGACCTTCAACACCTGCATGATGATGCTGGCGGTGATGTACGGCATGATGCCCAGCACAAAGACACTGAACTGCTCGAGCGCCCCGCCGGTGAACATGTCGTAGACGCTGAAGAGCGTGTTGCTGTTCTCGTTGAAGAACCGCGAGAGGGCCGCCCGGTTTACGCCCGGGCACGGAATGAAGATTCCGAGCCGATAGACGGAAAGAAGCGCCATCGTGAACAGGATCCGGTTCCGAAGATCCGCGATCTTGAAGATATTGGCGATGGTCTCCAGCACCCTGTGAGCTCCCGTCCTGGCGGACTCAGACGACTTCGGTGGAGCCGCCTGCTGCAGCGATTTTCTCGGCTGCCGACTTGCTGAACTTCGCCGCCTTGACGGTGAGGGCCACGGTCAGCTCTCCATTCCCCAGGACCTTGACGCCGTCCTTGCCGATGCGAGAAATCGCACCTGAGCTCTTGAGCAGCTCCGTGGTGACCTCGGTGCCAGCCTCGAATCGGTTCAGATCCCGAACGTTGATGATCACGTAGTCCTTCTGAAAGCGGTTGTGGAAGCCCCGCTTCGGCAACCGCCGATGCAGCGGCATCTGACCACCTTCGAATCCAGGACGCACGCCGGAACCGGAACGAGCGTGCTGCCCCTTCTGGCCACGCCCGCTGGTCTTGCCCAGGCCCGACCCCTCACCACGACCCCGACGGGTCCGGGTCTTGGTCGCGCCCACAGGCGGCTTCAAGTTGGCTAGTTCATTCGCCATTGGAATCTCCAGCGAGGCTCAGGCCTCGACTTCCTGGACGTCTACCAGGTGGATGACACGCTTGACCATGCCTCGGACGGCTGGGGTGTTCTCCAACACCCGAGTACTGCGAACCTTCCGCAGGCCGAGACCCTTGACGGTCTCCCGTTGGACACGGGTACCCCCAATGGTGGAGCGTTTCAGAGTGACCTTGAGCTTTTTCATGGTGTGTTCCTGCAGTGACGTCGGCTAGATCGCGACGCCTCGCGACGACCAGTACTTCTCACCGACGGTGTAGTCCCCCAGCAACTCCTCGACGTCGGCACCGACGCGAAGGGCGTACTGCTCAGGCGACTCCAACCGATCCAGCGCATCCTGGGTGGACCTGACCAAGTTGTGTGGATTCGAAGAACCCAGTGACTTGGTGAGCACGTTGCGAATGCCGGCCACATCCATGATGGCGCGAACCGCGGGACCGGCGATGACGCCAGTACCAGGCGAAGCCGGCTTCAAGAGAATCCGGCCAGCACCAAATGCACCCGTCACTTCATGAGGAATGGTCCCGTCGATGATCGGGATGTTCTTCATCAAGGACTTGGCCTTGACTGTGGCCTTTCGAATGGCCTCAGGAACCTCGTTGGCCTTGCCGAAACCCAGCCCGACCATGCCCTCGGCATTGCCGACGACAACGATGGCCGAAAAGCTGAAGCGACGGCCGCCCTTGACGACCTTGGCCACGCGGTTGATGTTGATGACCTTGTCGATGAGCCCGTCATCGGGCTCCTGCTTCCGAGAGCGACGACCGCGGTGATTTCGAGACATGGTGGCTCCGGGGACCTGCTAGAACTTGAGGCCGCCCTCACGGGCGGCGTCAGCGAGGGCCTTGATGCGGCCGTGAAAGAGGAAGCCGTTGCGGTCGAAGACGACCACCTCGACCTTGGCGGCCTTGGCCATTTCGGCAATGAGCGTTCCGACGGCGGCCGCTGCCTTCTTGTTGCCCTGGTGCCCCTCGTGAGACGAGAGAGCCTTGGACTTGGTAGAAGCAGCTGCCACCGTTGTGCCCGACTCATCGTCGATCAACTGGGCATAGATGTGCCTGGTGCTCCGAAAGACGGACAGGCGAGGCCGGGCCGCGGTTCCGCGGATCCGTTTGCGGATGGACGACTGGCGCCGCTTCCGTGCCGCAGTGGTGGGATGGGTCTTGGCCATGATGGACTCCCGATCAGACCTTGCCGGCCTTGCCAGCCTTGAGGCGAATGATCTCGTTGGCGTACCGAACACCCTTTCCCTTGTAGGAATCTGGGCGGCGGTACCCGCGGATGACGGCAGCCTGCTGGCCAACCGTCTCCTTGTCGATGCCTGACACGGCAATCTTGTTGCCCTTGTCGACGGCGATCTTCACGCCATCGGGGATGGCATGTTGAATGGAGTGGCTGTAGCCAAGGTTGAGCACCAGTTTCTTGCCCTTCACCTCGGCCTTGTAGCCGACACCGTGGATCTCGAGGTTCTTCTGAAAGCCAGCAGTGACCCCGATGACCATGTTGTTGATCAGCGCCCGCATCAGGCCATGTGCTGCCTTGTGGGTGCGTGCGTCACTGTGTCGGGTCACGGTGATGACACCGTCGCTCTGTGCCACGTCCACACCACCGACGAAGGGACGAGACAGCTGGCCCTTGGGCCCCTTGACAGTCACACCGTCCCCAAGGGTCACAGTGACACCGTTTGGAACAGGAATCGGAAGACGTCCGATGCGCGACATGGCGTACTCCTTCCCGCCTACCAGGCGTGGCAGATGACCTCACCGCCGAGGCCCGCTTTTCGCGCCTGTCGGTCGGTCAGGACACCACGGGGGGTGGTGAGGATGGCGACTCCGAGACCGTTGCGAACGCGGGGGACATCGTCCTTTCCCACGTAGGTGCGACGGCTGGGCTTCGAGATCCGTTCAAGGCCACGGAGAATGCGCTCGCCCTCTCCGTCATAGCGCAGGAAGACCTTGATCTTCCCTTGTGGAGCCTCTGGAATCTCGATGAAGCCCTCGAGAAAGCCCTCTCTCTTGAGGACCTTCACGATCTCGAGTTTGATGTTGCTGCGCGGAATCACAGTGCTGGCGTGTCCGGCACGACTGGCGTTCCGGATACGGGTCAGCATGTCCGCGATGGGATCGGTCATCGACATAGTGGACTCCTCCGCCCTACCAACTGGCCTTGGTCACGCCTGGGAGCTGCCCAGCCAGCGCGAGTTCGCGGAAACAAATGCGGCACAGGTCGAACTCCCTGTAAAAGGCACGGGGTCGGCCACAACGCTTGCAGCGGTTGACCTGGCGCACCTTGAACTTTGGGGTGCGCTTCGACTTCACGATCAAGGATGTCTTGGCCACAGGGCCTCCTTCAGGTCCGGAAGGGCATGCCAAGCTGTCGCAACAGCGCACGCCCCTCCTCGTCGGTCTCAGCAGTCGTCACCAGGGTGACGTTCATCCCGATGATGCGAGCCACCTTGTCGTACTCGATTTCGGGAAAGAGCAGTTGTTCGGTCAGCCCCATGGAGTAGTTGCCGCGGCCATCAAAGGCCTTCGGGCTCAGACCCCGGAAGTCCCGGATCCGAGGAATGGCAATACTGATCAGGCGATCGAGAAAGAACCACATCCGCTCGCCGCGCAGTGTGACCTTGGCACCGATGGGCATCCCCTCACGGAGCTTGAAATTGGCGATGGAACGCCGGGCCCGGCGAATGAGCGCCTTCTGCCCTGTGATGAGGGCGAGATCGCCAGCCGCAGCGTCCAGCACCTTGGGGGTCTGGATGGCGTCCTTCAGCGAGGTATTGACCACGATCTTGACGAGCCGAGGTACCTGCATGACGTTCGCGCAGTCCAGCTCGTCCTTCAACTTCGGGACGAGTTCGCTTTTGTAGAGTTCTTTAAGCCTGGGCTTCATCTGTCCGTTCCTCCCGAACCGCTCAATCGATGCGGGCTTGGGTGGTCTTGTCAATGCGGACCTTCTTCCGCTTGCCGTCCTCCTCCACGTACGACCAGGCCGCCTTGATGCAGCGGCCCTCCTCTGTGTTCCAGAGCGCGACGTTGGAGATGTGGAGCGACGCTTCCTTTTCGACGATGCGTCCGGGCGTATCGCCTTGTGCCTTGACGTGACGCTTGATGACGTTGACGCCCTCGACGATCACACGGCTCTTGACTGGCAGAACCTTCAGCACGCGACCCGTGCTGCCCTTGTTCTTGCCCGCGAGCACCACCACGGTGTCATCGCGCTTGATCTTGAAGTTGGCCATCGTTGGATCCTCAGAGGACCTCGGGTGCCAGCGACACGATCTTCATGTACTGCTTGGCCCGAAGTTCGCGGGCGACAGGTCCGAAGATACGCGTGCCGATGGGCTCACCCTGGTCATCGATGAGTACAGCGCTGTTGATGTCGAAGCGGATGTAGGTACCGTCCCGACGGCGAAGTTCCTTGGCTGTGCGAACGATGACGGCACGAGCCACGTCACCCTTCTTGACCTTGCCATTCGGCATGGCTTCACGCACGGACACCACCACGACATCGCCGACGGAGGCGTACCGGCGCTTGGACCCGCCAAGAACCTTGATGACGTTGAGCTTCTTGGCGCCGCTGTTGTCCGCGACATCAAGGATCGACTGCATCTGGATCATGGCCGACCCCTACGCGCTCTGCTCAGCGCGTTCGATGACACGCCAGCGCTTCTGCCGACTCAGGGGCCGGCTCTCCTGGATGATGACCTCGTCACCGACCAGGCACTCGTTGTTCTCGTCATGGGCCTTGTAGGTCGACGAGCGGTTCAAGTACTTCTTGTAGCGAGCGTGCTTGACGCGACGGGTGACCCTGACGACCACCGTCTTGTCCATCTTGTTGCTCACTACCCGACCGGTCAATTCCCGCCGAGATGTGGACTTCTGTTCAGAAGACATCGTCCTGCTCACAATCGAGTGGGTCCACGGTGTGATTCACCGCAGGTTGGCTTGGGGCCCGCTCGGGTCTCCTGCAAGCAGGACTCCGATCGGAAGCTCCGTGCCGACAGCCCCGAGTAGCCAGTTCCGAGGTGTCGTGGCCTGAGAAGAACTCAGACCTGAAGGCAGCGCTTTTTAGTCGTTGCTGGAGATCTTGTCAACAATGCCTTTGAGGAACCCGCCACCATCCTCATCGCCATCCTGGGCGGTGCCATCGGCCTTGAAAGAACCGCGGTAACGATTCTTCAACGCATTTCGGTTCAATCCCTGCTCCAGCTCACGCTGGCGGGCTGCGGTCTGAAGACGGGCGATGTCCCGACGCAGCTTCTTGAGGGTAGAGGTGTCCTCGAGCTGATTCGTGGCCAGGCGGATTCGACCGGCGATGAGATCGCGCTCCAGCCCAAGCTCGGTGTGAACCAACTTCTCGTCGGTCAGGTCCTTGATCTCGGAGAACTGCATCAAACCAGCTCCTCCCGCTTCATGAAGCGGGTCTTGACCGGCAGCTTGTGCCCGGCCAGGCGGAACGCCTCCTTGGCGACATCCTCGGGAACACCTTCGATCTCATAGAGCACGCGGCCTGGCTTGACCACGGCGACCCAGAACTCCGGGTTGCCCTTTCCCTTACCCATACGGGTCTCAGCGGGCTTCTTGGAGACCGGCTTGTCGGGGAAGACTCGAATCCAGACCTGGCCACCACGCTTGACGTGCCGGGTGAGGGCTACACGTGCGGCCTCAATCTGGCGAGCCGTGATGCGACCACAGGTGGTGGCCTGGAGCCCGAAGGTGCCGAAGGAGACATCGCTGCCACGGTGGGACAGACCACGCATCCGGCCCTTGTGGCTCTTGCGGTATTTGATTCGCTTGGGGGACAGCATCTCGAGACTCCTGGGCGATCAGGCCTGGAAGGCGGCTTCGCCAGAAACGATCTCGCCCTTGAAAATCCAGACCTTGACGCCGATGACGCCGTAGCTCGCCTTGGCCTCTGCCAAGCCGTAGTCGATGTCAGCGCGAATGGTGTGCAAGGGTACGCGACCCTCGCGGTAGAACTCGGTACGGGACATCTCGGAACCCCCGAGACGGCCACTGCACATGACCTTCACGCCCTTCGCCCCTGACCGCATGGCCTGGGTCAAGGCCTTCTTCATGGCGCGACGGAAACTGACACGCTTGACCAACTGGGCCGCGATGTTCTCGGCGACCAGCAGTGCGTCCGTCTCGACCTTCCGCACCTCGATGACCTTGGGGAAGAGCTCGTTGTTTCCCGTGATGCGGGCCAGGTTGATGCGCAAGTCCTCAAGGCCAGCAGCCCGCTTGCCCAGGATCACGCCCGGCTTGGCTGCGTGGATATTGACCTTGGCCTTGTTGGCAGCCCGCTCGATCTGAATCGAACTGACACCCGCGTGGTAGTACTTCTTCTTGATGTACTTGCGGATCGTCAGGTCCTCATGGACGAACTTGCGGTACTCCTTGGCGGAGAACCACTGAGACTCCCAGGGCCGGACGATGCCGACTCGGAACCCAATTGGGTTGACCTTCTGTCCCATCGTTACTGCTCCAGCGTCCCGAGGACGACGGTGATGTTGCTTGTAGGCTTGCGTACAGGGGTGGCGCGACCCATGGCCCGTGGCCGATAACGGCGCATGTAGGGACCTCGGCCCACCTGGATGGACTTCACGTAGAGCGTGTCGACATCAAAGGCCTCTTCGCTCTGCTCCGCGGCCTGCTCTGCGTTTGCAACAGCAGACTCGACGAGTTTCTTGATCATCGGTGCCGACTTCTTCCGCGTAAACGTCAGCATCTCCAGTGCCTGGTCGACATCGCGACCGCGCACGAGATCTGCGACGAGCTTGACTTTACGCGGCGAGATGTGGGCCATGCGTAGGGTGGCGGTGGATTCCATGACGTGACTCCGATCAGACTCGGCGGGACTTGCGATCAGACGCGTGCCCGTAGTAGGTCCGCGTCGGCGCAAACTCACCGAATTTGTGACCGATCATGTTCTCGGTGACGTACACCGGGATGAACTTCCTGCCGTTGTGCACGGCGAAGGTCAGCCCGATGAACTGGGGCATGATGGTCGAGCGTCGGCTCCAAGTCTTGATGACCTTGGTTCCTGTCCCAGTCTGGGCGGCGTCGGCTTTTTCAAGCAGACGCTGCTCGACGTAGGGACCTTTCTTGACAGAGCGTGCCATGCGTTCCTCTACTTCCCGGTCTTGCGACGCTTGACGATGAACTTGCTGGAGGGCTTCTTGCGGGCCCGTGTCTTGTATCCCTTGGTGGGCTTGCCCCAAGGCGTGACCGGATGACGTCCCCCGGCAGTGCGGCCCTCGCCGCCTCCATGGGGATGGTCAATCGGGTTCATGGCGGTACCGCGAACCTTGGGTCGACGTCCGGCCCAGCGGGTCTTGCCGGCCTTGCCAACAGACTGGTTGGAGTGGTCCGTGTTGCCCACCTGGCCCACCGTGGCACGGCAGTTCTGGTGGACCTTGCGAAGCTCCCCACTCGGGAGTCTCAACAGGACGTAGGACCCTTCCTTGGCCATGACCTGGGCGTAGGACCCTGCGCTGCGGCACATCTGTCCCCCGCGCCCCAGGGTGAGCTCCACATTGTGGACCCAGGTACCAAGGGGCAGAACGGTCAGCCGCATGCTGTTGCCCGGCTGGATGTCGGCCTTGTCGGAGGCGACGATGGTGTCGCCGACATTCAGGTTGACCGGGTGCAGGATGTACCGCTTCTCCCCGTCCACATAGTGGATGAGTGCGATGCGAGCCGAGCGGTTGGGGTCGTACTCGATGGTGGCGACCTTGCCCGGCACTTCGAGCTTGTCCCGGCGGAAGTCAATGATCCGGTACCGACGCTTGTGACCACCGCCACGATGGCGTGCGGTGATGCGACCCCGGTTGTTGCGTCCACCCTTCTTGGCCAACGGCGACAGGAGAGAACGCTCCGGCTGGTCCGTTGTGATCTCGGCGAAATCGGAAATCCGCATGAAGCGGCGTCCGTCAGAGGTGGGCTTGAAGCGCTTGATTCCCATGGTCCTCAGCCCTCGTAGAAGTTGAGGGTGTCGCCCTCGGCCAGGGTGATGAAGGCCTTCTTCCAGGCGGAGGTCCGGCCCCGGTGCCGCCCGAATCGCTTCGGCTTGCCGGGCATCCGAGCGGTGCGCACGCGGGAGACCCGCACACCAAAAACCTGCTCGACCGCCTCTTTGATCTGAACCTTGTTGGCGTCGTCGCCTACACGAAAGACGTAGGTGTTCTCCTCGGCGTTCAGCCGAGCTGTCCTCTCGGTGATGACCGGCCTCAGCAGGATGTCGTGCAGTTCCGCCATGGTCAGCCTCCCAGCCTGGCAACGATGCCTTCCACCGACTCGGTGGTCACGGCGACGTTCTTGTGGCGCAGGATGTCGTAGACGTTGAGGCCCTCGACGGGCAGGATGGTCACGCCAGGGATGTTCCGTGCTGACAGGCAGACGTTCTCATCCTTGGAGGGAAGCACCAGAAGAAGATCATCGAATCCGAACTTGGTCAGGACCTTGACGAATCCCTTGGTCTTGGCCTCGGGCAGCTGGAAGGCGTCGAACACCGTGATCTTGCCTTCTTCCGCACGCCGGGACAGTGCGCTCTTCAGCGCCGCCCGCCGCACCTTCTTGTTGACCTTGTGCCCGTGGTCCTTTGGAGTGGGTCCAAAGGCCCGACCACCGCCGCGCCAGTGAACGGCTCGGGTGGTTCCAGCGCGGGCACGGCCCGTGCCCTTCTGACGAAACGGCTTCCGGCCGCCACCGCTGACCTCGGCGCGATTCTTGACCTTGTGGCTCCCCTGACGACGCTTGGCCATCTGGTAGCGAACAACGGTCCAGAACAGGTGTTCCTTGACCTCGACACCAAAAACGGCGTCTGGCAGGTCGCAGGACCCGACCTTCTTCTTGGCTGTGTTGTAGACGGTCACGCTCGGCATGTCCGCACCCTCAGGAAAGCTTGATCTCGACGTGGACGCCCGCGGAAAGGTCGAGCTTCATAAGCGCATCGACCGTTTCTTGGCTGGGCTCCAGGATGTCGAGGAGACGGTGGTGAGTCCGACGTTCGAACTGCTCGCGGGACTTCTTGTCCACGTGAGGACCGCGAAGGACGGTCCACTTGTTGATCGTGGTCGGAAGAGGAAAGGGCCCACGAATCGACACACCGGTCCGCTTCGCAGTCTCTACGATCTCGGCCGCACTGCGATCCAACAACTTGTGGTCGTAGGCCTTGAGCCGGATTCGAATCTTGTTCGAGGAAGCCATCACAATTCCTTTGAGGGCCGCACAGGACCCTTACGCCGCGGGCCGCACCCTGCGGAACGCCCGCAGATAGCGCGGCGACGCCAAATCCGCCAATCCAACACTCCGATTACTCGACGATCTGGGCAACAACACCTGCACCCACGGTCCGTCCACCCTCCCGGATGGCGAATCGCAACTGCTGCTGCATTGCCACAGGGGTGATCAGCGTGACCTTCATCGTCACCTGGTCACCTGGCATCACCATGTTGACGCCTTCCTGGAGTTCGATCACCCCCGTCACGTCCGTCGTCCGGAAGTAGAACTGCGGGCGGTAGCCCGTGAAGAACGGCTTGTGACGGCCACCCTCGTCCTTCTTCAGGATGTAGGCCTCGCACATGAACGTCGTGTGCGGCGTCACCGAACCCGGCTTGCACAGCACCTGACCACGCTCGATCTCCTCGCGCTTGATTCCGCGCAACAGCAGGCCTGCGTTGTCCCCAGCCTGGGCATAATCCAGGATCTTCCGGAACATCTCGACACCAGTGCAAGTCGTCTCACGGGTCTCCTTGAAACCCACGATCTCGATCTTCTCACCCGTCTTGACCTGGCCTCGCTCGACTCGGCCTGTCGCCACCGTCCCACGACCCGTGATCGTGAACACGTCCTCGACCGGCATCAGGAACGGCTTGTCAATGTCCCGCTCGGGAGTCGGAATGAACGTGTCCACCGCTTCCATCAGCTTCAGCACCGACGGCACACCCCAGTCCGCACTGTCGCCCTCCAGCGCCTTCAGCGCCGAGCCCAGGATCACTGGCGTGTCGTCACCGGGAAACTCGTACTCGTCCAGCAACTCCCGGACCTCCATCTCCACCAACTCCAACAACTCCTCGTCGTCCAGCAGGTCCACCTTGTTCAGGTACACCACGATGTGCGGGACGTTCACCTGACGCGCCAGGAGCACATGCTCCCGCGTCTGAGGCATCGGACCGTCCGAGGCGGCGACCACCAGGATGGCGCCATCCATCTGCGCGGCACCCGTGATCATGTTCTTGATGTAGTCGGCGTGACCAGGACAATCCACGTGGGCGTAGTGACGGGCTTCCGTCTCGTACTCCACGTGGGCCGTGTTGATCGTGATCCCTCGGGCTTTCTCTTCCGGGGCCTTGTCGATGTCATCGTAGGCCATGAAGGTCGCACCACCGGTATCTGCCAGGCACTTGGTGATGGCAGCCGTCAGGGTCGTCTTGCCGTGGTCCACGTGACCAATCGTTCCGATGTTCACGTGGGGCTTGGTACGTTCGAATTTTTCCTTGGCCATCTTGCTTCTCGCTCAGCTGCGCCCGGGGAGCTGGTCAACCAGTTTCGCGGGCAGGGGGGTGTAGGTTTCCAGGTGCATCGAATGGGTGGCTCGGCCTTGGGTAAGCGATCGGAGGGCGGTCGCGTATCCCCGCAGTTCTGCGAGAGGTGCGGTTGCCTGAACCGACTGCTGCTTTCCTCGGGCCACGATGTCGAGGACATTCCCGCGCCGGGAGTGAATGTCCCCAAGAACCGCGCCCATATACTCCTCCGGCGTCACGATCTCAACCCGCATCATGGGTTCAAGCACCGCGCAGCCCGCTTTGGCCAACGCTTGACGGATTGCAAGACCGCCCGCCAGGCGGAATGCCTGCTCCGTCGAGTCCACATCATGGTGTCGAAGTTCCGCGATCTGAACCGAGAGATCCGTCACTGGAAAACCAGCCCTGGCACCAATCCGCAGAACGTCCTCAATGCCCTCCACCGTCGCTTCGACCCATGGACGCGGCGCTCCCAGCCGCTCCACCGCACGAATGTTGACCCCCTCCCCCACCGGCCCGGGAGCACAGACGATCCTCACCTCGGCGAACCGACCCCTGCCGGCCACCAGGCGATCCACCAACCCCGTTCCCTCTGCAGAACCCCTCGGTGTCTCGCGATAGGCCACCTGTGGCGTCCCGGCATCCACGGTGATTCGCTGCTCGCGACGCAGCCACTCCAGCGCCACCTCCAGGTGCAACTCGCCCATTCCGCACAGCAACTGGCGGCCAGTCTCCCGTTCTACTCGGACCTGGAGAGAAGGATCCCTACGCCGCAACCACCCCATGCTCTGCCGAAGGCGCTGGTCATCCTCCTCGGCCCGGGGCTCCAGCGCCACATACATCACAGGGTCCGGGAGCGAGATCGGCTCCAGAGCGATGGGAGCATCCGGGTCACAGAGGGTGTCACCGGCGACCACGTCGTCCAGGCCATCGACAGCCAGGATGTCACCGGCCCGGGCTGCCTGGACTGGCATCAATTCATTGATGTGCACCCGTCCCAGGTCCCCCAGGATGACTTCCCTCCCCAGTCGAGGCACCAGCAGCGGGTCCCCGGTGCGGGCCACTCCACTGTAGATTCGAACATAGGAACGGTGTCCCCTGCCCTCAGACAGGAACTTGAAGACCAGGCATGAAAAGGGGGCATCCTCGGTCGGTAGACGACTTCCAGAGAGTCCCTGGCCGGCCTTGCCGACCCCTTCGGCAGGCGGTCGATCCGCTGGAGAGGGCAACACCCGCACCACGCCATCCAGAAGCGGCTGGATGCCCAGTTTTGGCTTGGCCGCACCGCAAAAGACCGGCACGATGCGGCCAGCGATTGTGGCAGCCCGAACCAGGCGCCAGATCTCATCCTCGGGCAACTCCCCGGTCGAGAAGTAGCATTCCATCGCCCGCTCATCGTCATGAAGAACCGCATCCAGCAGCAGTTCGCGGCCAACCTCCAGTTCGTCTCGCAGGGACTCCGGCACGGGCTCAGAGACCATTCCCTGCTGCGGCGGGAAGCGCAGAAGACGCTGCCCCACAAGGTCGATAAGTGCCTCCAGGCCCTCCTCGTTCCACACCGGAAGCACAAGGGAGACAGGCTCCACCTCGAGGCGATCACGAAGAGAGGCCAGGGCCGCTTCCAGGTCCGCCCCCAGCCGATCGAGCTTGTTCACAAACACCAGGCGCGGCACAGCGTGGCGATCCGCCTGGTGCCAGACCCGCTCGGTCTGCGGCTGGACCCCGTCGACACCTGACACGACAACGACGACGCCATCCAGCACCCGGAGGCTCCGCTCCACCTCGGAGGTGAAGTCCACGTGCCCTGGGGTGTCGATCAGGTTGATCTGGTGGTCCAGCCAGGGACAGGTCGTGCTGGCAGCAAGGATCGTGATGCCCCGCTCCTGCTCTTCGGGCAGCCAATCCATCGCTGCGGTGCCATGGTCAACCTCACCCAGCCAGGGAGACACCCCGGTGAAGTAGAGGATGCGCTCGGTGAGGGTCGTCTTGCCCGCGTCGATGTGGGCCAGGATGCCAATGTTGCGCACCCGTTCGAGGGCGAGGCGTTCCTGGGAGAAGTCCGACATGACGAGTCCGAGCCACCAGAGTGAAAAAGGGCCCCACTGGGCCCTTCAACACGAGCAGTCGGTGCGACCCTACCAGCGGTAGTGGGAAAAAGCCTTGTTGGCCTCGGCCATCCGGTGGGTATCTTCCTTCTTCTTCACCGCCGTGCCCCGGTTGTGGGAGGCCTCGATGAGCTCGTTGGCCAGCCGCTCTGCCATGGGACGACCCTTGCGGGAACGGGAGAATCCGATGATCCAGCGCATGGCCAGGGCCAGGCGGCGTTCGTTCCGAACCTCGATGGGCACCTGGTAGGTGGAGCCACCGACACGACGGGACTTGACCTCGACCAGGGGCATGACGTTCTCGATCGCACGCCGGAAGACCTTGAGCGGGTCATCCCCGGTGCGCTGCTCGATCACCTCGAAGGCGCCGTAGACGATCTGCTCGGCCGTGGCCTTCTTGCCATCGAGCATGATCTTGTTCATGAACCGGGTCACGATCTGGTCTCCGTAGACCGGATCCGGGGTGACCGGACGATGGGGTACTCCGCGACGACGGGGCATCTCGGCTTCCTACTTCTTGGGGCGCTTGGCGCCGTACTTGGAACGTCCCTGGCGACGCTGATCGACACCCTGCGAGTCCAGGGTCCCGCGGACGATGTGGTATCGGACACCGGGAAGGTCCTTGACCCGCCCCCCGCGGATAAGCACCGAGGAGTGCTCCTGCAGGTTGTGGCCCTCGCCTCCAATGTAGGCGGTGACTTCCATTCCATTTGTCAGCCGCACACGGGCCACCTTGCGAAGAGCCGAGTTCGGCTTCTTGGGCGTGGTGGTGTAAACACGCGTGCAGACACCCCGCTTCTGGGGGCACCCCATCAGAGCCGGAGACTTCGACTTGGAGGTCGTCTTCTTCCGGCCCTTGCGGACCAACTGGTTGATGGTGGGCATTCTTTCTGTTCCCAAGTCCTTAGTGAGGCCGATGCTTGTGCCACGAGCCTCAGAGCCGCTGCCATTTATGGACCATGGCCCTCAATGTCAAGGGACCGGAGCAAGGAGTGTGTGCCGAAAGCGCCTGTAGCACCCGAAGCCCCACACCTCCTCCGGCAATGGTTTACCGGAAGGCCGCTTCCGAAGAGGGCTTGGCCTCATCGATCTGCGGGAGTTCTTCCCCGTCCTCACCCCTGGTGATCATGCCGAGCTGGCGGTAGGCCGCAAACCCGGTACCAGCCGGGATGAGCCGGCCCATGATCACGTTCTCCTTGAGGCCACGGAGGTTGTCGAGCTTACCGTGCAACGAGGCTTCGGTGAGTACCCGCGTGGTCTCCTGGAAGGAGGCCGCCGACAGGAAGGAGTCCGTGGACAGCGAGGCCTTGGTGATCCCCAGCAACAGGGGCTCTGCCTGGGCCGGACGACCGCCCATGGCCATGATCTGCCGGTTGGCCTCGTCGAAGCCGTGGCGATCCACCTGCTCATCGACCAGGAAGTCCGTGTCACCCACGTGGCGGACCTTCACCCGCCGCAGCATCTGGCGAACGATGACCTCGATGTGCTTGTCGTTGATCTTCACGCCCTGGAGGCGGTAGACCTCCTGGACCTCGTCGACCAGGTACCGAGCCAGCGCATCCTCACCCTTGATCTTCAGGATGTCGTGCGGGTTTGCAGCGCCATCCATCAGGCTCTCACCAGCACGAATGAAGTCACCCTCATTCACCGTGATGTTCTTGCCCTTGGGGATCAGGTACTCGCTGGTCTCACCATCCTCGGCGTTGATGATGATGCGACGCTTGCCCTTGGTGTCCTTGCCGTACTCCACCACACCGTCGAGTTCGGCGATGATGGCGACCTCCTTGGGCTTGCGGGCCTCGAAGAGCTCGGCAACCCGGGGCAGACCCCCGGTGATGTCCTTGGTCTTCATCGTCTCCCGCGGGATCTTGGCCAGCACGTCACCCTTCTGAACATCATCCCCATCGGTGATCATGATGACGGCCCGCTCGGGAAGGAAGAACCGGTTCTTGAGCTTGCCACTGGGGGACTTGAGCTCGATCCGCGGCTTCAACTCGGCATCCTGGTACTCCAGGACCACCTTGCGGCTCCGGCCCGTCAAGGCGTCGACCTGCTCATCCAGAGTCCGACCCAGTTCAAGGTCGGCGAAACGCGCAGATCCTGAGTCGTTGGCCAGAATCGGCGTGGTGAATGGGTCCCACTCCGCGATCTTCGTCTTGGCGGACACACGCTCCCCGTCCTTGACCAGCAGGCTGGCCCCGTAGGGAATCGCGTAGCGCTCACGCTCACGGTTCTTGTCGTCGGCGATGGCGATCTCACCATTCCGGCTCATCGCCACCAGGCCCCCACCAAGAACCTTCGCGACAGCCAGGTCGTCGGAGTACCGCACGGTACCCGAGGTCTTGAGCTCGATGTTCGCCTGGGTGACCTTGGCCGAGGCCGCGCCACCGATGTGGAAGGTCCGCATGGTGAGCTGGGTCCCCGGCTCGCCAATGGACTGTGCAGCGATGACACCCACGGCCTCGCCCACGTTGACCAGGTGGCCACGGGCAAGGTCACGACCGTAGCAGTGGGTGCAGACCCCCCACTTCATCTCGCAGGTCAGGACCGACCGGATCTTCACCCGCTCGACACCCGCCTGGACGACCTTCTCAATGGCGTCCTCGTCCAACATCAGGTTCCGGGCGACCAGAACCTCGTCGCTGTATGGATCGAGGATGTCCTCTGCCGCAACGCGACCCAGGACCCGCTCACCAAGGTGCTCGATGATCTCGCCACCTTCGATGAGGCTGGTGACCTCCATGCCCATCAGGGTGTCGCATTCCGTGGCCGTGATGATCACGTCCTGGACCACATCCACCAGGCGACGGGTCAGGTACCCCGAGTTCGCCGTCTTGAGGGCCGTGTCGGCCAGCCCCTTGCGGGCACCATGGGTCGAGATGAAGTACTGCAACACGCTCAGACCCTCGCGGAAGTTCGCGGTGATCGGCGTCTCGATGATCTCGCCGGACGGCTTGGCCATGAGTCCTCGCATACCCGCCAGCTGACGGATCTGCGTGGTGGAGCCTCGTGCACCGGAGTCAACCATCATGTAGACGGAGTTGAAGGAGGGGTGGTCTTCGTCGACCTGGCCCTTCTCGTCTCCCACGAGTCGCTCGCTGCCGATGTCCCGAACCAGTTCCTTCGAGATCTCATCGGTGACCTTGGACCAGATGTCGACGACCTTGTTGTACTTCTCACCCAGGGTGATCAGGCCTTCGTTGTACTGGTTCTCGGTCTCCCGAACCTCGTCGTAGGCTCCCGCCAGGATCTCTCCCTTGCGGGCCGGGATCGTCATGTCATCGATGCAGATGGAGATACCCGCCGTGGTCGACTGGGTGAAACCCATCTTCATCATGGAGTCGGCGAGGAGAACCGTGGCCTTGGCACCGGCGATCCGGTAGCTGCGGTCGATGAGTTCGCCGAGCGCCTTCTTGCCCAGGTCTCGGTTGACCAGGCTGAATGGCAGGACATCCGGAACGATGTCGTAGAAGAGCACGCGGCCGACAGTCGTGGCCACCATCTCTCCACGGGCCTCCACGCTGTCCGAACCACTGTCTCGTGTGTAGACCGGAATCAGTCCCTTGTGGCCGAAGAAGCCCGCGGGAGCGGTGACGAGAACCAGGTCCTCACCATACTTCTCCCGGGCCCAGACCACAGCCTGGCGCAGGGACTCCAGGCGTCGAGACGAGTTGGACCGGGCGTCGAAGAGGAGAGCCCCCTTGTCACCCGTTGGGAGCATCTGGTTGACCACCAGGGCCGCCCTGGCAAGGTCGCCGTTCTTGGGAAGTCGGTAGCCAACCGCCTGCAGATCACCGAACGCCTTGACGGAAACCTTGGCCTTCGCAAAGTCCTTGCCACCGAAGTTGGCAGCTGCTGCTCCACCCGCTGGTGCCTTGCCCGTAAAGCCGGTCGAGGTCAGGGCCAGGGCTCCTGTACCCTTGGCCTCATCTGCGTGGCTGGCACTGCCGGAGCTGTGATGCAGGTCGATCACTGCCATCCGGTCGCTGCCATCGGACAGATCGATCTTGGCCCCATCCAGGGAGACCACGGCATCACATCCCATGATCGGCACCTCGACCCGAGCCGTGTTGCCATGTCGGGTGCACTCACCACGGTGGAAGTGCCAGATCTCCTGCCGGTCGGTGTCGGGGTCGACCCCGAGGAACAGGTGGGCATCCCCCAACTCGGGGATCTGCTGGAAGACCCGGGTCTCCAGGGGAGCCGCCGTCAGGCGGACATTCACCGGAGCCTGC
>CAZMNK010000011.1:39965-66301 GCA_964567625.1 uncultured Enterobacterales bacterium | reverse complement strand
CCACCCACTTCTCCCGGAAATTCTTGAACTTCAGGCAGGTGAGTCCGCTCTCCGCCGCAAAGGCCTCGGCCACGTAGGTCTTGCCGGTGCCCATCGGACCCACGAAGATCAACCCCATCGGCACCCGGTTTCGGTGGCCCTTCTTGACCGCTTCCGCGATGCGCATCAGGTCAGCCTTGACCTGTTCCATGCCCCCGACGTGGCTGAAGTCATGCCCGGGGTCCATGAACTCCACCAGGCCGTGGCATTCCTGCTCGATGATCGCCTTCTTTCGGAGGGTCACCGTGCGATAGGAAATGGCCTGACGGGACTGCTGAGCCTGGCGCAGAAGCCCCCGGAGGTGAACCAGGGTCAACCCGGCGGTGTGTCGGGCCAGGTCCTCCACCTCCAACTCCATGGGGACTTCCTCGAGATCCTGACGCGCAAGGAAGGCTGCGCGAGCTTCTTCGTCGGGCAGCTGGACCTCGATGGCGTGGAGCTGTGCAGAGCTCACGACCCGCCTCTGCAGGTCCCCGAGTTGCTCGGTCACCAGGATGACCAGGTTGTCGGACTGAAGCAGCGCCGGGTCAGCGGCCCATCGCTGCAGAGAGACAAAATTGGCCTTGTCAGCCTCGCTCATGAACGAGAGTTCCCCTGCGGGAACGATGGTCTCCACGTAGTCCAGCAAAACCGCGGCGCTCTGGGTCTGGTCCGTCACCAGCTCCTCGAGCAGTGGCAGAACCTTGTTCGCACTGCGGGGCAGTTCCGTGAGTTCCGCATGCCCCTTCAGGATCCGCCGGGCATTCAACACCCGGGCAAAGCGTGGGTTCATCTTCGGGTCGGCGAACTCCAGGCCTTCGGAACAGTTGTAGGAGACGACGATCTCCTTTGTACGCGACAGGAACCTCTCCAGGAAGCGCCCCAAGGAGAGCCACTGAACCCGACCCCCAGGTTCCGTCCAGCCAAAGAGATCCCGCACGTTGCCGTGCAGCAGGAACATGCTGGCCTCTCCCGCGAGGTAGCGATCCCGCAACTCCTGAGCCCAGGGAGGCAACGTGGCAGGTGAAGACATGGCCTTCCTCGTGACGAGCGACCCTATCGCACCAGGATCGAGATGGTGCCAATGCCCTCTGACAACGGGGAGAGGGCTCTCCCGATCACGGCGACATCCGGCACCACCTGGTCCTGGATGGCCTGCGCGTGCCCCGGAAGCTCGGCCGACACCAGCAGGTCCCCCACCGCCACGGGGTGATCCCTCGCATCCACCTTGCAGAAGACCGTCCCGCTCAACGCCACCGGGACCTGGCCCTCATCCTGGCCCAGCAAGACGCCGGGGGTGCTGCTGACCACACCGACCACTGCCGGATCGGCAAAGCACCGAGAACGCTCGATCCGGCGTCCAGACCCGGCGAGACGAACCACATCACCCGCCTCCAGGCCCTGGCCGACAAAACGCTCGGCCAGGTCCGCCCCGACAGTGATCACCTTGTCGGCGTTGACCGTGCCTTGGACCTGCATGCCTCCTTTCTTGTCCGACCGGCCCACGACGACGTCACTGCCCGAGCGTCCATTGAGGTGCAACGGGCCGTCCTTCCGACCCGACGCATGCCGGCCCTCGATCTGCCGTATCTGCAGGACCCGCGAGATGTTGTCCACGGTCAACTCGCCGCGCAGTTCCAGGGCTTCGGTAATGACCTTGGGGGCCCGAACCATGTTCGCCGCCTCCAGGGTGTTGACATTGACTCCCCGGGCCTGGATGCCTCCCGAAACCACCTCCAGGCCACCCTTGCGAATGACCAGTGCCCCGGTCATGTGGTCGCCGGACTTGTCGACGGCGCCAATGTCGGCAGCTGTGGGAAGCGACGGCTTGTCACCCACACCCGCCAGGATCCTCAGCTGCTCCAGCTCTCCCCCCAGAGCCTTGAGCATCTCCTCCAGGGTGGCGATGCGCATGCGGAGCTTTGCCTCCCGTCGAGGCTCGTCGTCCAGCATTTCGAAGAGTTCTGGGGCCTTCTGCTCCAGGCGCTCCATGCGCTCGACCAGATCCACGATGTCCCCGTCCGGTCCATCGATGTCATCGAGTCGATCCTCCAACCAGGTGACCCGGCCATCGTCACCGCCAAGGCTTTCGACCTCCGTCTCCAGTCCACCCAGCAGCCCTTCCGCATTGGGCAACCGCGTGTCTGCCATCTGGCCCAACCGCTCGCCCATGTCGTCGAGGCGACCCTCCAGCTTGATTGCGTCCGGTCCCTTGAGGGCTGTCTCCCGAAAAGACTCCACCGTCGCGAGCCGCTTCTCTACCTGGGCATTGACCTTGGCCAAACGCATGGTCTCGCCCAACAACGGCGTTCGGATGCCGTTCTCCTCCTCGACATGACCCCCACGGACGACCCGAACGCTCAACCAGCGTGGCAGGGTGGCGAAGTGATCCGGCTTCAGGGGTTTGACCACGCCAAGCACCACACTGAAAAAGCCCCCGGAGCCGATGGTCACGCCGTCTTGATCCTCCTGCCAGTTGGAACGACCGGTGTTCCTGTCGGCATGAAGGGCAAAGCGCAGCGTATATGTGCCTGGATTGGCCGGCCGGCCGTCTCTTCGAGACAGGCGACCATGGAAGGTGATCCCTTCGAACATTTCCCTCCCGGAGCGCGGTATGAACCATGCCCGGTGGCCTTCATCGGCTGTCCCAGGAACACCCTTGCCAAGTGCACCTGCAACCTGTCGAGCGTAGGGAGGATCCCTGTCCACTGTCAAAGTAGTCCGCTAAGGATCGGCCCAGGATGCACATTCTCGTCACTGGTGAAGAAGGAATGCTTGGAGGCGCACTCGTACGCCTGGGGGCCAGGCAATGGACCCATTCGACGCTCGATGTCACCAATCGATCACAGTGCGAACAGGTCCTGGCCACAGAAAAGCCCGATGCCGTCCTCTTCTGCGCGGCCATCACCGACGTGGACCGCTGCGCCCAGGATCCCAGGGCCCGCGCCGTGAACGTGGAGGCCCCGGCCTGGTGGGCCCAACAGGTCCCCCTGGTTCTGGTGTCCACCAACTATGTCTTCTCCGGTCCCGGTCCCCACCATCCCCAGGACACCCCCGATCCCGTCAACGCCTATGGAAAACAGAAAGCCGAGGCTGAACGTGCGGTGCTGGACGCCGGGGGCTCCGTGGTCCGCACAGGATGGCTCTACGGGCCGGGAGGCCGGAATTTTCCATCTCGGCTTTCCCAGGCCCTGCGCTCAGGACCGGTCCAGGCCATTTCCGACTGGCCCGTCCAGCCCACCTGGGTCGACGATCTGGCTCAGCGCCTCCTGACCTTGCCTCAGGGGGTGACCCACGCCATCGGTGGGGAAGAGACCACTTGGGCCCAGGTGGCCGAGGCCGTGGCCACCCGCCTGGGCGTGTCCGAACGGGTGGTACCCACCCCCCTGGAAGCCCTCGGACTGGGGGCCCGTCCCCTGGATGGACGGCTTGCGCCCGCGGACCTTCCCGGCTGGTGCACGCGCATGGACCAGCTCGTCGGTTAGCCGCTCCAGATGCGTATCGTTCGCCCTGTGGTTCGAACCGTCGGAACCGTCGCGGCCGGGGTTCGGGACATCAACCGTCTCCGAGAAGTGGCGGCCGTGCTCATCCGGCACGGCTTCGGTGTCCTGTTCGCCAACGTCGACATCCCCGGTCTGCGAGGCCTGGGGCGAACCGGGACGGAGGAGACCTTTGACTCCAACCCCGCTCGGGCCGTCGCCGCAGTCCAGGAGCTCGGGGTCACGTTCATCAAGCTGGGCCAGGTCCTGTCCACCCGACAGGACGTCATCCCCCCGGAGTATGTCGAGGCCTTCCAGCAGCTCCAGGACGACGTCAGGCCCCTGCCCTTCGCCGAGATCGAGGGACAGCTTGTCCGGGAGTTCGGGAACGACTGGCGCTCCGAGGTGGATGACTTCGACAAGCAGTCGTTGGCCACGGCTTCCATCGCCCAGGTCCATCGCGCACGGCTGAAGGATGGCCAGGAGGTGGTGTTCAAGGTCCAACGACCGGGCCTGAGCCACCAGATCCGGTCGGACCTGTCGATCCTCCAATTCCTGGTGAACCGGGCCCTGGTGGAATTTCCCGAGGCCGCCCTGTTTGACCCCCACGGCATCCTGGAGCAGTTCGAACGCTCCATCCTGGCCGAGGTCGACTTCAAGATCGAAGCCGAGAACGCACTGCGTTTCGCCCGGAACTTCGACGGCGACAACACCGTTCGCATTCCCAAGGTCGTGGGAAACCTCTCCACCACCCGGGTCCTGTGCATCGAGTACCTGGAAGGGGTCAAGATCCGAAATGCCCGGGAAGAGGGCTGCGACATGTCCCTGGTGGGGCGCCGCTACCTGCACGTGGCCTACCAGATGCTCTTCAGCCACGGCTT
The DNA here is from genome assembly GCA_964567625.1 of uncultured Enterobacterales bacterium. GTDB lineage: Bacteria > Myxococcota_A > UBA796 > UBA796 > CAJQPC01 > CAYFPX01. The sequence continues at coordinate 61,923 of CAZMNK010000011.1, read as the reverse complement.
CTTCCACGGCGACCTACACCCGGGCAATGTCCTGGTATTGCCTGGCGAGGTGCTGGGACTTCTGGACTTCGGCATGGTCGGGCGGCTGACCCGAGACATGCAGGACAACATCGTCACCCTGATCTTTGCGCTGGAGCGCGGCGACTTCCGCACCATCAGCCGGGTGTTCTTCGACATCGCGATCAAGGAAGGGCGCGTGGACTACGACGCCTTCGAGCGGGATGCCCTCGAGGTGGTGAGCAGCAACTGGGAGAACGTGAGCTTCCAGTCCATGCAGATCGGGCGATTCCTCCAGGACCTGGCTCGCGGAGCCCTGCGGCACAACGTGAGGGCACCGCCAAACTACACGATGTTCTTCAAGGCCCTGCTGACCACCGAAGGCCTTGCCAAGAGCCTGATCCCCGAGGTCGACCCCCTGGCCGCGGCGCGGCCCTGGGTCGAGCGCCTGGTCGCCGAGCGCTACAGCAGCAAGCGAGTACGGGAAGACCTGTTCTACACCGCCGTCACCCTGGGGACCCTGGCCAGGCGCTTGCCGACCTCACTGAGCCAGTTCCTGGACGACCTGGACCACCAGCGGGTGCACATGGACATCACCGCTCGGCCCGACGCCACCAGCGAAGCCAGCCGAGAGCGTCGACAGGCACGGGCCATCCTGGCCGCCCTGTCGATCACGGCAGCGGTCTGTGGAAGCCTGTCCCTGGAAGCCCCCGGGGCCGAGGTCATTGGGATCCCCGTCCTGGCCTGGGTGTTTTACGCGGTGGCTCTTCCGCTCTTCCTGATCACCCTGTGGGCGACCCTGCGTCGATAGCAGCCGCCCGACTTTCGATGTCCAAGACCGCCGCCGCTGCCGCCACCCGCACGGCCACGAACTCCTGGCGCATCAACTCTTCAAGGGCCGGTCGATCGTCGGGCAGCCCCACTGCACCCAGGGCGCGGATGGCCTCGTGCACGACCATCAACTCCACGTCGCCCAACGAGAGGCGCAGACACTCTCGAACCGCCTGCGCCTGGCGCGGAGAAGGACCCGTCTCCAGGTAGCGACCCAGAGCCCAGACCGCCTGTTTTCGATCTTCTCGATCCAGGCTGCGGGACAATGCCAGGGCATCACGAGGGCTGCCCTGGCCTCGGGCGAGCAAGGCCAGGTTCCCATAGGTGCGAACGGACTCCGGGCCCAGCAGGATGGCCCGCTCGATGAGGGCGGTGGCTGTCTCCCCCTCCAGGTCTGCCAGAAAATCCACCGCTTGCAACCGGATCTCCAGGTCTTCCCCTGACAGGGCCTCACGAAAGAGGCGCTCGCCTTCAGTGTCGCCCAGTCGAACCAGGGAAGCTGCAGCCGGCAGTAGCAGGTCCTCCTCCAGGCGCCCTGTGCCAGCCGCCAGTGGACCTGCGAGATCGCCCAGGCCAGAGGACCCCAGCGCCAGGAAGAAGTCCACCTCCAGAGGGAACTCCCCCCGCTCCAATGCCTCTGCCAGCACCCCCACTGCATCAGCATCGCCCATCATCGCGGAGGCCAGGGCCAGCGGCGCCCGCTCCCAGGCCGCTTCACTGGCCTCGATGGCCTCCTGGAGTGCCGGCAGGCTGCGGCCATCGCCCTGTTGGGCCAGCAGCCGCCCTGCGAGCCCCCGGGTGTAGGGATCTGCTTCGCTCCGGCGGACCACCTGGACCAGTTGCTCCAGGGACTCTGGCTCTGGCAATCGATCCCCCAGCGCCTCGATGCCCCGTCGCTGCACATAGGGGCTCGGGTCCAGCAGGGTGCGCGGCCCCCAGGCCCCACCCCCGGGTTGGGCGCTGTGACGAACCAGTTGACCCAGCGCCTTCTGTCGAACCGAGACATCCAGGGCCTCCGCCCCTTCGGCCAGTACAGCCCGAGGAGTTCCCGGCCCAGGCTCGTCAAGAACCGCAGCCTTGACCGGCACGCCTTCCAGGTCACTGGCCTGGCGGGAGGCACAACCAGCGCCCAGAAGGAGCGCCAGACACAGGACGCTACTGCACCAGGGAGTTGATGCGATCCTGGGCCATCTTGTGGAGTCGATCCTTGGGGTTGCCGACAAGGGATTGGACCTCTTTGTAGTAGACAATGGCCTTGTCAATCTGGTTCGCCTCTTCGTACACCTTGGCCTGCTTGAACCTTTCCGATGCCTGTTGTTTGAGCAGTGACTGGACACTTTCGAGCTTCTTCTTGGCGGAGGTGTACTCGGGGTAGAACCGCAGGGCTTCCTTGAACTTGGAGCGGGCCTGGGAGTTCCGCCCCTGGTTCATATAGGAGACACCCTGCTGATACGACGGCTGCGCTTTCTTGCGCATTTCATTGTCGGCTTTCTTCTTCCCGTCTTCTGACAGCGCAAAATATTCCGTCTTTCGGTCCGGGTCCAAGGCCATGACCTCCCGGAAACACTTCTCGGCCTGGGGGTAGTTCCGACGCTGCATCTCGCCGCTGCAAGTCTTGTAGAGGTCCTCTACTTCAGCGGCCTTTTTCCTCTCATCCTGGATCCTGAGGGCACCCCCTTGAGACTTGATCTTCTTGGAGAGATCTTTCTCCGCCTGGGCAAGTTCCCGGTCCTCACCCAGGATCTCGATGGCCTCCTGCACCTTCTTGCGGGCCGACCTGCTGCGCTTGACGCTGTTCCCCGCCAGGGCCTTCTGAGCGAGCGCCAGGGCGTCTTCCTTGAGTTTTGTCTTTTCCTCAGCGGACTGGGCATTGCCGGCAACCACGTTCTCCAAGGTGTCAATGACCACAAACTCAAAGGAGTAGGTCGCCATGCGCTGGGCACCGGGCCGGTCGGGAATGAGCTCCATCGCTTCCGCAAACTTGGTGCTTGCGGACTGGTACCGCCCATCGCGGAAGGCAGACAGACCCTCCTCCATCTTTCGAGCGTAGAGCAGCTCCTTCTCAGGAGCCACTGTCGGTGGCGTCTCAATAATCGGGCCACCACAGCCCGCACGGCCGTCGAGAAACTTGAAGCCCATCACCACGATGACCATGGCCAGGATGCCCAGGGAGATCCGGTTGATGGAGCTGCCCAGGAAGCCCCCCTGGCTCCGCCTGGAACTCCCGCCGGCCCCAAAGGACATCTCGACCCCACCGAACCCGCCTCCCACCGGGGCCGCGCCCAGGTCGGGCGCGAGAGGATCGTGCCTGGCAGGACCGCCACCCCCGGTTCCCGCGCTGGGTGTTCCAAAAGCGGGTACTCCAAGCTGCCCGGCATCGTTGGCCTGGGGAGAGAACCCCGGAGGCGGCTCATTCCCAACGGGCGGCCCCTCGCCAACACGGCCCAGATCGTAGAGAGGCGGGGCCTGTTCCAGCTCCGGCGGCGGAGAGAGGCCAACCTCGGGTGCCGAGAAGTCGGGTGGAGAGGACGGAGGCAGACCCACCGGCACCGGGTTGTCCAGGACAGGAGGCTCGCCGCCAAAAGACAACGGCGGAGGAGAGGGGTTCGAACCCGGAATCACCGCAGAGAAGTTCTCGGTGTGCTCCGGGGGAGCTTCCTCGATGGCCACGGTCGAGGGTGCAACAGAACCCTCCTGGACCCATCGGAATTCCGTGCTTCCGATCCGAAGGGTGTCCCCGTCGTCGAGATCTTTCTCACGAACCCGGCGACCATTGATGAAGATGCCGTTTGCGGAACCCGGATCCCGGACCTGGTAGCAGCCTGCGTTGTAGACGATCTCGCAGTGGAGCCGGCTGGCTGCCACGTCCACCAGGACCACGTCCCGCTGATCGCTGCGCCCCAGGGTCAGACCCTCCGCAGCCACCTCGTAGAACTCCTCCAACTGGGAACCGCTGAGCGTCTCCAATCGTGCCCGGGGAACCTCGGATTCGACCATGGAGATCAAGTCGGCATCCGGCCCCGTCAGCAATTCGGTGTGATCGCTTCCGCCGACATCCGTGTAGGTGGCATCGGTCTGGTCCACCACCAGGTCCTGGACCGAGGGCAACTCCTCCAGCTCCAACCGCAAGGTGAAGGGGTCGATGAGGATCTCGTCGCCATCCACCAGGGTCTGGGTTCGGATCCGACGCCCCTTGAACCAGGAACCATTGCCGGATCCCAGGTCCTCGAAGACCACTCGGTCCTCGGTCACGAAGATCCGAGCATGCCGCCTCGACACGCTGATGTGCGGGAGACAGATCTCGTTGTCTTCCGCCCGCCCCAGTTCCAGGCTGCCGGCCTCGAGGTCGATCCTTCTGTCTTCCTCGCCGTCCTTCAGGACCAGCAGCAAGGCTGACCGAAAACCCATCTACTCCACCTCAAATCTCGCGCGTGAGTATAGACCTTTGGTGAAGAGGGAACCATATGGACCCCCTGGAGACTTCAGAAACCTCCTTGTGGGAATCAAGGCCTAGCATGGCTGGAACCTTCAGTACTGATGCGGCAGGTTCTTCCTGGTTTCCTCGATCTGCTCCACAGCTCGAAGAGTGTTCTCCAGGGTCTTGTCAGGGTCCAGCAGAAGCGTCCGCTCGAAGGCGTAGATCGCCTGCTGGTACTGGTGGGCTTCCTGGTAGCGCATCCCCTGCAGGTAAGCCTCGCGGACCTTTTCCAAAATCTGCACGCCGATAGTGTCGATACGGCCTCGACAGACCTCGCACTCGCCGTTGAGTTGTAGCGCTATCTGGTAGCCCACCAGCGCTTCCCGCAGACGTCCCTGCTCGTAGTCCAGGTCCGCCTGGAATCGCACGTCCCCGAAGATGGCTCCTGGGGGGGGCTTGGGCCACTCGGCCTGCTCTTCGCCGTTGTTGCCGGCCGCAGCGTCCAGGGACTCCTTGAAACTCGCCGCCGAAGATGGCTGCGCTTCAGCGGTCGCTTCAACCTTCTTGGACTCCTGTTCGGCCTTCAACGTCCCCAGCGAAAACGGGGCCGGTTCGATGGCTTTTCTCATCTCAGCCAGATTCGGGTCTTCCGTGTCCTTACCTCTCAACCCCACCAGGAACACCAGTCCCAGCAGGCCGACCAGTGCCACCGCCGCGACCACGAGGGGCCACCGCTTACGGGTTCCCTCGCCGGACTGCCTGTCGGCCCTGGTCCGCTGCGACTTCTTCTTGTTCTTGGCGGGCTTCCCCTGAGGGCGCACGGCGTCCATATTCACCGAGACCGAACCGTCCGTGTCCTCGCCAGCGAGCTGGACCTGGAATTCCGAATTGCCAACGCTGACCCGATCCCCGGGTGCGACCTGGGTATGACCGGACACCCGGTTGCCATTGACGTACACGCCATTGCGACTGCCGGCGTCCTGAACCCACAGCGCACCGTTGTGGAGGATGACCCGGGCATGGTGTCTGGACACGTCGGGCGTGGGGATCACCACCTCGTTGGCCGGATCGCGCCCGATCCTGACCCCTTGCGAGTCCACGGAGAAGTGCTGCCCCTGGAGGGGCCCTCCCACCGCGAGGATGACCGGTCTGTTCATGGGCTGATCCTGGCCCCTTCCTTATCCAACTGTCAGGTGATGGCGACGAACGAGAACGGAAGGCAAAGGCGATCCTTACATTCTTCCGCATCCAGTTGTCAGGTGATGACGACGACTGAGTACCTTGGCGCTCCTCCCTGGCCTCCTGGCTCACCCGCCACAGTGACCCGGCGCTCCTGTCCAGAGAGTACAACCATGTCCGAGAAGACATTCCCCTGACTGGCCCCAATTGCGTCCAACATCCGGCGCAGCTTGGCCCCGACTTCCCGTTCCGGCAGCAGATCGATCACATTGCTACCCACGGCCCCTTCCTCGGCCACACCGAGGGTATAGGCCGCCGCGGCATTGACCTGGACGATGCACAGCCGATCGTCAATGACCAGGACCGGGTAGCCCGAGGCCAGAAGCAGGGCGTCAACCCGGGGATCGGCCCTTCCTGCACCCGCCTGGTCCTCCTCCGGAGCATGGCCATCCATGCGTGTGACCGCCCGATTGATGGAGTGGGCAAGCTCCTCGAGTTGCCGCCAATGCACCCGAGCGAATGCCTTTTCCTGGTGGCCCTTGACCGCAAGCTCGGTCTCCTCCCGCAGCTGGACAATCGGCACCACAGCCAACCGCCAGAACGCCAGGAACAGAGCGACTGCCACCGCCACCATCAACAAGATGCTCAGAGAGAACCGGAAGGTCAGGCTGCCAACCATCGCTGCCACATCCCGGGCGTCGTACAGCAGGTAGGCGTAGCCCACAGTCGAGATGGGGGCGCCGTCATGGGTCACTGCCTTGATGGGAACCATCAACTCGAGCAGGCCATCTTCCCAGTTCTTTCCCACCCGGCCTTCCATCGCAGCATCGACGTAGGCCTGGTTCTTTTCCAGGGTCTTTCCGGCACGCTCAGCAGGCGCCAGGACGACCCCTCGAGAATCGGTGACCATGGCGAACTTGACGCCGGGCCGGCCCTCCAGAAAACGCGTGTCGATGAGGGAGGATTTCCTGTCGACGATAGCGTGGAGATTCCGGTAGCCCACGAGCTCTGCCAGGGCGATCCCCCGCTCGACCGACATGACCTCGATCTTCCCTGACGCCGCATCTACCAGCGGCAGTAGACCTCCAACCGGGGACAACAACTGCACGAGGACAGCCGCCCAGAGCACCACCCCCAGTCGGGCGGGGAAGGGCATCTGTTTGAGCAGTTGCAGGGCCTTCTGGAGGTAGGGCTGAAGACCGCCGCTGACCTCGCGGGTAATGCTGCTGGCACCCGGGGCAACGGAATAGTCCGGGGCAAGGCCAGGTTCGAGGCCCACTTCGTCATAGCTGGCCTGTTGGCCCCAGGCCGGCGGGCCCCCGCCCTGTGGCTCGGAAAGCGGTGGCTGGGTCCCACCACTGCCCCCCGCTGGGACACCCCAGCCAGACTGTCCTTGCTGTTGGGGGGCGGTTTGTTGGCCCCAGGCCGGCTTCTCCTGAGAAGGCGGTGGCTGCTGGGCCCAGCCGGACTGCTGTTCCTGCGGTGTGGCCTCCTGGCCCCAGGCGGGCTGCTCCTGGGAAGCCGATGGCTGGCCCCAGGCGGGTTGCTCCTGGGAAGCCGACGGAATCCTCTCCCAGCCCGTACTGGCCGGGGGCTCGGGTTGGCCCCAGCCTCCCTGGGCCTGCGGCGGCGGCGCCTGCTGCTGAGGAGGGGGCTGCTGCGGCGGCGGCGCCTGCTGCTGAGGAGGGGGCTGCTGCGGCGGCGGGGCCTGCTGCTGGTGCCACCCCCCCGAGGGGACCTGGGCCGGCTGTGCCTCGAGGGCCAGCAGGAAGTCCCCCAGTTGCAAGCGCTGCCCGTGTTGAATCTCGGCCTCGTGGACCCGACGCCCCTCGACGACCACGCCGTTCGCACTGCCCAGGTCCCTCACGAAGACCCGGTCGTTCTGGACGGTGAAGACGCAGTGACGGCGACTGACCCGTCGACTGGGGAGATGGATGGGGTTCTCGGGTTCCCGTCCTGCGGCATTCTCACCAGGCTGTAGATCCCAGGTGCCGACCGACTCGGGGCCCTGAACCACCACGAGCTTCATGCGTTCACCCCCTCGAGGACGAGGTGATCTCCGCTCCTGGTCTCACTGCTGGAGACAGTCCCAACCGGCAACTCGATGGCGCAGCGTGCCCCGCGGTAGACCCGGGTCATTCGCCAGGGCCGCAGGTTCTCGGCCAGTCCCACCACCATGCCCTCCGAGTCGACAAAGACAACGTCGAGGGGGTAACGCATTCCAATCATATGAACGCTCTTGCAGGGCTCCAACACCAGGCCAGCCCCCGGAGCCAATTCTGCGGTGCCAAGCAGGCCAACCGTCCGGGCCCAGAGTGAACGGGCGTGTCTTGCCCGCTCGGCCAGCAGGGTGTCTCTCGTCACGTTGCGTACGCGCAGTTCCGCCACTACTGCCCGACGATCCCGCTTCCGTAGAAGAAGTTCAGCGCGATGGGTCCGAAGATCATGATGAACACCGCCGGCATGATGCACAGAATCAGCGGGAAGAGAATCTTCTGCGCGGCATAGGCGCCCATCCGCTCGGCACGCTGAAAACGCTGGGTCCGGATCAGGTCGGACTGGGCCCGAAGAACCGGTCCCACCGAGGCCCCAAGGATGTCGGCCTGGATGAGGAGCGCGGAAAAGCTGCGGATCTCCGGCATATCCACTCGCCAGGCCAGGTTTCGCAGCGCCTGTTGCCGGGAAGCCCCGACCTGGATCTCCGACAAGAAGAACGCCAGTTCATCGATCAATGAACCACTCCGAGCCTTTTCGCAGACCTTGTTGACCCCGGCGACAAAGTCCAGTCCCGCCTCGACGGAGAGGGTCAGCAAGTCCATCACATAGGGCAGAGCGCGGCGAATCTCCTGTTGGCGTCTCTGGACCTCTCCCACCAGCCAGAAGTCTGGAAAGAAGAACCCGATGCCGATCACGGCCATGTCGACGGCCAGGGGCTCTTCCCACCCGATGAGGGCCCGAAAAAACAGGCCGACGAAGAAGGCCCAGAAAACCCCGCCCATCATGGCCTTGTAGGCAAAGAACTCGTCCGAGTTCATCGCGCCGCTCATGCCCGCAGAGACGAAATGTCGTTCGATCCACTCCCGGTAGTTTGCAAGCCCGAAGGGCCGCGCCAGCGGTACGATCATCCGGCACAGGGGCAGCATCGAGGTGATCAGCGGGGAGAGTTCCTCGGCCTCGACTCCCGAGAGACCGAGGCGAACCCGTGCCTCCTCCCGCTCCCCCGAGGGGAAGAGCTGAAGGCCCACGATGAACACACTGACTCCGAGCAGGAGCAGGATCGCCAGGGAAAGCAGGGGTACAGGCACGTCGAAAGTCTATCCCAGGCGCCCAGTCCCCAGTATGGCACGCAACTCGCCCGGTTCGATCGGGTGTCCGGTGAACAACTCGAAACTCAGGGCTCCCTGGTGGATCAGCATGCCCATGCCATCGACAAACCGAATTCCTCGGGCGATGCAGTCGGCGGCCTTGGGCGGATCCGCCATCCAGTAGTTGACATCCACCCAGATCGCCCGGGCAGGCAGACGGGCCACGTCCAAGTCATCCAGAGCCTGCACTGCTCCGCCGCCCAGGCAGTTGACCACCAGGTCCGATTCCGGTGCTTCTGCGACAATTCTCTCGGCGCCGAGATCTCCCGAGGCGTATTCCACCGCCGGCGAGAAGCGACTCAGGTGCTCCACCGCCGCCTCGGCACGGGACACCGTCCGGTTGAGCACGCAGACTCGAGCAGCCCCTCCAGCAGCAAGCGATGCGGAGACTGCCCGCCCGGCGCCTCCAGCCCCCAGTACCAGGCACCGCTTGCCTTCTGGGCGCCAGTCCTCCTGCTCGGCGAGCGAGCGCACCAGCCCTTCCCCATCGGTGTTGTACCCGGTGAGCCAACCATCCACATTCGTCACGACATTGGCTGCTCCAGCCTCCTCCACAGCCTGGGTCCGATGGTCCAGGTAGGGGACCACTCGCTCCTTGAAGGGAACGGTCAGGTTGACCCCCACCAGGTCCAGAGTGCGAATCGCTGTGGTCACCCGGTCAGCGTGGTCCGGATGCACGTCGAAGGCCAGGTAGACAGCGTCCAGGCCCAGCTGGCCGAAGAGTGTCGTGTGCATTTCCGGAGAGAGACTGTGGCGAACCGGGTGCCCGATCAACCCGAAGACCCGGGTATGACCGCTGATCTGGCCAGGGCTGGCGCCTCTCGGGATCACTGGTCGAAGATCTCGCGAGTCGCCTGGATGTCCTGCTGGATGCGTGCGACGAGTTCCTCGACCCCGGAAAAGCGTTGCTCGTCCCGAATCCGCTCCACGAAGTCGACACAGACCTCGTCACCGTACAGGTCTCCCACAAAGTCCAACAGGTGCACCTCGACCGTGTAGGTGCGACCGCCAAAAGTCGGCCGAAGACCGAGATTCGCCACCCCTGGCAGAGTCCTGCCTTCCGAATCGAACAGGCGCACGGCATAGACCCCGCGGGCTGGAAGCAACTCCGTCTCGGGCGCAATGTTCGCGGTGGGGACCCCCAGGGTCCGCCCCCGGCCGGCCCCTGGAACGACCCGACCCCGCAGCCGATGGCAACACCCCATCATCTTGGCGGCCAGGGCAACCCGGCCCTTGGCCACAGCTTCACGAATGCTGGAAGAGGAAATGATCTCCTGGCCCTCCAACTCGCCCTCCACCTGGGTGAAGGGCAGGTCTGGGAGGCTCTCTTGGACCAATTCTGCCGTGCCACTACGACCCCGCCCGAAACGAAAGTCGTGCCCCACGATGATCTCCAGGGGCTGCATTCGACGCTCCAGCACCTCTTCGACGAACCAGCTGGCCGGGTTTCGGGCAAAGGCCCAATCAAAGGTCTCCACCACCACCCGGTCCACGCCATGTTCTCCAAGCCGATGGACCTTGTCGGACAACGAGAGAATTCTTGGCGGGTGTCGTCCTGGTTCCAGGACAACCCGAGGAGGCGGATCAAAGGTGTAGACCGTGGCCGGTGCCTTCCTCTCCCGTGCCCTGCTCACCAGCTGAGCGAGCAATTCCTGGTGACCCCGATGGACACCGTCAAAGTTCCCGATGGTCAGGACTGGACGAGGTCCTTTCCAAGCATCGGAGCCTTCAATGACTTCAGGGGCGGCCATGGCGGCTGGTTATCCCGCCGCCCGGGCGGATCCACATGCCGGGCACATCCGGTCAACTGGCGGCCCGAATCGCTCCGGCGATGTCCAGGGTTGGACGTCCAAAGAAGTAGCCCTGGAGCAGGTGAGCGCCACACTCCACGAGCGTCTTCGCTTCGGCATCGGTTTCCACACCCTCGGCGATCACCTCGGCACCGGTGGCATCACCAAACTTGCAGAGCAGGTCGACCAGCCGCTGCTTGCGCGGTTCAGTGTCCACATTGCGGACGATCGACATGTCGATCTTGATGTAGCGGGGTTGCAGATCCGCCAGGATCGACAGGGTGTTGTAGCCGGACCCCAGGTCATCCACAGCGATGTCGAATCCCGCGTCCTGGAGCCGGTCAACGGCCTTTTCCCAGTCCCGAATGTCCTTGAGCTTGCTCCGCTCAGTGATCTCCAGGGCACACCGGGTGGCGTAGGGAACCAATGGCATCATGGTGTGCTCAAGGAGCTGGGGATCGGCAAGCTGCTCCGGGTGCAGGTTGATGAACAACACTGAATCCTCCGGCACACTGTCCAGGATCACCGCCGCCCGGCGGGCCACCAGGTAGCCCAGTTCATTCAGCATGCATGCCCGCTCAGCGACCTTGAGAATCGGCAGCGGACCATCCAACACCGGGTGTGTTGAACGCAAGAGGGACTCGAATCCATAGACCCGACCATTGTTCGCCCTCACGATGGGTTGCAGGGCGAGTTGGAATTGATCACCGGCGAGCCCCTGCTCGAGCATGGAGCGCTCGGACTCCTGGACTGCTCGCTGCTGTGCCTCCCGCACGGCGTGCATGCGCTCGACCGCCCCAAAAGCCTCCTGGATCAGGGAGCGAATGCGATCCGGCTCAAAAGGTTTTTCGATGACCCGCAGGACCTCTCCGCGATTCACCGCCTCGACCACGATGGGAAAGTCGGTGCGACCGGTCATCAACACGCGAATGCACCCGGGAATCAGTTCCCGCAAGGACGAGAGCACCCAGAGCCCGTCCCGGCCGGGCATGTCGTAGTCGACAATCGCCAGGTCAAAAACCGTGTCTGCGGCATAGCGAAGCGCTTCTTCCCCATCCCCTGCAGTCACGACGCTGTAGCCTTCTGCCGTGAGGATCCGAGTCATCGCCCTCCGGACGAGACTCTCATCATCTACGACCAGAATGCGGGCCATGAATTTTCTCCTGAACCCTTGTCATCGGACGAGGGAAGTGCAGCCTATAGGGAAAGCCGACCCCCGGGGAGTGGCGAGTAAGCTGGCCCCATGATGTTCTATCTCGGCCTGACACTTCACACCCTGGCGCTGGCTGCCCGGCTCGAGGTGGACCAGGCCGGGGCCGGGGATTTCACGGATATCCAGGATGCCGTGGATGCCGCCGTACCCGGTGACTACGTGGTGGTGGAACCCGGCGTCTACGCCCCGGTATGGATGGAGGGGTGGGTCGGGCCAGTGGTCAGTAGCCAGGGGTCCCTGGAGACCCACATCTCCACCGGTGCCGGCAGCGGTGGCTTCCATGTGGAAAACGGCGCCGTCGGCACTTCGATCGTGGCCGGGTTCACCATCAAAGCCCTGTCCGGGGAAACCGGGGTCTACCTGAAGGGCGGCGACCTCACCGCCTGGGACCTCGTCATCCAGGACACCAGTTGTGGCCTGTTCGCCTATGAGGGCGGCCGATTGGAGGCCGAAGGGGTCCTGGTGGCTGGCGCAACCAGCGCCTCCCTCTGCGCCGCGGACGCCGAGATCCAGGCCAGCCAGGTCACCCTGGTCGATGGGTACTTCCACCTTCACGAGTCCGGCGGCGGTTCCGTGAGCGTGAAACAAGGCATCGTGTTTGACGCCACCACCGTGAGCCTCTGCAACTCCGGCAGCGTCTCGCTCTCCTATGGACTGATCGCCGAGTACGACGGGAACCCGATCGAGAGTTGCATGAGCGCGGACCACGTGCTCCTGGACTATGACCCCGGCTTTGTGTCCTGGTCCGACGATGGCGACTGGTCCAACGACGACTACTCCCTGACAGAGACCTCCAGCGCCATCGATGCCGGGGATCCCGCCTGCATCGAGGCCGATGGAACCACCTGCGATCTGGGGGCATCTGGCGGCGAGCGAGCCACAGCCATCGACAGCGATGAAGACCTCCTCCCGGACACCTGGGAGACCGCTCATGGTCTGGATCCCGACACCCCGGACAACACCGAGGACTTCGACGAGGACGGACTGGATGGCCTGGGGGAGTGGCTGTTTGGCACCGATCCGAACAATCGAGACAGCGACGCCGACGGTGCCGATGACCTGTTGGAACTCCAGTTCTCCCTGGATCCCCTCGATGGGTCCGACCAGTCTCCGACGGCCAGCCTGGTGACGGACAACAAGGCCGGGCTCATCGGGGTCCCCGTGATCCTGGATGCTTCCGGGTCCACCGATCCAGCGGGTCAGGACCTCACCTATACCTGGTCCCTTGTGGAGAAACCCGAGGACTCAACGCTCACGGGCCGCACCCTGCGCAACGCGACCCCGAGCCTCACACCGGACGCCGCGGGCTGGTGGGAGGTCGGCGTCGAGGTCTCCGATGGCACCTGGACCGATGCGACGAGCACCCGGTTCTATGTTCACTCGGACACGACGATCTCGATCCCCGGGGACTTCGACACCCTGCAGGAGGTCTCCGAGCTGCTGGCCCACGGCTTGCGCCTGGAGCTCGGTGCCGGCACCCACCCAGGGAATGTCAGTCTTGCCGCGGACGTGGTCGTGGTGGGCCAGGGCATCGACAGCACCACCGTGAAGGGCTGGCTCCAGTTGGCGGCGGGCACCCACGTGCAGCTTTCCGACATCACGGTGACCCGACCCGAGGAGACGGAACATTCGGGGCCCCTGGTGGACCTGGAGCCCGGGAGCTGGCTGGACGTGCGAGATGTACGAATCGACGGGTTGGACGTCACCGCCGTCTCGACAGACCAGGCTGTCCTGACCGGGTGGGGTCTTGAGACCCTGTCCGAGCTCTACGGCGTCCATGAACTCCAGAGCGTCATCCGCCTGGGTCATGCCCGGCTGGCCGGGGAACAAAATGCCTTGTGGAGCGATGGCGGAGTGGTCTCCCTCGAGGGGGCCACGGCCACCTCGTACGACAACGACCCGATCAACCTGACCAACGGCCTCCAGGTCGAACTGAGGCACGTCACGGCCTGGTCCACGGCCAACGTCTACGCGATCGACGCGTTCAACACCCCGCTGACGATTCACAACGTCTACCTGTCCACCGGCCGGAACACGCCCATCTCCTGCTCCAGCCAACCCGACCGGGTCGAAGCGGCCTACCTGGGGGGGGGATCCATGGATCGGCAGTCCTGCAACAGCCAGGCCCTGCCCTGGATCGGGGACGAGGTCCCCCTGGGAAGCAGCGGGCAGTTGAACCTCAACTCGACCGGCAAGCAGGCCGGGGACTTCCGCGATGCCACCGCAGAAGGCTTGCGTCCTGACCTGGGGGGTCATGCCGGCCGCCTGGGACTGAACACCGTGCTGGACATGCCAGACCCGGACGCCGACGAGGACGAAGACGGCATCCGGGCATCTACGGAGTGGGTGCTGGGCACCTCCGACGACCAGGAGGACTCAGACGGGGACGGCAGCCAGGACCTGGCGGAGTTGCTGGCCGGGAGCGATCCAGCAGATGCGACGGACCACTTCCCCCAGGTCGAGGTACTCGATGGCCGCACCGAGGCTGGCCAGGACGTCGTGCTCGAGGTCCGCTGGACCACCGACCCCGATCTCGACGACTGCGATTTCTCCTGGGAGGACGGGGAGACGGAGAACCCGCGAACCGAGAGGACCGCCATCGCGGGCACCTGGACCCTGGACTGGACCCTCACCTGTGGCATGGGAACAGCCACTGGCTCGGCCCGACTGCTGGTCACCGAGGAGATCCACGTCCCTGGCGACAGCAAGACCCTGGCCGAAGCCCTGGCAGCGGCCGAAGACCACCACCGCATCGTGCTTCAAGACGGCCAGTACACGGGACCCATAGACCTCCGGGGACGATGGACGGAGTTGTCGGGCTCCGGACCCGACACCCTCATCCTGGGGGACCTGTGGACGGGCAAGGGCGCCGTTTCCGACCTGGTCGTCGAGGGTTCGCTCTACGCCAACGAGACCGACCTCACCCGAGTGACTGTCTGGGGCGGAGAGTGGTTCGCCCACCAGGGAACCCATCGAGCGGTTCTCCTCGATGGCGGGTCCGCCTGGCTCTACGACGTGGACGCCCGGAACCTGACCCTCGATGGTCCCGCCTATGCCACCGGAACGCTGTCGACCTCGGCGATCAACGGCCTGCTGACCGCGGACCTCACCAGCAACAGCCTTCTCTTCGCCTCGTCGACCCACGGACTCACCTCCTGGAGCCTCGGGTCCGAACCCTTCATCCTCGAGGACCCGGATCCCACCCTCGCCATCCTGCAGCCCTGGCCCGGAAGCTCCCTGTGGGACAGCGGCGCCTCGGACATCTTTGACCCGGACGGAAGTGTGGAGGATGCCGGCTACACCGGCGGGACAGAAGCCTCCCCTGTGGACTCCGACACCGATGGCCTCAACGATGCCTGGGAGACCCTCCATGGCGCTTTTGAACCCGAGGGAGATCCGGACGGTGACGCCCTGTCCAACCTGGGGGAGTGGGAACTGGGCACCGACCCGAATGACGCCGACACGGACGACGACGGCCTGGACGATTCCCTGGACCCGGATCCCCGGGATCCCGGAGAGTTCCCGGTGACCGCCCGGTTGATGGTGGACCACGAGACACCGGCTGTGGGTCAGACCATTCACGCCAACGCGGTGGCGAGCAGTGCCCCCGGGGGCCAGGACCTGGCCTTCTCCTGGGACCTGATCACCCCGGCCGATGCCACGGCGACGCTGGCCCAGGACGGCCCGGCCGTGACCTTTGCACCGGATGTCCCTGGCACCTGGTGGCTCAGTGTCACCGTCCAGGCCGGGGCCTACACCGACACCGCCACAGTTTCCCTCCACACCTACGAGGAGATGCTGGTCCCCAAGGATGCGGAACTACAGGACTACATAAACCTGGCCGGATCCGGCGCGGTACTCGTGCTGGAGGAGAACAACTACAAGGGCTCCCTGTTGGTGGACAAGGACCTCACCCTCCGCGCCCAGGGAGGAACCTACAGCGCGAGCATCGAGGGCTCCGAAAGTGCCCCTGCTCTCCGGGTGACAGACGGCGCCCACCTGAACCTGGAGGAACTCACCGTCTGGGGAGAGTCCAGCCAGGCGGCCGTGGAAGTCTGGGACAACAGCCGAGTCCACATCCAGCGGGTGCGAATGGTGGGCGGCGACACCAGCTTCCGCATCTACGAAGGAGCCATTGACGCCCAGAGTGTCTTCGCCATTGGGGCCAGTAGCGTCCTGGACCTGGTCGACGGCACATTCACCGTCCGAAACGCCGTGCTCGGCTACCCGGACAGCGAGGCTCAATCCGCCCTGGTGCTCCGGTCTGGAACCGTCCGCATGGAATCCACGATCTTCGACTGGCGCAACGATGACGGCGACTGGCTCGACTTCGCGACTTGCCCCTCAGCACCGATCAATTGCGACTTTCAACTCTCCATGTACCGCTCCCTCGCCCCTGGAGGAGAGGAGGCCCTGCCCACCCTCCAGTACCTCCTGGACGTCGGTTTCGAGGAGCCCGAGTTCCTGTTGTCACCCCCAGATGCCAGCTACATGGCCGGCTCGGACCTGCGCCTGGACCACCACAGTCCAGCCCAGGACGCCGGCGTCGACCACGATCCGGATGCGGATGGCTCGATGAACGACATGGGGGTCTTCGGAGGTCGCCTGGGCAACTGGAAGGATGTGGACAACGACCGAGACGGATTCTCGGAGCTGGAAGGCGACTGCGACGACACCGACCCGGAGGTTCTGGGGGACCCCCGCCGGACCTGCGAGGAGAGCCCAGGCTGTGCTTCGACGCCTCCTGGTTCCTCCGTCCTGTGGCTGGCCGGGCTCCTGGGGCTCTCGGCTCGACGCCGGCCGCGTTAGCAAACAGGCCTGCCAGGAGGCCTGGATGCTCCGCGTCCTGATCGCTGACAAGCTCCCCGATACCGCTCGTACCACTCTCCAGGAGGTGGGCTGCGAAGTGGTCGTCAACGCTGCACTGAAGGGCGCGAGCCTGACAGAGGCTCTTGACCAGGTAAACCCCGACGTGCTGGTGGTTCGAAGCACCAAGGTCACCGCCACGGACTTCGATGCAGCCCAGCGACTCTCCCTGGTCGTTCGAGCAGGTGCCGGGGTGAACACCATCGACCTGACCACGGCCTCCTCTCGCGGCGTCTACGTCGCCAACTGCCCCGGCAAAAACGCCACGGCGGTCGCCGAGCTGGCGTTTGCGCACATCCTCAATGCCGACCGACGGGTGGCGGATGGGGTGGCGGATCTGCGGTCGGGCCAGTGGAAGAAGAAGACCTATGCCAAGGCCCGAGGCGTGCATGGCCGAACCCTGGGCGTCATCGGCTGCGGCACCATCGGTCGGGAAGTCATCCACCTGGGCAATGCCTTTGGAATGCAGGTGATCGCCTGGAGTCGCTCC
This sequence comes from uncultured Enterobacterales bacterium, assembly GCA_964567625.1. Taxonomy (GTDB): domain Bacteria; phylum Myxococcota_A; class UBA796; order UBA796; family CAJQPC01; genus CAYFPX01. Next base: position 44,774 of record CAZMNK010000011.1, on the reverse strand, counting down.
ATGTCCGAGGAGCAGGCCGCCGAGTGGCAATGCACCAAAGCCAAAACGGCCCTGGATGTCGCTCGGGTCGCCGACGTGGTCAGCGTCCACCTGGCGCTGAATGCCTCGACCCTGGGATTTGTCGGCGAGTCCTTCTTCGACGCGCTGAAGGCGGGCGCCATCTTCGTAAACACCAGCCGCGGCGACGTGGTGGACGAAGAGGCTCTCTCCCGGGCGGTAAAGACCAAGGGACTTCGCGCGGGACTGGATGTCTTCGTGGGAGAACCTGGGAGCGACGGCCCGTGGGATTCGCCTCTGGCAGGCATGGATGGAGTCTACGGGACCCATCACATCGGCGCCTCGACCGACCAGGCCCAGGAGGCCGTGGCCGAGGCGGCCATCGGGATCATCGCGACCTATGCCAACACGGGATCGGTCCCCAACTGCGTAAACCTGGAGGATCGGACCCCAGCAACACACCTGCTGGTGGTTCGACACCGGGACGAGGTGGGCGTTCTCGCTGCCGTCCTGGACCTGTTGCGCGAAGCGAACATCAACGTGGAACAGATGGAGAACATCATCTTCAAGGCATCCGAAGACTCCACGCTCGGCCGAGCGGCCTGCGCCCGCATCCAGGTCGTCGGTGAGCCACCGGTCTCGGTGCTCCGCCTGATCAGCGAACAAGACGTCGTCTTCGACGCCAAGCTCGTCCCCCTCGACTGAGAGCCCTCACGCCATGACCCGCAAACACAATTTCTCGGCTGGACCCGCCGTCCTCCCCACCTCCGTGGTCGAGGAACTGCGCGAACAACTGCCCGACCTGCATGGAACCGGCATCGGTCTGATGGAGATCTCCCATCGCTCCAAGGTCTTTGACAACATCGTGAGCAGTGCCATGGAACGCCTGGGCCGTGTGCTGGGTGTCCCGGAAGATCACCGCATCCTCTTCCTCCAGGGCGGCGCTTCCCTCCAGTTCGTGATGATCGCCCAGAACCTCCTCCAGGGGGGCTCCGCCGACTACCTGGACACGGGCTCCTGGACTTCGAAGAGCGTGGGCCAGGCCAACTACTTCGGGTCGGCCCGTACCGCCTTTTCAGGCAAGGCCGACACCTACCGGACCCTGCCAACCCCCGGAGGCTGGGAACGGGATCCCCGCGCCGTCTACACCTACTACTGCTCCAACAACACCATCTTCGGCACCCAGTACCCGTCCACTCCCGTGCCAGACGGGCGACTGATCTGCGACATGTCTTCGGACATCGCCAGCCGACCGGTCGACGTGGCCCGTCACGATGTCATCTTCGCCGGCGCCCAGAAGAATCTCGGGCCCTCGGGGGTCACCGTCGTGATCCTGAGTCCCTGGGCAATGGAACGGGCGGCTCAGGCCCGGGATGTTCCGGACATGCTCAGCTACGGGATCCACCTGGCCAAGGGCAGCCTGTTCAACACCCCCAATACGCTCGGGATCTTCGTGCTCGAGCGCGTCCTGGCCTGGGTCGAGGACCAGGGCGCCGCGTCGTTGGCGACCACCAACCGTCGCAAGGCACAGAAGCTCTACGACCTCCTCGATGGCAGCGATTTCTGGCAGCCCCACGCGGATCGGAATTGCCGCAGCGACATGAACGTGACGTGGCGACTGGCGAACAACGACCTGGAGGGCGTGGTGGTCGAGGAAGCCCTGGCCGCCGACATCAGCGGCATCAAGGGACATCGCTCGGTGGGTGGCCTGCGGGCAAGCCTGTACAACGCCTGCCCCGAAGACAGCGTGGATACCCTGGTCGACTTCCTCCGGGACTTCGAGCGGCGACGGGGCTGATCAGCCCCTGTCCTGACCCGCCTTGAATCCATGGGTGAGGGCCGGTCCTTCAGGACGGCTCTGCCCCCCTCCCGGCCCGAAAGCCTCGACCCGCTGTACCAGCTCTGCTGCCGGGGGACTGCTACGCCCGGCGAGGGGATTCTCCGGCGTGCTCTCCAGGTAGAGGGACTGGCTGGGGAAGGCAAATGAGACCTCCAACTCCTGGGCCAGCCGCATGATCTCAAGGATCACCTGGCTTCGACCCACCAGTTCCTCGTGCCAGTCCGGCACGTCGAAGAAGCTGTAGATCATGATGTCGAGGGAACTGGGCCCAAAGTCCCGCAGGTGCACCTCGTAGACATCCTGGCGAACCAGGGGGTTGGCAGCCAGGATGGCCCGAATGCCCTCCACAAAGGCCTGGACCACGTCCGGCGGGGTGTCATAGGTGATGCCCAGGGTCGTCTTGAACCGACGGAATTGCCGCTGGCCCATGTTGTCGACCTTGCTGTTGGCGACCTCGGAATTCGGCACGGTCACCAGCGAGTTGTAGAAGGTCCGGATGCGGGTGGAACGGAAGCCCACTTCCTCCACCGTGCCTTCAACGCCGTTGCCCAACACGACCCAGTCCCCGATCTGAAAGGGGCGGTCTCCAAAGATGGTCAGTGAGCCAAACACGTTGGCCAGGGTGTCCTTGGCTGCCAGGGCCACCGCCAGGCCTCCGATCCCAAGGCCCGCAACCAGGGAACCCACGTCGATCCCCATGTTCTCGAGAACCCAGACCAGCCCCAACAACACCGCTGCAAGCTTCAGGAAGCGGGACACAAGCGGGATCAGCTGGTCGTCCATGCGGGTGTCGGTGCCGCTGGCGCGGTCCCCGAAGACCCCGGCGAAGACATCGATCCAGCGCATGGCGATCAACACCACGGCCAGGCTCACCAGGGTCTTGCAGAGGAAGAGAAGCGCCTGGGCCGTCTGTACCCCCAACAGGATGTCCGGGGTACGCCACCAGACCACGAGTCCCATCACCAGCCAACGCATGGGCCGACGGGTACGCTCGAAGACATCCAGGTCGATGCTGAGCCCCAGGGCCCGTACCCAGCTCTGCAGACGGCCTCGCAAGAGCCAGTTGACTCCCCGGCCCGCCAGCCACCCCGCGCCCAACAGCAACCCGAAGAACAGGACCTGCCAGAGGGAGTGTCCTGCCACCTTCCTTCCAAAGAAGGGAGGAAGAGCCTCCCGCAACTGCCTGACGGCGGGAGAGAACGTGGACTTGTACAACTCAGGCACCAGGGAGACAGTGCCTGCCGAGTAGACCCACTCGCCCCCCTGCTTCACCAGGACGACCTGGGGCAACTCCGGGTGCAAGACCACCCGTTGCTCTCCCTGTTCCAGCCCGAAATCCGGGTCTTTGGAAAGATCAGCCACCGGCACGAACAGGCCGCGGGCGTCCAGCACATCCTTCAGCTGAACGGCCAACTGCTGCCCTTCCTTGGTCCGGGCTTCGTCCAGCCCGAAACAAGAGGAGGCTGCCACCGGGTCATAGTTGTCCGGCGCCAGGTAGAAAAGGTGAGTCAAGGCCGCATCGTGAGGGCTCTCACAAGAAGGGCCCGACTGGGCGACGACAGGCGAACTGAACAGGAAAAAAAAGAGGGTCAACCAACGCATGTCCCGGCATCTAACGAATCCTGGTGTACAACCCCCACTCCAATGCCATCAGAGGGGTTAGAGACGACCGACGGAGCAGCCATGGCCCAGGATCCGAACAACAGCGACCACGTCACTGATCAGCCTGCCGAGAACGAGCCCTGGTGGCCCGAGTTCGTCCAGGCCTATGGCCAGGTCTCCCTGCGTGAACTCGCCAGGCGCTTCGACACCAATCCCCGGCGTTTGCGCAGGGCCGCCCATCGCAGCGGACTGACCACAGAACCCGAGGTCATTCGAAACCACCTGGAACAACTTGGCCAGGTCGCAGATGCCGAACTGGCCAGGGAGCTCGGAGTGACCCAGAAGGCCATCGAAGGGGCCCGACGACGCCGATCGATTTCCGCCCTCGCTGAGCAAAGGACCGCCACAACGAGACCGGTCAGCCCCAAACCGAGGGAGACCTCTCTCCAGGCCCCGCAGACCCCTCCTCGGGTCCGACGCAATCGCCGCTTCGAGCCGCCCTCAGCCATCGTGGTGGTCCGCAAGGGCAGCCGAGCCCAGGTGGTCGAGACCCAGGTACCTGCCCCACTGGCCAGGGTTCCAGGTCCCACCACCCCGCCACCAGTCATCCCCGAGACCGAGTCCTCGTCTCCCGAGTCCAAGGCAAACGAAAACCCCTACGTGGACCAGCCTCCGGCCTCCAGCCGCAAGCGCCGACGAATCGTCAAGGTCGAGGAACGGCCTGAGGCTCCGAAGCCCAGCCCCAAGAAGAAGAAGCCGCGCAGGGCCCAGATTCCCATCCCCCCGGTCAAGATCGTCTTCGACCGCAAGACCGCCCAGCCAGCAGAGGAAGAGGCCGCGGCCACCAAGCCGCCAGCCCCACCCGCCCAGGACGGACCTCCTGCCCCACCCCGAAAGACCACCAGGCGGAAGAAGGCTCCCAGCAAGTCGCGCGCCCCTCGGACCAGGAGGCCCTCCAAGCCGACCCCTGTGGCAGCCAGGCCTTCTCCGACCCTGCCACAACCTCTCTGGATCGCGACCATCGAGGGCTCAGGCCAGACCGAGACCCTCTACATCGAGGCCGCGGATCTCCTGACTGCCGCCAGCCGGGCCTCATCGGAAGGCACCGTGCTCTCGGTGCAGGAAGTCCCGACCCTCTAGTCCCTGTTCAGCCAAGCAGGTGCGCGAGCACCCCACCCGCCAGCTTGGGCTCGAACCACGTGCTCTTGGGGGGCATGACCTCTCCGGCATCCGCCACCCGAAAGAGCTGATCCAGGCCGGTCGGGTGAAGGCTGAAAGCCACAGCGGCCTCTCCCGCGTCGACCGCCTGCTCCAGGCAGCGGGTGCCCCGGATGCCACCGACAAACTTGACCCGGGTGTCCCGACGGGGA
>CAZMNK010000011.1:32767-39955 GCA_964567625.1 uncultured Enterobacterales bacterium | reverse complement strand
CCGTGACGCCGAGCAGGGGCCCAAGGATCCGATCCTGGAGAACCGCAACATCCAGTGAGGCCACCGGGTCCTCCCAGTCAACCACGCCCTCCAGAGGAGTCAGGCGGTGCCAGCTCCCGGCCAGGTAGGCGTGCACGCAACCCCTCCGTTCGGGCGTGGGAGCCACCGTCGGAGTGACCTTGAAGTGGTTGGACATCTCGGAAAGAAAGGCTTCCGGGGTCCGACCGCACAGGTCGGCCACGAGCCTGTTGTAGGCCAGCACCTGGAGTCGATCGTCCGGGAAGATGCCACAGAGAAACCACCCCCAGGACCCCTGGGCTCCACGGGCCCTCGAAGCCCTGGAAGCCGCCGCTGAACGGTGGTGACCATCAGCGATGTAGAGCACCGGCAAGTCTGCAAAGGCAGACTGCCAGGCCTCGACCTCTTCCTCCCCATCGATGCGTGTAAGGCTGTGCACCACCCCATCGGGCGTGGTGACTGTGAACAACGGGTCCTGCTTCGCAGCAGCAGCGTGGAGAGCAGCAATGCCCCCGGTCTGCCGGTGGGCGAGAAAGACCAGCCCGGTCTGTGCCTCCAGGGTCAGGATGTGGTCGGTTCGATCCTGTTCCTTGTCCGGCCGTGTGTACTCGTGCTTCCGCACGATGCCCTCGTCGTACTCGCCACAACTGCACAGGGCCATCAGGCCAGCCTGTCGGTGGTCCCCCATCTGTTGGGCGTAGACATAGAAGGACGGCCGCTCGTCCTGGACCAGGATCCCCTCCTGCTGAAAGCGCCGCAAGGTGGCTGCGGCCTGTTGGTAGGCGGCCGCACCATGGGGATCCACCCCATCCTCCAGGTCCACCTCGGAACGCGTGACGCGCAGAAAGGAATTCGGATTGTCCAGGACGATCGCACGAGCCTCGGATTCCGAGACCACATCATAGGGAGGAGCCAGGACCCGGTGGGCCAGTCCTTCGGCCGCATGCAGGCCTGCCAGGGGTCGTACTGTCGCCATGAGAACCTCCGAGAGAGCAGGGTCTCTATCCTCTTCGAAGTGGGATAGGCTTGCCCGGCGATCCAGGACTCCCAGGCCGACCATGCAGATCACCCACTGGCTTTCTCGGCTCATTTCGCCGGCATCGACACGGGGTCTCTCAGGCTCGGCCGACGACCTGAGCGAGGCGGATGGCCCGGAGAATTTCTACCACCAGCGCATGCGCTTGAGTCGGACCACCGGGGATGTCATCGCCAATCCCAACCTGCTGTGGACCACACGCTCGCCGAATCGTCGGCGCTGCGGCCTGCGGGCACACCTGCTGGCAGAACGCGGGGCTGGCCTGGTGGGCTTTACCGACCTGTTGCTCATCCTGAACAGGGAGGACCACGCACGGTCTTTTGATCGGGTCCAGGAGCCCTGGGAAGATGAAGCAGCCCGGGTCCTGGAGAATTCCTTCCGGGCCTTCTGTCAGAAGGAGCGGCTGCAACTGCCCTTTGCCGATCGCCCTGCTCGGTTCCGTTTCGTCGTGGACGGCGGCCCGGAGATGGGAGGCACCAGCCTGGGACTGGTCGACGGCGAGTACGTGACTGCCCTGCTGCCAAACCTCTACACCGCACCCGTGAAGCGATCCAGACCGGTCATCTCGGTGTGGTTGAACCTGCCCGGAAAGTGGCCGGACTATCGCGAGATCGGGTCTCTCTACTCGGACCAACTGCTCTTTACCCTGGGCAACCACTGGCTGGACAACTTCAGCGATCCGGCCCTGAATGAGCCCGCCCTCTACCGGCTCCAGCAATACCAGGACGGCAGCTTCGTCCACGTCATCAATCCAGAACTGCAGGACGACTACGAGGTCACCTGTGACGAGCAGCCTGGCCGACCTGCAGTGCTGACGTTGTCCAGCCGGTCCGGCAGGGTCATCGCCTACATGGTGCTGGCGGTGCTGGAGGGCACGACCTCCGACAGCCGGGCCCCGAAGAAGTCGAGCCCCGCCAAGGACATCGCCCTGGCCAGGCCGACCCAGGCCACGCCCCAACGCCCCACCACCCTCCCGGGCAACAAGGGCTCGATTCCCCCGGACCTGGCCACTCTGGAAGGGCACCACACCATCGTCCCGGAGGTGGTCAACAACGACCGCCTGCTGACCCTCAAGGAGCGTGGAGCCCTGCTTCAGCGGGTGCACTTCAACCGCTTCATGGAAGGCTACGACGTCTACGTGGGCCCCGGCGGCCAGATCGGCACCTCCATGGCCGAGGTCGCCGCCACATTCCAGGTCCGCCGCAACAAGGTCAGCCTGGTGGTGGAAGGCAATGGTGTCCTGGTGGATGGGGAGAACCCACCGCTTGGTCAGAACCTGCCGATGTCCGGGTCCACCCACCTGCGCTTCGGCGACCAGGAAATAGTCTACCGGGACCTGACCCACGTCGAGACCAAGGGGTGGCCCTACCTGGGAGAGATCATCCGTTCCTCGAGCAGCACACACCTGCTTTTTGGGGGCACCTACCGCATCGGACGAGACCCTCGCTGTCGGGTCCACCTGCCGGATGAACCTGTCAACGACAACATCCAGTGGTTGGCCAGCTCAGAGGGCCCCAATGTGAGCAGCCGGTCCGGTGACATCCCCAAGGAGAATTTCTACACCGACTCGATCATGGTGGCCTCGGAACACGCCGAGCTCGACCTGAAGGAAACCCCCACGCTCCGGAGCCTGGCACGCCACTGCTACACCTTTGTCCGCCAGGGCAAGGACATCACGGTCCTGCACCCCACCCAGAAGGGCAAAGGGCCTCGCTCCTCTCCCCTGAAGTCCGGGGACGAGGTGCTGGTCGGAAACTGCCTCTTCGAGGTGCAATTCTCCCAGGATGAGACTCCAAAGCCTCCCGGTCTCCTCAGTCCCACAGACCTGGCCCAGGCGGTGGACGAGGTAAGCGGCCCCACCTCCAGGCAGGCCGTGCGCGAGGAGGAAGCTGTCTCGATTCCCGATCCCGTCATCAGCTCTGCACCCACGGACCTCCCGGTCGCCCACGGGCTCGGTGAGGGCGGCCCAGCCCCCCCACCTCCAGCGCTGTCCATCGAGCGCTATGACTCCATTCTCGGCGACCAGGGCTCCATGAACGCCGGCGATAGCGGGTCAACCCAGTCCGATGATGGCCCGCCAGTGGTCTTTGTGGACGAGACCACCTGGCAGGTCGAACTGGGACGCCCCGGGCGCCTGGTCCAGCTGGGCTGGATGGTGCAGGGAACCGTCAGCATCACCAACCACCTGGGCTCGCCTGTCATCATTCCGGAAGCCCGGTCCGTGCCGGACCAGGTCTTTGTGCGACGGGATTACCTGGCGCTGAAGATCCGTGCGCGTCGAGGCCAGGCCAGCCTCCTGGTACCCAGCGATGCCCGACTCCTCGTCGACAAGGCCGAGGTTGAGCACACAGAGGACCTGGAAGGGGCCACGATCGAGATCGTGCGCAGGGACATCGACGGCGAGGAGGACTTCGCGGTCCGCCTGACGGTCGAGCCCCAACCAGGCCTGCCCGACCCTCGGGCCCAATTGCTGAAGATCGACCTGAATGAACCGCTGACTGCCGCCCTGTTCGTCAGGGGCCTGCCGATGCAGGTGTCCCGATCCCTCAAGCTCGGCAACGTCCTCCTGTCCCTCACCTGGGCCGACAGCCAGGTCACCATCACCGACTACCTGGACACCTACCAGCGGTCCGATGGGACCTTCGAGCCCTTCTTTGTGTCGCGGCAAGGCATGAAGTTCCAGACGGCCCCAGAGAGCGGAGAGGCCTTTGTCCTTCAGCCGGGCGACCAGTTGCTGTGTGGCGACGAGATCCACGAGGTCCGCAAGGCCTAGCAATCCATCCAGGGAAGCCAATCCTGCCACCGATTAGCGAGCCTGCATGCTATCTTGCCTCCTCGCGAAATGGAGCACGTGATGGCCACCACGCTGAAGATCAACGGGTGCACCTACTCCCTGGATGGGAACCCGGACAAGCCCCTGCTTTGGGTACTTCGGGAAGACCTGAACCTGACCGGCACCAAGTACGGATGCGGCATCGGGCAATGCCGAAGCTGCACGGTCTTGCGAGACGGCACCGCGCTCCAGTCCTGTCTCTACAAGCTCAGCGCCTGCGCCGACACCCACATTCGGACCATCGAGGACCTGGATGATGGGCTGGGTCGCACGATCCAGGATGCCTGGGTGGCAGAGGGATCCAGCCAGTGTGGCTACTGCCAGCCCGGCCAGGTCTGCTCGGCCTATGCGCTGCTCTCCGACAATCCCTCCCCGTCCGACGAGGACATCGACCAGGGCATGAAGAACTACTGCCGCTGTGGCACCTACCCCCGCATCCGCCGGGCCATCCACAGGGCCGCAGAAGATCACAAGGGGAACAAGTGATGTCCCACGATCCCCGCCACGACAGACGGCACCAGTCCCTTGAGGACCTCAAGACCCGCGTCTTTCCACCCCTCCGTGGGTTGGACACCATCGAGAACCTGGCCGACGAGATCACCCGCCGGGCCGTGGTGCGCGGTTTCCTGGTTGGATTCGGCGGCCTGACCGTCGGCTGCACGGGAAGTAGCAACGACACCGGCACCACCGGTGGCATCACGGAAACCGCCACAGCGGACACCGGCGAGGAGGACTGCGACACCGGCGACAGCACGACTGAACTGGAAGGCCACAACATCGGGGTCTGGGTCAACATCGCGACGGATGGCACGGTCACCATCGTCACCTCCAAGGCCGAGATGGGCCAGGGAATCGCCACGGCGGCCTGCCAGCTCGTGGCCGAGGAACTCGAAGTCGACTGGGGATCGGTCACCTACCGTTTCGAGCCAGAATTGGAGCCCTACACAACAGGTCGGGGTGGCGGTACCTGGGGGTCGTTGTCGCTCATGGCGATCTACGATCCCCTGCGAGAGGCCGGCGCAGCAGCAAGACAGATGATCGTGAGCGCTGCCGCAGCCCGTTGGGGTGTGGATGCCTCTGAGTGCAGCACTCTGGCCGGTGTCGTCTCCCACCCCGATCACGGCGAGCTCAGCTATGCCGAGCTGGCGGAAGAGGCCGCCGAGATCCCGGCGCCCAACACGGTCCAACTCAAGGATCCTGCGGATCACACCATCGTGGGCCAACCCCTGGAACGGGTCGACATCCGCGACCACGTGACGGGCACGCAGATCTATGGCACCGACGTGGTCGTCCCGGACATGGTCTATGCGGCCGTTCGCCAGTCCCCGGTGTTCGGCAGCGAGGTGGCGAACTTCTCGTCCTTGTCTGTCGATGGCACCGACGCCATGGCCATCGTGCCCATCCTCAACGGCGTCGCTGTGGTGGCGGAGAGCCTGTGGATCGCCCAGACCGTCGCCGATGCCCTGGCGATCGAGTGGACCACGGACCCGGTAATGGATGTCCTCACCAGCGCGTCCCTCTCCGAGACCTTCTGGGCGGATCTCAATGTGCCCGGCAGCTTCGGCAACGACAAGGGCAACCCAGACATGGCCATGGCCGGCGCCGCGGTGACCCACGAGGGCGACTACGAGGTCCCGTTGCTGGCCCACACGACAATGGAGCCGCCGGCGGCGACCGCCCACGTGGCCCGGGAGGGTTGCGAGATCTGGATCTCGACCCAATACCCCTCAGGCGTCCAGTCGGCAGCGAGCCAGGTGACCGGCTTCGACAAGTCCCAGTGCACCATTCACAACACGGCCGTGGGCGGTGGCTTCGGTCGCAAGGCCGAGACGGACTACGCCACCCAGACGGTCATGATCGCCGCGGCGATCGGGCGGCCGGTGAAGGTCATCTGGAGTCGTGGCGAAGACATCCAACACGACTACTACCGGCCACCAGCAGTGGGACGGATCACCGCCGGGTTGAATGCCGACGGCGACCTGATCGCCTGGATCGGCAAGACCACGGCAGCCTCCCTCTGGGGCAGCGGGAGTACGTGGGGCTTTGACGAGGTGCCCTATGGCTGTTCAAACGAGAACATCGGCGCCACCGGAGGCGACTTCGGCATTCCCCTCGGCTTCTTCCGGAGTCCTGGGTTCTGCAAGTACAACTTCATGATCGAGAGCTTCATGGATGAGCTCGCAGAACAGGCTGACATCGAGCCCTCGCAACTCCGCCTGCAGAACCTGGCCCACAACCCCCGAATGCTCGCCGCCCTCGAGGCCGTGCTGGAGGCCGCAGACTGGGACAACCCCACAAATGATGGCGCTGCCCATGGGTGTTCAGTGCTCCAGGTGGGCACGGAGACCTTCATCGCCCAGGTGGCCGAAGTCTCGGTGGATGCGGACAATGCGATCACCCTGCACAAGGTCTGGGTCGCCGTGGACTGCGGCACGATCGTCAACCCGGACATCGTGAAGTCCCAGATGGAAGGCTGCGTGATCTACAGCCTCTCCACCGGCCTCTACGGCGAGATCACGATCGAAGGCGGCAAGGTAGAGCAATCCAATTTCGATGGCTACCCGCTGTTGAGAATGGCGGCCGCGCCAGATGTCGAGGTCGTCATCATCGACAGCCAGGAGAACCCCGGCGGCGTGGCCGAGTACGCGGTGGGTGGAGCGGTCCCTGCGGTGACGAACGCGATCTACAAGGCCTGCGGAATCCGGGTGCGAACGCTTCCGATCGACAAGCACGGGTTGTCCTGAGTCACCAGCACAGGCGCGTTCAAAGGAGCCCTCCAGGAGAACCCGCGGGTCAGGGCCTGGCACAGGCTGCAATGCGCGAGTTGCCAGAGAGCTGGAGAAGGTCTGTGGTGTCGGATCCCGAAGAGGGAAACGGGGGCCCGGCCTTTCGACCGGGCCCCCAACCCGAGGAATTGGGGATGGATTTCTCCATCTCCGCCACAAAACCGTTCAGAAATCTTTTCTGAGAATCGCCAGAACTCTCTCAAGTCTGCTCAGATGTGCCCTATTCGGTACAGACCAATTGCCACTTGAGACTTTCTTCTCAACAAGGACCAAAAAGAGGGTCGGTCGAGCCTGTAGAGGACGCACGGCCCCCATAAGAAGGGGGACCAGAGAGCCTGAACGAGGGTGCCTGGATCCCGAAGAGGGAAACGGGGTCCCGGCCTTTCGACCGGGACCCCAACCCGAGGAATTGGGGATGGATTTCTCCATCTCCGCCACAAAACCATTCGGAAGTTCTTCTGAAGAGGGAAACGGGGTCCCGGCCTTTCGACCGGGACCCCAACCCGAGGAATTGG
>CAZMNK010000011.1:20778-32667 GCA_964567625.1 uncultured Enterobacterales bacterium | reverse complement strand
GGATGGATTTCTCCATCTCCGCCACAAAACCATTCAGAAGTTCTTCTGAAGAAAATCGCCAGAACTCTTTATATCTTCTCAGATGAGCCCTATTCGGTACAAGCCAAATCTGACTTGAGACTTTCCGTTTCTTTTTTTAGAGCATCGCGCTGGGGTAGACGATTTCCGGCTCTTCTTCCATTTCCGGGACGGCCATGTCCTTGACCCGGTACCAGTCGTCGATGCAACGCTCTCGGATCGAGGTGCCCAGCGGATCGGCCACCCGAATGGCGTCCGGATCGATGCGAGAGAGACGAATTCCCTGCATCACCACCAGGTCGCCAGTTCCCATCGCCGGCAGGATTCCGCCAAAGATGAAGCCATAGGCCTTCCAGGCGGCGATCGCCTGGGCCGTATGGGGAGAATCCATGGGGGCCAACAACGTCACATGACGCACGTGGCCAGCCATCAGCCAGTTGAAGCAATCCCTGACCCGCTCTTCCACATCCGGTCCCGCTCGGAGCACATGGATCCTTCCCTGCTGCTTGCGGGGGTCGAAGTGCACCTTGAGTTCCGTCGGGAAGCCCATGTCCGGGGCTTCTTCAGCGTCGCGGAAGTTCCGGGGCTCGCCCAACCGCTCGTAGATCTCCTGGTAGAGATCCCGGTCAATGCGGGGGAGGTAGACATCCGTCTTCTTGCCCTTGGACAGGGAAACGTAGAAGCCGAGAGTGGAGATCGGCAGGCGCTGGTCGTGCTCATCGCTATAGCGGACCCAGGAGGGAACGCCGCCCAGGAACATCGAGGTGGGCAGCCCACCCCGGGCCATGCAGGAGCGCTGGGCCTTCGTGTGGTGGGTGACACAGCGGATGATGAGTCCTTCAAAGTCTTCCGCCTGTGCAGCCTTGGTGGCGTGATCGTTGAGCTGGGCCTGGATACCGCGATCCCGGTAGTCCGGGCGCACCATGGAAAGCCCCGCCTCGCGAACACGTTCGCCAGCGACCGGGGTTCCGGCCTCCGAGTACTCGTAGTAGGGACGAATCAGCGCCATGTGACCGACGCAGCGCTCACCGTCCATGGCCAGGAAGGACGACAGGTGACCCTCGACATTCAGGGCAAGCGTGCGGTCCGGATCGTAGAGGTAGGACCGGTGATAGGTCAGCCCATAGGTGGCATAAACGCACTTGGCCAGAGCTTCCGCGTCCTCGCGTCGCTCAAGCTGGATAATGCGAATGCTCATGGGTCCTCTCCAGGGTGCCCACAGGGGGCACACCACCGGATACGGATCCAGAGCCAGGCTTCATGACCCCTCTCGGATCATTTTCGAGAAGGTTGACCGAAAAGCCCTTTACGCCCAGGTAAACAGGATTCGGGGTCCGACGCGGATCTCCAGGCGCTGACCGGCTCGGTGAAAGTCTCCATCCACCATGTAGGTCTGAGGATGGTCGGACTCGATCACCACGCTCTTGGCCAGGGTGTTGGGGAACTTGGCGTGGGTCAGCGGCCTGCCCATTCGAATCCCAGGGAGCGCCCGGGCAAGCTCTCCCAGAGAGGCCTCGACCCCGAGCACCTCCATGTGGCCCGGGGTTCCAACCACCCGGGGATAGGGTCGGAACTGCAGGCCGATGTTGTCGACCGTCCCGATCCCGATGGTCAGCCAGTCCCGGTTCTGCCAGATCTTGCCATCCACCGTCACCTGGACGTCGACCCTGCGCCGAAGGCGCCTGGAGAGGGGGCCACTGACCAGTGTGGAGAGCACCGCCTGGCCCAGCAGTCGAGCCGCCTTCAGCGGGCTGGGCTCACTGCCGTCGTAGTACAGCTCGAGGAAATTGGACAGCATGCCGTTTCCAAACAGAAACCCCACCTGGTCACCCACCAGCAGGCAGTTGCGCTCCAGGGTTCGGAGGGGCTCTCCGGAGTGGTAGGCCTGGACAAGCTGTCCCAGGAGCTGGTCGGGTCGACCGCGAATCCCCATACCGGTGGCCATGGTGTTCATGGTGCCACCACGCAGCAAGGCAATGCGCGGCAAGGCCTCCTCGCCGTAGACCTTCAAGAAGGCGGTCAGGGCCACATGAGTCGTCCCATCGCCCCCATTGACAGCCAGGATGTCGATCTGGCGCTCCTTGAAGTGTTCCGCCACCCGGTAGAGCGCATCAAAGTCATTGGGCGCCGCCAACTGCCCCTGCTCGCCAAGCACGTAGGCAAGTTGGCGAGCCAGGGCCGGATTGCGCCGATTACGCCGGGACCTGGGGTTGGTGATGACGCCGATGCCGCCCATGTCTAGGACTCCGGGACCGCACAATCCTAACGGCAGGGCTCTCTTTCCCCACGATCTGCTGGCCCTGGCCGGCGCTCGCATGCCGTCCTGACCGCCTGCCTGGCCAGATGGACCGTGGCGCTACCGCCAGAGTAGGCTCACCCCATGCGTGTCCTGGTCACTGCGGGCCAATCCCCCGGAGGACCTCCGGCAGGGGGACCTCGAATCCGCCCGGTTCGACCCGCGCTGAAGCTGGTGACCGCCTACTCCGACGCCATTCTGGCCGCAGGAGGGATCCCCCTCGTGCTGCCCCTCCATACTCCTGTCACCGATCGCCTCCTGGACCTGTTCGACGCCGTCGTGATCACTGGCGGGGCCTTCGACATCCACCCCCGTCACTATGGGCAGTCCGTGCGAGGACGGATGGACGACCCCACTGAGGACCGCACACACACCGAGCTCGCACTGGCCCGGCACTGCCTGGCCGAGGACATTCCAGTCCTGGGCATCTGCGGGGGCCTTCAGGCACTGGCGGTGGCGGCTGGTGGCACCCTGATCCAGGACATTGGAACCGAGTTGCCAGAGGCCCTGGAACACGAGCAGCCCACGGACCCGGCGGACCCCTGGCACCCGGTCCGAAATGAAGGGAAGCTGCGCACCTGGCTGACCGAACACATCCAGGTCAACAGCACCCACCACCAGGCCGTCCTGGATCCCGGGCCATTTGCCGTGTCCGCCCGTGCATCCGACGGCGTCATCGAGGCGCTGGAACTCCCCGGTCACCGGTTTTGCGTGGGTGTCCAGTGGCACCCGGAACTCCTGGGGGACACGCGGATCTACGAGGCGCTTCTGAAGGCGTGAACGGGCCTCTTTCGTCCTCGCTCCTCTCAGCGCTCGACGTCTTCAGGGGTCCAGGTCCCCGCCGGCCCGTGCTCAGGAATCAGCATCAAGGTCCGGAGCGGCGGCGGCCTCTTGCCCATCATCACCAGCGGGTGGGTCACCCCAAAGCGCAGCCGCGGCAGCAATCGGGCCTCGGTCGTCAGTTCGATCTCATAGGGGCGATAGCCGGGGAGCTCAACCCGAATGCTGTGGGCCTGAAAGAACCTCCGGATCGTGATGGGGACAGGCGCCATTCCCACATCCTGGTCATCGATGAACACCACTGCACCGGCGGGCTCGGTGGTCACGGTGGCCCGGTAGGCACAGCCTGCACTCCACACCAGGCAGGCCATGGCTGCCAGGCGAATCACTGGACCTGGCCGGTCGCCGGCTCCAGCATGGCCAGGACCTCCCGCAACTCCGAATAGAAGGACACTCTTCCCGCATTCCCTTCCACAATCTCGGTGCCCGCGATTTCCCCCATCGGCCCGTAGCGAATGGCGAGAGCTCCCTGGGTGCCCTTGGCGATCTGCACGGGGCGGCCGGAAGGGTCGTACCGGAAATTGTAGACATTGCCGGCCTTGTCCCGGATTTCCGCCACCTTTCCATTGCGCCCATAGCGCAGGTCCAGTTGGCGACCGGACACATCCACCGCCTGGATGAGGTTTCCCGCAGCATCGTACTTGTAGAGGTATCGCCGCCCGTCCGAGTACAGGGCCTGGATGATCTTGGACCACTCCGGGTGGTATGCGAACCGCACCTTGCGACCATCGGGGTGCTCGATGCCCACCAGGCGAGCGTTTCGGTCGTAGTCGTAGCGGGTCACCCCCCCATCGGAGTACCGCACCTCCAGCGGCTTGGCACAGCACGGCGAAAGCAGGGTCTCCGTCCTCTCCCCACCATCCTCGATGGTCAACTCACGGTGGGCTTCATCGTCGTACTCGTGCCGCGTCTTGCTGCCCTTGGTGTCCGTCACGGTGACGGCGTAGCGGTTGTAGTCCAACAGATCCCAGTCGTAGCGGATGACCTCGTCGCCTTCCTTGAGGGCGATCACCCAGTCCCGGGCCTTGTCGTACTTGACCTGGAACCCCGAACCATCTGCCAGACGTGATGCGGTGAGGTTGTGCTCGTCGTCGAAGGAATAGGCCAGCTTGCGTTGGTCGGGACCCAAGACCTGAACCAGGTTCCGGGCCTCGTCGTACTGGTACCGAACCCGGCGGCCTTCGCTGTCCAACAACTCGCGGACCAGGCCGCCAGACCCCCAGGTCAAGGTGACCGACCCCCCTTCGGTGTGCGTGACCCGTATCAGGCGGTCCTCGCGGTCATATTCCAGGCGCATGCCCCGGCGTTCCACATCCCCGAAGAGCACCAGCTTGCCCTCCGAGTCGAATTCGTAGCGGGTGCCATCGGCTCGCGTCCGCACCATCGAGCCATCCGCGCGAAGCGAAAGCTTCTCTGTGCCTCGATCGTAGCTGACGTAGTCCCCCGGCTTGGGGATGACCCGACTGGTCTGCAGTACCTGGCCCATCGCCTCCCGACGGCCCGGATCGGTGAGCAACTCCTGGCGCAATTCTTCGTAGTAGCTGCTGCTCCGAGCAGTGCCCGCCCGGAGATCCTGGTCCCGCCGAACGCTGACCAGCATGTTCACGTAGCGGTTCATCACCCGTTCCCGGGGCTCCCCACCCAGCGTGAAGCGCAGGATGAACCCATCGGAGTCCGACACCAGAATGGATCCATCCGGCGCTGGAAAGGCCACGATGTCCAGGTTCGTGGTCCAGCCATAGCCAAAACGCCCATTGACGTTGGAACGGGAGTTGTAGACCCTCAGAATCTCCAGGGGGACGCCTGCTCGCTGTACCCGCACATCGGCATGCTCCAGGTACAGGTTGGCGTTGCGGAGATTGACCTCCTGGGCCTGGGCAAGGCCCCATACCATCCAGATCCAACACAGGACCGGCATCCACACCTCAAACCGGGCACGGGATGATAGCGCGCCGAGGGTCTCGGGATAAGAGACCATCGTGCGTTACGCCTTGCTGTCACTGCTGATCCTCGGGAACGGATGCGCGATGTTCCAGGCGCGCATGGACTACCGTGAGGAGAAGCGCATGCGCAGCGCGCTGATGGAAAACGCGGAGGCCTACTGGGAAGCCTTGCGCTGGTCCGACATCAGCAGTGCGGCTGGCTACTACCAGGATGCTGCTGTCCGGGTGGCCTGGCTCACAGACATGGGAGAAGGTGGCGCCGCCCAGTACCGGGCAGCGAACATCCTTCGCATCGAATTGGGTCCGGAGATGGAGGATCACGAACGGGGCTGGAGGCGAGAAGCCGTGGCTCTCGTACAGGTCCAGACCTACACCATGCCGCAACAGACGCTCACCCAGCAGGTCGTCCAGCAGTCCTGGTACCTGTTGGGCCGGACCTGGTTTCCAGAGCCCGACGAGAAATACAGGACCCCGTAGTGCCCCCCTGTTCGGTTCTCCCGGTCCTCTTCACTCGGTAAAGGGCACCAGGACAAGGCTCACCCCTTCGGCCCCGGTCGAGATCGGGCCAACCATCGCACTGACCAGGTCGCCTGGCCGGGTGGTCATCGGATCACCGCTGGCCGACCACTTGGCCTTGAGCCAGACCTGGTCAGGCCAGGCACCGCCACGAATCAGGTCCCCGCTCCCCAGACCGAAGGCCGCCGGCAATGCCACGGAACCGAGCTTGACCGCCGCCAGGGGGGGGCCTCGTTCGGACTCGGATGCCCGGGCCAGCACGAACAGGGTGCCTCCTGCCGTGGGCGCCTGGCCAGCATCCACCTGGACCATTCCCTGGACAGAGGGGGGGCCTGCAGGCTGGACTTCCGCCTCCTGACTTCCCGCTGCAGCCGAGCTCGGTCCTGACGAGGCGGTCTGGGCCTGGGCCGTTCGCAACTCCAACAGCCACATCCGGGCCACAAATTGGTCCAGGTCGCTTCCCGTCTGTGAAGCGCGCTCCAACCACGAAATGGCCCCGTCCAGATCCCCTTGATTGAACCGGGCATAGGACATCCAACGCATGGCTTCGGACATGTCCGGATGCTCCTCCAGGACCTGTTCCAGGGACTCCTGCGCCTTGTTCCCCATACCCACAAGAAGCCGCAAGGCATTCATATGAACCCGGACCTCCGGGTCATTCGGAGCCAGGGCCCGAGCCCGGTCCATAAGCTCCATGGCCTCTTGCATGGACTTCTGCTCCACGGCCACGTGGGCCAGGATGTTCAGCGCCGCCAGGTCATCCGGGTTCTCCGCCAGCACCGCCCGGGCTTCCTCCACCTGTACTGCGAACTGGCCCAGCACGTCGTCACCCCCACCCATGTCATCATCCGGGCGCTCCGATGCGAACTGGGACACGAGCCCCGCAGCCAGGACGAAGAAGGCCACCAGGCCGGCCATCCATCCCATCTTGACCCGGCGGCCAGTGGGCGTCGGGGTCTCGAAGGCCAGGTCCGCCGGCCCCTCCTCGAACTGACGCAACACCTCGGCCGCCTCGGACAACAGGGCCTCTCGCCGCTCCTGCCAGGCCTCCGGGTCCATCTTCTTCTTGTCCCCATCATGCTCGCGCAGCTGTTCGAGCAGGGACTCCTTTCGAGCAGTCAGCGCCGCCCGGGCCTCGACGGGCCTGGAATCGCTGCCGATCTGGACCCGCAGGGCCATTGCCAGCCCCACAACGAGCCCGAGCAGCAGTACCACGATGGGGGGACCCCAGGTGTTCCAGTCCATGGCTTCCACCACCTCAGTCCTTGAGCTCCGCCAGGATGCGGGCTCGGTACGAATCCTCGTCGGCGCTGGACTCCTCGATGGCGACAGCGGCCGCCGGGGAACTGCTCCCCGTTCGGCGGGTTCGAGCCAGGAGCCAGACCAGGCCGCCGGTCACCGCCACCAACGGGCCCGCCCAGAGAAGCCAGTGCAGGCCCTCCTTGGGGGGCGCCAGCAGGATGAACTCGCCGTAACGATCAGCGAAATAGTCCAGGATCTGGGTGTCTGTGTACCCGGCCGCGACCAGTTCCCGGACGCGATTGGACATGGCCACTGCCGCATCGGAACTGCTGTCGGCCACGCTCAGTCCCTGACAGACCGGGCAGCGAATCTGGAGACCAACAATCCGGGTCCGGGCCTTGAGTGTCTCGGGTTCGGTGACGGGCTCACCCGGAAGCCCCACGATGCCGTCGGGGGCCTCGACCGCCACCTCGATGGGTTCGACAGCGGTCTCCGAAGCCATGACAGCCACAGACAGGGACCAGGCCAACCACAGCCCCGTCATCGGATCCGCTCCATCGCAGCGACCAGTGAGGGCCGATCCACCGGCCCCGTGACCTTGTGGACCACGAGCCCATCCCGGCCAATGAAAAAGGTCTCCGGTACCCCCGCAACCCCGTAGTTGATCGCCGTGCGCTGCTCCGGATCCTGGAGATTCGGGTAGCCACTGCCCCGGTTCTTCAAAAAGGTCTGGGCCGCTTCGACCGTGTCCCCGTAGACCACCCCCAGGAAGACCGCCTCCGGGTAGGCACGGGCTCCCTCCAGCAGGACCGGGTGCTCATAGGCACAGGGACCACACCAGGAAGCCCAGAAGTTCAACACCAACGGCTTGCCCTTCAAGTCCTCCAGGGCCACCGGCTCACCCGCCAGGTCCAACAACTCAAAGGCCGGCGCAGGGCGGCCCTCCAGCACGGACGGCAGGGCGTGGGGGTCCTTGCCAAAGCCGCTGGAGAGAATGAAGACGAGGGCCCCGATCATCGCCAGGCCAAAGCCCAACACTTGCCAGTTCATGCCCTCCGCCGGAGACTCCTCAACCGAAGTGCTCACTTGGCAGCCTTTGCATCCACGACAAGAGAAGACGACTTTCGCTGGGGCCAGACCGCCAGGATTCCCCCTCCAAAGACCATCAATCCTCCAAACCACAGCCACCAGACCAGGGGCTGCTTGATGACCTGGATCGAAGCCGTTCCCGCATCCTCATCCACCCGGATCAACGAGAGGTAGACGTCCTCCACCAGGTTGCTCTGGACCGCAGGCGTCGGGATCGGTTGACCCGTCTCCTTGTAGTGGTTCACCCGCGGGGACAGTTCAGCGATGACCTTGTCTCCCCTCACGAGCTGGAAGTCTGCGATCTCCGCTCGACGGTGGGACTCATCGATGGTTCGAGGGCCCATGTAGGTCAACCCGTAGCCCTCGAAGACCGCGGTCTCGCCCACAGGAATCGTAAAGGTCTCCTCTGCCCGGTAGGCATTGCTGGCCGCAATGGCGACGGCGCTGATGACGATGCCCAGGTGCACCACATGGCCGGAAAACCGTCGCCGAGCCTTGCGATTTGCGGTCACTGTGGCCTGGAGCAACCCCTCGTCCGTGGCCTCCGCTCGCGCCCGTCCCGGGGCGAGAATCTCCTCCAGGCTCACCACCCCGGCAAAGGTGGCACAGGCCAGTGTGGCCAGGGCCCAACCGTTGTCCCAGCCCATCACCAGGGCCACCACAGACGCCACCAGGGCCGCAGCCCCAGGGACCATCAACCTGCGGCGAACCTGTTCCAGGGTCGGCCGTCCCCAGGGAAAGGCCGGTCCGACACCCATCAGGAAGAGCATCGTGACCCAGAGGGGCAAGGTCATGGTGTTGAAGTACGGCTGCCCAACGCTGATCCGCTCCCCATTCACCGCCTCGACGATCAGCGGGTAGAGCACGCCCACCAGCACCGTGAAGGTGATGCCCACGAGCAGGAGGTTGTTCAGCAACAGGGAACCCTGCTTGGTGACCAGGTCGTCGATGGGCCTGGCATCAGCGGACACCTGGTTCACCCGGGCCGCCAACAGGACCACGCTACCGACAAGGGTCAACCCCAGAAATCCCAGGAAGACGGGGCCAATGCTCGACTGGGTGAAACTGTGAACGGAGTTGAAGACCCCGGAACGGGTCATGAAGGTGCCCAGGATGGTCAACAGGAAGCTGGCGATACCCAGGACCAGGGTCCAGCTGAGCAGTTGTTGCTTTCGTTCCGCCACCAGGGCCGAGTGCAGAAAGGCCGTGGTCACCAGCCATGGCAGGAAGCTGGCGTTCTCCACCGGGTCCCAGGCCCAGTAGCCTCCCCAGCCCAACACCTCGTAGCTCCACCAGCCACCGAGCAGGATGCCCAGACTGAGCCAGGACCAGGCCAACAACGCCCAGCGCCGGAGGTGCTTGAGCCAGGCCGCATCACAGCGACCGGCCAACAGGGCCGCGACACACATGGCAAAGGGCACCGACATGCCCACAAAGCCCAGGTACAGGCTCGGTGGATGGAGGATCATCAGCGCGTGGTTCTGCAGCAGCGGGTTGGGGCCCGGTCCATCTGCGGGCACGGGTGAGACCGGCAGGAAGGGATCGGCCACTCCGGACACCAGGAAGGTGAAGAACACCCCCACGCCCAGCAGGGTCCCCAGCGCGTAGTTCGTGTGTTCCGGGTACCGGTCTCGCGTCGTCCAGGCGAACACCCCGGTGAAGAGCCCGAGTACCGCCGCCCAGAAGAGGATCGAGCCCTCCAATGAACTCCACAGGGACACGATGGTGATGTGGGTCGGGGTCGACCGGGACCCGACCTGGGCCACGTAGCCAACGCTGAAGTCGTGGGTCAGGAGGGCGTATTCCATCAGCCCCACAGCCCCCATGGTGGCGGCCATGAAGACCCAGGCCAGCCAACGGGTCTGGCGCCCACCAGAGGACGAGCGCCGCACACCGGCCGTGATGCCCAGGACCGCCCCGATGGCACAGGAAGCCAGGGCCAGCAGAACCAGGCCGCGCCCGAGAAGGCTGAGGCTCAAAACTCCTCCTCTTTCAAGGTCTTGTAGAGCTCCTTGGAGTCCACGCCTTCCACCGGCGCCTTGTATTCATTCGAGTGCTTCACCATCACCCGGTCGGTCTCAAAAGTCCCCCCAGTGGTCATGGTGCCTTCCACCACCACCCCGATGCCCTCCCGGAACATCTGGGGCGGGGCCGCGCGGGCGTGTACCGGTACCGTGTAGTCACCGGTGGAGTCGGTCACCGTAAAGGAGAGCTCCTGGGTCTCGGGGCTCCAGTCCAGACTTCCCGCCGCCACCAGCCCACCCAACCGAATGGTGGAGCCGATGGCCTTCTGGCCAGCCTCGACGACATCCTGGGCCTCCCAGAAGTACACCAGGTTTTCCCCGATGTTGCCGTAGGCGAGGTACCCCAGGCCACCAAGGGCGACCCCAATGGCGGGCAACAAGAGCAGGCGACGGCGAAGGGAGTCCGTCACGCTTCTCCGCCCTCACGAAGACGCACCACGAGCCGAGCGGTGTAGACCACCAGGCAGAACCAGGTGAAGCCATAGACCGTGATCACGTAGCCCCAGCCGCCCTCGATCGTACCTTCAAGCATGCTGGTCCTCCTTATCCAGAACGAGCGGTACAGGCTCCGGAGGTAGATCCGAGGCCTCCTGCTCTCGCTGGAGCCTGGCCAGGGCCAGTCGGCCCCGGGCCATGCAGAGGCCGATGGCAATGAAGAGCATGCCGAAGGCCGCAAGCCGCAGGGGCAGGACCATCATCGCGTCCACCGTCTCCGGCGTGGACTGGGTCTGGTGGAGGGAATTCCACCACTTCACCGACATGTAGACCACGGGCACATTCACGAAGAACAGGATGGTGGCCACCGCCGAAAGAGTCATCCGGCGTTCGACCTGGTGGACCAGGCTCCGCAGCACCAGGACCGCCGCAAAGGACACGCACATCACGAGGGCGCTGGTGAGCCGGGGATCCCACGTCCAGAAAACCCCCCAGGTGGGCTTCGCCCACAGAGAGCCCTGGACAAGCAACATGAAATTCAGGAGTACCCCGACCTCGACACAGCCTTCCATGGCCGCATCCCAGCCCAGCCGGCCGGTCCAGAGAACCCCAATGGCACACACAAAGCCCAGAAAGAACGTCAGCAGGGCGACCCAGGCCGTCGGGACGTGGGCATAGAGAATGCGGCCCACCTCACCCATCATTGCCTCGGCCGGGGCCACGAAGAGTCCAAAGCCGTGCGCCACCCCCAACAAGGCGAACCCCAGCCCCACGATCAGAAAGTCCTTCTTCATTCGTCGACCACCTTGATGAAAAGCACCCCACAGAGGGCCCAATACACGGCATTAAAGGCGCAGAGCACCCCGAGCCAGCTACCCATCTGGTCCATCACATCGGCTTCGAAGCACAGCCCGGTCGCCTTGACCGCGGCCAGCAGCGACGGCACGACCAGTGGGAACATCAGCAGCGGCAGCATCAACTGCTGGGCCCCCGTTCGCACCGTCAGGCCCGCATACAGGGTCCCCGGCGCCGCCAGCCCCCCACACCCGAGCAACAGCGCCAGTCCCAGCAGCAGCGGTGAACCCACCAACTGCAAGTCGCAGAGAACAATCCCGAAACCGACCGTGGCCACCGCAAGAACCATCAGGATTCCCAGGTTCGCCAGCGCCTTGCCGTAGTAGAGCGCCACCGGGTGGGTGGGAAGCAACAGGAGAGCCTCAAGGGCCCCGCCCTCGATCTCGTTCGTGAAGCTCTGGGTCAACAACAGCGTGCTGGCGGTGAGCACAGTCAGCCAGATGTACCCGGCCGCGTGCTCCCGAAGGGCCTGTGTGTCCGGACCGATGGCAAAGGACAACAGCAACAAGAGGATGACGGCGTAGATGACCAGGCCCATTGCCCGGGCGCGACCTCGCCACTCCACCAGCAGGTCCTTGCGAAGCACCGCCAGGATCTGGGCTCCCATCGACAGGCTCGACCGGGTCACAAT
>CAZMNK010000011.1:0-20768 GCA_964567625.1 uncultured Enterobacterales bacterium | reverse complement strand
GGCCGTCCAGGCACGGGTGACCTCGGTGGCATCCCCGCGCCAGCGCACCTGCCCCTGCTCCAGCAACAGGGCTTCGTCCGCACGCTCCGCTGCACGAGACACCAGGTGGGAAGCCATGAGTGTGGTCACACCCTCGGCATGCAACCGGTCAAGCAAGGCGTCCACCAGGTCGAAACCAGACGGGTCAAGCTGTCCGTAGGGCTCGTCGATCAGAGCCAGCCTTGGGCGTTGCGCCAGCAGCCGGGCAAAGGACAGGCGCTTGCGCATCCCCGCCGAGTAGGTCCGGACCGGATCCGGTCGTGCGTCCAGGTGGACGGTCTCCAACAAGCCACCAATCGCCTCCATGTCCCGCCGGCCCAGCATGCGAAAGGTCAGGGACAGGTTCTCCGTGCCACTCAGGTCCTCGTAGAGCCCGGGCTGGTGGCTGAGAAGAGCAAGGTCCTGGCGGACCTGAAAGCGATCGCGGACAGGGTCCAACCCCAGGACACGCAGGCTTCCCCGGCTGGGAGCCCACAGAGTCGCGATCGTGCGCAGGAGCGTGGTCTTGCCCGACCCATTCGCCCCCACGACCAGCACCCGGCGTCCTTCGGGCACCGCCAGGTCCACGCGAGCCAGGGACCAACGACGCCCGAAGCGACGCCCAAGGTCGCGAGCCTCGACGGCCAGGGTGGACATGCTGGGCTTCTAACGCCCCCAGCGCTGCTCGCTCAGGCTGCCTGCCTGAGCTCCTTGCGCTTCTCGCGCAGCCGCTCCAGCTTGCCCCGCTGCTTGAGCTCACCCTCGGTGCCGACCCATTCCTTGCGGGTGCCCAGAAGCCGGTCCGTCCAGTCGTGGGTGACCCCCCAGTTGCACTCCTGGTCCGGCCCCATGTGGTGGTCGTAGTGCCAGGGCAGGTGCTCTCGAGCCCACTCCGGATCCAGGTGGGACTTGCGGTGCACCCGGTAGTAGTTCGCCGCCTTGGCGGCCACGGTGCCCACGAAGAAGGGGGCGATGGGCGTGAAGGGCAGGTGGATCACCACCGTCACTGCCAGGGCAGCGAGTTCCTTGCCTGCCGCATTCCACTGGAAGGGATTTCCCCGGTACATCGGGTCCTGAAAGGCGTTGACCCGTGACTCCTTGTGGTGTTCGTAGAAGTGGAACTTGAAGAAGTGGTCCTTGTTCTTCTGAGGGGCCTTGTGCAGCAGCCACTTGTGCAGGCCCCACTCCGCCAGATCCGCGTAGACGATGCCAACAGGAATGCCGATCATGGGAACCTCCTACATAATAATGACAGGGGCGTCAGTATTTTACTTAATCACACGTGATGCGGCCACCCGCAAGGAGAAATGACGAGGGTCCCCGCGGTACAGTTCCTGCCGCCGTTCAGGACCGGCCGGAATAGACTGGGGAAGATGGAAAAGAAGAACGCCCGCCGTGACCACGTCCTGGACCTGCTCGAGGAGCACGGTGGGCTTGCCGAGGGCGTCTCGGCCCGTGTCGCCTCCGAGACCGGAATCCCCGAAGCCGATGTCTACGGCGTGGCGACCTTCTACACCCTGCTGCGCAATCCCGACACGGTCCGTGTCTGCCAGGGCTTGAGCTGCGAACTGGCGGGAGCCCGTGACCTGAGCGCCAGGCTCACGGCCGAGGGCGTCGAACACGACCTGGTGAGTTGCCTGGGCCAGTGTGACCGGGCGCCGGTTTCCCTGGACGCGAAGCTCGAACTCGACCAGTTCGCACGACCCGGCGCCGTGACGGGAGATGACCCCGAGCTGCCGATCAATCTCGGTGGCCCCGACGACGACGACTACGCCGCCCTGGCACGGGCAAGGGAGATGGGCCGTGACCGGTTCTTCGCCGAGCTGAAGACCTCGGGCCTCCAGGGCCGCGGCGGTGCCGGCTTCCCCGCCTGGATCAAGTGGGATGCCGTCCGCCAGGAGACCGAACCCGTCCACTACGTCGTGGTGAACGCGGACGAAGGCGAACCCGGGACCTTCAAGGACCGCGAGATCATGCTTCGACGGGCCCACCTCATGCTGGAGGGCCTGGCCATCGCGGCCTGGTTCGTCGGGGCCAGGACCGTCTACATCTACGTGCGCGGAGAGTTCAAGGCCCCGCGCAGAAGCCTCGAGACCGCCCTGGTCCAGGCCAGGCCCCACCTGGGTGATCTCCAGGTGCGCTTCGTGATGGGCCACGGCGCCTACATCTGTGGCGAGGAGACCGCCCTGCTCGAGGCCATCGAGGGACGTCGGGGCATGCCACGGCTCAAGCCGCCCTACCCGACCCAGCACGGCCTCTGGGGCAAGCCCACGTTGATGAACAACGTGGAGACCCTGGCCTGTGTGCCCTCGATCGTGCTCCGAGGCGGCCAGTGGTTCCACGACCAGGGCCGTACCGAGCCCGGCTCCAAGCTCTACTGCATCTCGGGCCACGTCCAGCGGCCCGGAACCTATGAACTCCCCCTGGGCGCCTCCCTGGATGAGTTGGTGGAAGCAGCGGGCGGCTACGTGGGCACCCCCAAGGCCTTCTCGCCAGGGGGGGCCAGCAGCGGCTTCCTGCCGATGTCCTTTCGGGAAACGCCCCTGGACTTCAAGGGCCTGCTGACCGTCGGCTCCATGCTCGGTTCCGCCGGCGTGGTCGTCCTGAACGACACCGTCCTCATGGACGAGGCGGCCCGAAACCAGCAGATCTTCTTCGAGGACGAGTCCTGCGGCCAGTGCGCACCCTGCCGCATCGGCTGTCGAATCCAGCGCCAGAGCCTGGATCGTTTCCAGAAGAATCGAGACGCCGGTTCCCTGGAGTACGTGGAGGATCTACACTGGGAGATGGAAGAGGGCTCGATCTGCGGCCTGGGCATGGTCGCCAGCCTGCCGGTACTTTCCGCCATGAAGCACTTCCCGGAGGACTTTTCGTGAAGCTGAAGCTGAACGGGCGAGAGGTCGATGTCCGGGCAGGAGAACACCTGCTCGACGTCTGCCGCCGGGAAGGCCTGGAAGTTCCGACCCTCTGCCAGGACGACCGTGTCGACCCGATGGGCTCCTGCCGCATGTGCCTGGTCGAGATCGACGGGGAACGTCGGCTGCAGCCGAGCTGCGCCTTCCCGGCTCGCGACGGCATGGTGGTCCACACCGAGTCCGACCGGGTCAAACGCCACCGCCAGTTGTTGCTGAGCATGTACCTGTCGGACCACGAACTGGACGCCGACGACCTGCCCCAGGAACGCGGCACTGGAAACCTGCTGCGCCAGCACGTATTGACCCACGGCACCGGTCCCCGACTGCCCACCATCGACGCCCCCCGGCTCTACCGGGAGGACGAGAATCCCTACGTGCACTTCGACCCCGAAGCCTGCGTGTTGTGCAACCTGTGCGTGCGCTACTGCGACGAGGTCGAAGCCGTCAGCGCCATCACCCTGGCCGGCCGAGGAGCGGCCACGACCATCGCCACCGCGGACCAGCGCTCGCTGATGGACTCGACTTGCGAGCTCTGCGGAGGCTGCATCGCCGTCTGCCCGACAGGCGCGATGACCGAAAAGGCCGCCATCGGCTCGGACCACCGGCAGGAAGAGGTGGTCCCCACCACCTGCAACTTCTGCGGCGTCGGCTGCCAGCTCAACCTGCATGTCAACGACGGCAAGGTCGTGCGGGTCACCAGCCCCGAGCCCGGCACGACCCTGAACGACGGCAACCTGTGCGTGAAGGGCCGGTTCTCCACCGAGTTCATCCACCACGAGGAACGCCTGACGAAGCCCCTGATCCGCGACGCTGACGGCGAGCTTCACGAGGCGTCCTGGGAAGACGCAATCGCAGCGGTCGCAGAGGGCCTGCTGGGGGTCAAGGAACGACACGGGGCCGACAGCCTGGGCTTCATCTCCTCGTCGCGGTGCACCGGCGAGGAGAACTACCTGGTGCAGAAGCTCTCCCGGGCTGCATTCGGGACGAACAACTGCCACCAGTGCGCCGCCACCTGACACGCCCCCACGGTCGCCGGTCTGGTGACGATGTTCGGTGCGGGCGCGATGACGAATTCCATCCCGGAGATCCGGGACTCGGAGTTGATGTTCGTCATCGGCTCCAACACGACTGAGGCCCACCCCATCATCGCGATGGAGATGAAACGGGCCGCACGAGCAGGCTCCAAGCTGATCGTGGCGGACCCTCGCCGGATCTGGCTGGCGGACATTGCAGACATCTACCTGCAGCTCAAGCCGGGGACCGACGTCGCCCTGCTCACGGCCATGGCCCAGGTGATCATCGCCGAGGAACTGCACGACAAGGCGTTCATCGCCCAGCACTGTGAGAATTTCGAGGCGGTGGCCGAAGCGGTGGCCGACTGCACACCCGAGTGGGCCGAGACCGTCACGAGCGTGCCGGCCGACGACATCCGGACCGCAGCAAGGCTCTACGCCACCACCAAGAAGGCCGGCGTCTACTACACCCTGGGCATCACCGAGCACAGCCACGGCACGGACAACGTCTACTGCCTGGCGAACCTGGTGCTGATGACCGGCCACCTGGGCAAGAAGAGCGCCGGCATGAACCCCCTGCGGGGCCAGAACAACGTGCAGGGCGCCAACGACGCCGGTGCCAGCCCTGTCTTCTACCCGGGGTACCAGCGGGTGAACGACCCGGCTGCCCAGGCCCACTTCTCCAAGGCCTGGGGCGCGGAGTTGTCGCCGGACGACGGCATGAACCTGAATGTCATGATGAAGAACCTGGGCACCAACATTCGTGGGCTCTACATCATGGGCGAGGACATCGTGCTCAGTGAGCCGAACACCGAGCGCATCGAGGAAGGACTGAACAACGTCGAGTTCGTGGTGCTCCAGGACATCTTCCTCAACGAGACCGCCCGGTTTGCCGACGTCATCCTCCCGGCCGCCTGCTTTGCTGAAAAGGACGGCGTCTTCACGAACTCCGACCGCCGGGTACAGAAGGTACGCAAGGCGGTGGAGCCGCCCGGAGAGGCCCGCGCAGACTGGGAGATCATCTGCGATATCTCCCGGGCCGTCGGCTACCCGATGCCCGAGTACGCGAGCGCCGCCGACATCTACGACGAACTGGCCGCCCTTGCCCCCAAGTTCTCCGGAATCAGCCACGACCGCATCGAGAACGAGGGCGGACTGCAGTGGCCCTGCCCGACCCCGGACCACCCGGGCTCCCCCACCCTGCACATGGACGGGCCCCTGCGCGGCAAGGGGCGCTTCATGCCAGCCCACTACCGGCCCAGCGACGAACTGCCAGACCAGGAATACCCCCTGCTGCTGTCCACCGGTCGCACGCTCTACCACTACAACTGCGGCACCCAGACCCGCCGGGCGTCGGGGGCATCGACCAAGCAGCCGGTGAACTTCATCGAGATGCACCGCCGAGACGCCCGCAGGCAGGGCTTCGAGGACGGCGAGCTGGTCCAGGTCTCCAGCCGTCGCGGCACGATCCAGGCCCGCGTCACCGTCAGCGCCCGCATGCGCAAGGGCTGTGTGTGGATGCCGCTGCACTTCCCCGACCAGAACACGAACTACCTGACCAACGACGAGGGCGACACCGTCACCCAGACGGCCGAGTACAAGGTCTGCGCGGTCCGGGTAGAACGACTCGAAGCGGCGGCGAAATAGGCCTCCCGGCAGTTCCGGCCAGGGCCTTGAGTTCGCCCCCTACTCGGCCAATTCGAACCGCGCGACCAGGCTCTGGTCCTCGTTCGGATCGATCACGATCTCGGCGTTGCTGCCCAGCGCAGGGTCGGACCACTCGACGAAGACCCAGCCCTCGGCCGGAACGGCGGTGAGTTCGACCGGCACGTCCAGGAAGTAGGTCCCGGTGAACGGGCCTTCGACCGAGAAGACCTCCAGGTCCACCTGGCCGGCGCCAGGAGGATCGACATCGAGGTCCAGATCCCAGGTCCCCGGCAATCCGAACTCGAACACGATGTGGTCCCTGGTGTAGCCGGGGCGCTCCTCCAGGAAGCTCCGCACGCTGTCGACCTGGCCCACCCAGCCGCTCAGCGAACCACCCCAGCGCTCCTGGTCAGACGCGATCTCGCCCGCGATCATGTCCATCATCCCGTCCAGGATCGGCACACTCTGGACAGGGTCAAACCGCGTGTTGAGCAGATCCGCAAAGGTGTTGATGAACTGGTGCCGGAATTCCGGGTTGTCCAGCAGGCCCCGAAACAGGGACGTCGACCAGTCCGGGTAGGGCCACCAGGACTTCCCCACCATCGTGGCGTGCGCGATGCTGTTGTAGGACGGGCTGATCCAGTTGTTCCAGCCGGCCTCCGTGTCGTAGAGCGTCCACCGCCAGCGCCCTTCGTCGGCCCGGGGCCGCCAGAACTGGATGTTGTTGCCCGGCCAGTCGTAGTTGCCCGAGAAGATCTCGATCACCTGGTAGAGGATGTACTCCTCGACCTCGATCCAGTCCCGAATCACGGCGTAGTGGTCCGGATCGGCCATGTTGTTGCTCAGGACGTAGACCCACAGGTCCTGGTAGTCCTGGTTGTCACCCTCGTTGATGATGTTGCCGTCATACTCCAGGAAATCCAGGTCGTCGGGATCGACACCGTGATGGGACTCCACGTAGTAGCGGTCCTGCTTTTCACGGGTGTTGTACATGCCCCAGTAGTCGCCGTTCAGGTAGACGGCCGCCGGCCGCCAGGCCTGCACGTCCACGTCCAGGTCCCGCACAAGCTGGTGGGACAACGGGTCCCGCAACTCCGACAGGCCATCGTCGTGCCCACCGTTGCGCAGGATGAGCCGGTGGAACTCGGTGACCGGGTTGTCCGGAAAGACCATGTGCTCAAACGGCGCCGTGCCGTAGCCCGAGCGGAACAGCAGTCGCATGCCCTTCTGGGCGCTGGTCCGAGTGGCCCCACCGTGGAGCTTGAGACCGGCATCTGAAGCCAGGATCAGGCTGCCATCTGCCTCGTAGAACTCCAGGTGAGTGTCGACCTCCCAGTTCTCATAGATGTTCCGGGGATGCATGATCCCGCTCTCCGGGGAGAAGAGATCCATCGGCTTGGAGGTGATCGACCACACAGGCATGTCGATCGGCCGGTTCAGGAACAGGGTGCGTGTCGCCACGCGACTGGGCCAGAGCCCTTCCTCGACAGCGATGGCCCGCACCACGGTCGCCTCGAAGGCGTCGATCTGGACGGGCTCGCTGTAGACCGGGGCCTCCTCTCCCGGAATCTCCGGGCCGAGGTGGTAGTGGATGGTCGCCGCGTCTGATGTCGACGACATCTCCACGGTGATGGAGTCCCAGTGGAAGCCCCCGTCGGGACCGATGACCGGCATCTCCGCAAAGCCCGGGCGTCCCTCGGTCTCGTTCAGAGCACCCGGTGTCGGGTCGATGAAATGCAGCCATTCCAGGTCCTCCAGCCCTCGCCCATAGGACTGGTCCGTGTAGAGCCGGCCTGTCTCGACCTGGTCATGGATGCGCCTGTCCGGCGCCGTGAGCGTCAGGGTCTCCCCAAGCGCATCGAGCTTGAAGGACGTGTGGGAGGCCAGGTCCCGCCCCGACGCGTAGAACAGCAGTACCTGGCCCGGGCCC
Source organism: uncultured Enterobacterales bacterium (assembly GCA_964567625.1). Taxonomy (GTDB): domain Bacteria; phylum Myxococcota_A; class UBA796; order UBA796; family CAJQPC01; genus CAYFPX01. The sequence goes on along the minus strand of CAZMNK010000011.1, from coordinate 13,245 downwards.
AGCGTCTCGACGGGCAACTCCCAGACAAAGGGATCATCGGGGTCATCGGAGAGGCCAAAGCCCTCCAACTCGAAGGGGAAGTCGTGGGGGTTGATCAACTCGATCCAGTCTGGCGTGTCCCCCAAGGGGTCCAGGAGAACGTTCCGGTTCGACGCGCACAACTCGTTGATGAGCAGCGGATAGGCCACGGGTGGAAGGTCTGAACTGTCGATCCCGGGGACCACTTCGACCTCGCCCCCGGTGTCGAGGGTGGTGGCGCTGGAGTCCCCCGGAACTTCGACGTCCAGTCCGGTCTCCTCCGACTCGACACAGGCGAGAGGCAGAAGCAGCAACAGAAACATCGGCGGGGACTTCATCTGGACTCCACAGGTCCAGGGTACCCGATCCGAGACAGGGACCCGGTCTATTCCCGGCCCGTCACCCGAACCACCAGACCAACGCCCTCAACTGCCACCCCATCAACAGCCCCGAGTGGGCGTATCGAACCCGCCCCTCAGCATCGACGATCACCGTCGTGGGAATGGTCGAGATGCCATAGGCCTCGTGGGTGGCGTCGTCACTCATCAGGACCGGGTAGGTCATCTCCAGTTGCTGAGCCGCCGCTGCCACCTTTTCCGCCGGTCCGTCGGTGGCGATGCCCAACAGGGCCACTTCCGGGTGCCCATCCGCGTAGTCGGAGAACCAGGGGATCTCCAGCAGGCAGGGACCGCACCAGGTCGCCCAGAAATTCAACACCACCGTCTGACCTCGGAATTCGGCCAGGGCGAGGGTGTCTCCCTCCAGGGTCGGAAGGGAAAACGCCGGTGCCTTGTCCGGCAGTGATGGGGCACGAAGGAACCCCATCGCCATGAAGATCACCAGGAGCCCGGCGACCCAGAGGGCCACCGTGCGCAGCGTCCGCAGGCCTTCCCGTGGATGGGGGTCCGCCAGAATCGCGTCGAGCTCGTCCCCCATCGCGGTCTAGGGGGTGAGAAGCGCTTGGTCGATCGCTCCTGTGAGCTTCGCGTTGTCCGGAGCGACACGGCTCGAGAAACGATCGACGACCTGGCCGTTCCTATCGACCAGGAACTTCTCGAAATTCCACCGGACATCCTTGTCGCCGCCCACGTCGGATCCGACCAGCCACCGGTAGAGTTCCGAGCGTCCCGGTCCATTGATCTCCTGCTTTTCCAGCAGAGGAAAGTCCACGCCGTAGTTCAGGCGACAGAAGTTCGCGATGGCCTGGGAGTTGCCCGGCTCCTGGCTGCCGAACTGGTTGCAGGGCACCCCCACAATCACCAGTCCCTCTGCCTGCTTTTCCGTGTACAAGGACTGCATGCCCTCGTACTGATTGGTGAAGCCACACTCGCTGGCGACATTCACAAAGAGCACGACCTTTCCCTCCAGGGAGTCCGACGGAAGCGGGGTGCCTTGCAAGGTGGTCAGGGACAGGCTGGACATCGTGGGGCTCTCCGGGTTTGTGGTCTGGGAGACCTGCGGACTCTCGGCGACAACCACCCCGGTCATCCACCAGAGCAACAACCACAGAGTCCTCAACTGCGCCTCCCTGGCCGACGAATATCCCGTCTGCGGCCCAGCAGCGCCAACCAGGCCAATCCCCACCAGGCACTGCCGAGTCCTCCCCCGCACCCGCAATCCTCGTCCTCATCCTCGGGCGGCACGTCGTCCGGAGGCACCGGCTGACAGTCCTCCGTCCAGCCCTCGGCCCCCGGGTAGATCGCCGCATCCTCATCGTCACAGTCGCCGGCCTGGCTGACCCATCCCCAGGGCGGATCACAGACGACGACCTCGCTGTCCTCTTCGCCGTAGCCATCCCCATCCCGGTCCTCGTACCAGGCCTGGAGATCGTCCACATCGGGATCGTCGTCATCGGTCAGCCCGTCGCAGTCCTCGTCGGCGTTGTCCGGGTCACAGACTTCCCGTCCAAAGGGGTGGGAATCGGGGTCTTCGTCATCGCAATCCCCATCGACAACCACAGTCCCCTCGGGCTGTTCACAGGCGATCACCGGGTCGCCCCCCCAGTCATCGGCGTCCTGGTCCCAGTACCAGGTGTCTCCGTCTGCCAGGTCGTCATCCTCGGCATCGATGAGACCATCGCAGTCGTTGTCCAGCTCATCACAGATCTCCGGCAGGATGCCGGCCACCGCCGGATCCAGATCGTCGCAGTCGGTACCGCCGGCCCCGATGATGGTGTCTCCGTCTCCGTCGACATCAAAATCCGAACCCCCACTGCAGTCCTGGTCCACGCCGTCGTACCAGTTCTCCTCCTGGTCTGGATGGGCCCCCGGATCCTCGTCATCGCAGTCGGTGGAACAACTGCTGGGCCCATGGGCCTGGTGACCGTCGCCGTCCTCATCCACGCAGGTGTCGCACTCGTTGCCAATGCCATCCTCGTCGGTGTCCAGTTGATCCTCATTTGCCGTGTCCGGACAGTTGTCGGCGGCATCAGCCAGTCCGTCCTCGTCCGTGTCCAGCTCGATCGACAACGCAAAGGCCCCGACCCATCCCCCCCCTCCGGTTCCCGAGAAGAGCAACTCGATGGACCCCGACTCGGCGTGGTGTTCCTGCCAGAGTTCATCGGTTCGACGACTGTCCGAGCGACTCCCCCCCGGCTCGCTGTCCGGGGCGTCTCCGCCCACCCCCACCAGGGTGTCCGTGTCATCGAATCCAAAAGACCCCACGGTCAGGTTCGCGCCACCCGGTGCGTCGGTACAGGACACAGAGGCCAGGTCGCCGTCGTCTCGACCCCCGGCATAGGTGGCCGCAAGGGTGCCCTCGATCCAGGCGCTGGCGTCCTGGTCATCCGCACAACTGTCGACGATCGCAAAGGAGACCACCACCTCCGCCATCGTCCCCCCGGTGGGGGTTCCCGGCAGGGTCAAGGCATCCTCGTGCCACTCGGTTGTTCCGAAGCTCACGAAACGCCGCCCGGTTCGCTCCGGATCGGTCCAGGTCGCCGCAAGCATGCTGCCCGCAAGCCCGCCCGAGTCCCCATCGGAACCCGCCGCCTCCTGGTAGCCATTGCCGCCCCCCTGCAGGACCGTACTGTCCAGGTCCAGGCCATAGAGGCGGGTGTACGTGGTGGAAGCGATGAGCGTGCCAGCCTCTGACAACAGCGCATCGCCGATCTGGATCTGGGCCGCCGGGTCTCCGGCAAAACCATCCCCTTCCGCAAAGACCGCCAACCATGCTTCCTGGAGAGAAGCCCCGGCAGGAATGGTCAATTCCAGGTCCTCCCCCACGAACCAGCTCGCGGTCTCGTCGGTGACAACGGCCGAGGCATCGACCGCAAGGCCCCCTGCCACCTCTCCATGCACGGCGAAATCCTGGGCCTGGGACAGGGCCATTCCCGCCAGGGCCAGAATCATCCCGTCACCCGGAAGCCAGCCCGTCCCGAATCGTCAACAGTGGCCACATCCTGACCGGGGAAAGCAGGCACTTCAAATCCTCACTTTGCTTCATTCCAGACCGGTACAGCATGCCATGAAGAGGCAAAGTCGCGGGATAGGTCCATGAACATCTCCTCCCGCTGAGTACACGGCAGACACTCCAAGCCCATCGATGTCCTCCCCTTCCGCTCCTGCCGATCTCGTCCATGCACTGGGCCCCTTTGCCCGCCGCTGGCGACTACAGCGATCCATCACCGCCCTGGGACCGGCCCTGATCCTGGCCCTCCCCCTTGGGTTCTGGTCTGGAGAGCCTCTCTTCTCCTGGACCTGGGGCATTGCCCTGGCCATCGGCATCGGGACACCACTGCTGGCAGCCCTGTGGCCCCTGGGGGACGGCCGGGTGGCACGGGAGGCGGACAGGGTGGCCCACCTGCACGGGGTCTGCGACGCGGCCCTGCACCTGGCCGACCTGGATCACCCGTCCGCCGAATCGGTCTCACTGGACGCCCAGGACGCCCTGGCAAACGCCCTGGCCGAACCCCTTCACTGGCGGCGAAGCGCCTGGCTGGTGACGACAGGAATCCTGCTGGCCCTGCCAGCCCTCTGGCTCGAGGCCCATCAACAGGCCTTGAAGGACCAGGAAACCACCGCCCTTCTGGAGGACCTCGCCCACCTGGAGGACGAAGCCCTGGCAGACGGGGATGAAGCCCTGGCCGAGGACGTGGCGGAACTCCAGGACATGGTCGTGCAGATCCTGGGTCGAGATGTCGCCGAGGAGCCCGAGGCCGAGACGAAGCCGGAAGAGGTGGAAGAACCCGAACAAGGCGGAACAGCGGCCTCGGACCCGGACATCGAGGGCGTCCAGGCCGCCCTGGATGTCGCTCGCCACCAACTCGGTCCCGAGGACATCGCACGCCTGACGGAGCAACTCCACCAGTTGGTCGACGTCCGGGATCGCCTGCACGAGATCTCCGAGACCACCACCACGGGCACGGTGGCCTGGCGGGACCAGGCCAGTCCCGCCCTGGAACGGACACCTCCTGAGGCCCGGGATGGTGGCCAACTGCCCCTGGATGACTTCCAGCGAGACCTGGACATTCCCGGCCTGGACCTGGCGAACACCGAGAACGAGGCCCTGCCCAAGGAACTGGGGGATGACAGCCTGGGAAACATGGAGCACGAGATGGGCCTGACCTTCCAGCAGACCATCGACGACTTCATCGAGGAATACGCCCAGGCCATGCTCCAGGAACTCCAGGACCTGCTGGAGGAAGACGCAAAGACCCCCCCCAGGGACCAGGACACCACAGATGCCCTGGCCAGGCGGACCTTTGAAACATCCGAGGAGGGGACCCCGGACGAGCCAGGCGCCCAGGCCACTGCCGCCGCCGTCCAGGGGGGGCAGGCCCTGGCCCGGGCAGGGACCACGGGCACCGCGAACACCGATCCGGGAGGGTCCGGCGCCGGAAAGGGCACCGGCGGCGAGGGCGACCCCGTGGAGATCGACGAGGCCCGGGGCCAGTTGGCCCCCCTGGAAGCAGACGCCGACCTGGACCAACTCGCGCCCAGTGCGCGACGGGACCTGATCGCCGCCGTTTCCCGCCACGCCACCGCCGAGGACGTGGGCCTGGGGATCGATGCCCTGGCCGAGCCCTACTTCCTCGAAGTCGACCAGTCCCTGGATGTCGAAGGCGTCCACCCCGCCATGCGCTCCGTCATCGAGACCTACTTTGAATCCCTCAAGGGAACCCCGAACCAGACACAGGCCACACCATGAACCCCACTGAATTCCAGAAGCACACCGCCGCCATCACCACCGAGATCCAGAAGGTGATGGTGGGGTTGGACGACATCATCCAGGGTCTGCTCACCGCCTTGCTTGCCGACGGCAATGTGCTCCTGGAGGGTCTCCCCGGACTGGGCAAGACCCGCCTGGTCAATGCCCTGTCGACCTCGCTGGCCCTGGACAGCTCTCGCATCCAGTTCACCCCTGACCTGATGCCCGCCGATGTGACCGGAACCTACCTGGTGGTCGACGACAACGCCGGTGGCAAGCGCTTCAATTTCCACCCAGGACCCGTGTTTGCCAACGTGGTCCTGGCCGACGAGATCAACCGGGCCACCCCCAAAACCCAGGCCGCCTTGCTGGAGGCGATGCAGGAACGGCAGGTGACCCTCCTCGGCGAGACCCGGGCCCTGCCGGAACCCTTCCTGGTGGTCGCGACCCAGAACCCGATCGAACTCGAAGGCACCTACCCCCTGCCCGAAGCGCAACTCGATCGCTTCCTGATGAAACTGCACCTGACCTTGCCCGACGAAGACGCGCTGATCACCATCGCCAACCGCACCACGGGCACCGAGGAGGCCACGCCGGAGCCCGTCCTCGGCGCCGGTGGAATCGTGGAGATGCGCCAACTGGTCCGGGCGGTGCCCATGACGCCGGAAACCACCCGGCTCGCTGCGCGCATCGTGCTCGCCACCCACCCCGACCGGGACTCGTCCCCGGAGTCCGTGCGCCGGTTCGTGCGCTTCGGCGCCTCCCCACGAGGCCTGCAGGCCATGGTCCTGGCCGGCAAGGTCCGTGCCCTGATGACCCGAGGGGACAGCCGGCAGCCCGTGCTGGCGCCCGAGGACCTGGTGGCCGTGGCACCTGCCTGCCTGCGTCACCGGATCCACCTGGGGTTCGAGGGGGAGGCAGAGGGCGTGTCCCGGGACGATCTCATCACCGAAGCGGTCCAGGCTGCCCGTCACTCGGTCAAGGGGCAATAGCGGTTGGCGAGCCCACTGCCACCGGATCTGCTGGGCCATCTCGAGGCCCTGCGCATCGCCACCCGACGGACCCACGGGGCCCGCGGAGTGTCCCGAAACCGGTCCGCCCACACCGGGGCTGGCATCGATTTCGCCGATCACCGCTCCTATGCCCCCGGAGACGATCTGCGCCGGGTGGACTGGACCCTGTACGGACGACTCGAACAGCTGATGGTCCGCGTCTTCGAGGAGGAGTCCGACCTGGTTGTGCACCTGCTGGTCGATGTCTCCCGGTCCATGGGGCTGACCGTGGGAGCGCCGGATGCAGATCCCAAGCGGGACCTGGCCCAGCGACTGGCGACCGCCCTCGCCTATGTCGCCCTGGCCCAGCTCGACCGGGTGGTGGTCTGGCCCTTCACCACCCAGCTGGCCAAGCCCCTGATGACCCGCCGACGCAAAGCAGAGGCGGTCCGCGTCTGGCAGCACCTGGACTCCGTGGACCTTCCCCCTGGCACCGACCTGGCCGAGGTCACCCAGCGCTTCCTGAGGGCCCGTCCCGAGCGGGGCCTCGTGGTGGTGATCTCGGACTTTCCGGACCGGGGCTACCGGGCACTGGGGGGGGTGCTCCAGGCCCGACACGATCTGGCGATGGTGCACCTGCTGACCCCAGGCGAACTGGGTCTGCCTCTTCCCCAGGACAAGGACCTGGAGCTGGTGGATGGCGAGACCGGCGAGGTGCTGTACGGGGTCCGCCCTGACGACGTGGTTCGCATGCGCACGGCGCTCCGCCAGCACAGTCATGGCCTGGCCGGGTGGTGCCGCCGCATGGAGATTCCCCTGGTCCAGACCGTGACGGGAAGCCCCACCGACCTGTCCTCGCTCCTGCTCCACCACTTCCGCCGCCACGGGATCCTCCGGTGAGCACCTTGTTGCCCTGGGAGCAGGCCTGGCGACTCTTCGGGGTCTGCGCAGCGATCCTGTGCATTCTCTACTGGCTGAAACCCCGCGCCCTCCAGGTCATCGTGCCCTCGTTGTCCCTCTGGCGACAACAACTCGGTCGCCGGAGGGATCCCCGGTGGCGGGAGCGCCTGGCCCTGTTGCTGCAACTGGCTGCCGCGGCCCTGATCCTGCGGGCCCTGGTCCAGCCCCCTGAACCCACAGCGGCGCCCATCGTGGACGAACAGGTGGCCGTGGTGGCCGTGGTGGACGGATCCGGATCCATGCGGGCTCGTGGTCGACTCGAGGCTGCCGCAGAGCAGGCCCGCACCCTGGGGGGCGGACTGGCCCTCGCCGGCGAACAGGTGCGCTTCCTGGCCCAGCCCGAAAGCGGGGAACTGGAAAGGGGCATCGCACAGCTCACCGCAGGCGTGGGCAATGCGGACCTGGCGGGCGCAGTGGCTGCGGTTCGGGCACAAGGGCATCGTCCCGTGGTGCTCACCGACCAGGACCTGCAGGGGCTGACAGTCGTCGGGGCCCCCACCCAGGACGTGGCCGTCGAGGCGATCCAGGCGAGCACCTCCACCGGACTGCCCCCGCGCCTCCAGATCGCCGTTCCCCTGGCGAACCACGGGGAGGAGAGCCGGTCGGTGACCCTGGCACTCCACGCCGAGGACAGACGGGTGGGGCGGCGAACGCTGACCCTGGAACCGGGAGGCAGGACCCTGGTGCGGTTCACCCTGGAACCCCTGGAGGCCCGCTGGCTCGAAGCGCGCCTGGTGGACCATGTCGACGACCTGCCGGACAATGATGTCTCCTTTGCTCTCCTGCCCGCCCTGAGGCCGGCCAGGGTGGAACTGGTGGGCCCCGGAAACCGCTTCCTGGAGCAGGTCCTGGCGGCGATGCCGGGTGTCCGGGTCAGGCAGAGCCAGCCAGGCGCCTGGCGACTGCCCAGAAAGCCGGTGGACCTGGTGATCTTCGACCGATGTGGGCCGATCCGTCCCCTGGACCTGCCCTCGATCTACGTGGACCCCCCCGAGGGACTCGGCCCGTGGCCGGTGGGGGAGCCCATCGTCGACCCGGTCTTCCAGCGCTGGGACTACAGCCACCCGGTGCTTCAGGGGGTCTCTCTGCGCCACCTGAATGTCGAGCAGGCCCGACCTCTCCAGGTGGATGCCGACACACGGGTGCTTGCCGCCATTGCCGAGGGGCCCGTCGTGGCCGTCAAGGACGGCTTTCCCCGCCAGCTGGTGATCGGCTTCGACCTGACCCGGAGCGACCTTCCCCTCAGCGTCGCCTTTCCCCAGCTGGTCTACAACCTGCTCCTGTGGGCACGTAGCGATGCTGCTGGCGAGCCGGCCCTCCGGGCCCGAACCACCACCGAAGGAGTGCCACTACAGGGCTCAGGACCGGTCACAGTGACGTCTTTGACCGGACAGGGCACCCACACCCCGCCCCCAGGCCTGCCCGCCCTGGGCGCCCTTCCTCCCGGGATCTACCAGGTGGACGCCGGGGAGGAATCCGAACTGGTGGCCCTCTACTGGGACCCTGCGGAACACGGTCGCCTGAGCCAAACCGGCCCCCCCGTCACCGCCCCCCCTTCTCGTGAACAAGATCCGGAACCGGAGGAGCAAGGCGCCCCCTGGTGGCTCCTGGCAGCCTTTGGCCTCCTGTGGATCGAGTTCGGCGTGGTGCCTCGATGACGTCCCTGCAGGCTCTCTGGAATGCCCTCAGGGCCGGAGATCCGGTGATCTTCCAGGAGCCGGATTTCCTCTGGGCACTGCTCCTTTCCCCCCTGCTGGTGCTCCTGCTGCCGGGACAACGCAAGGTGAGCGCTCGCGGCCGAAACCTGGCCTCGCTGCTGGTGCGGATCCTGGCGCTGTCCGCCCTGGTACTGGCCGCAGCAAGACCCGCCTTGCTGACCCAGGCGCCCGCCGTGGCCCTGGTCGTGGCCGTGGACCACTCGGTCTCGATGGCCCCAGAGAGGGTGGCCGCCATGAAGGCCCGGGCCCAGGCCCTGGTGAACGCAGCTGGCGCCGATGTGCCGGTCACCTGGGTCCGCCTGGAGGATATCGATGGGCCCGAAGCTGCCCTTCGCGAGGCCGATGAAGGAACAGATCTGACGGCACTGATCTCCCTCGCCTCCCGGGCCGGAGAGAAGGCCCCGACCCGCCGGGTCCTGTTGATCTCGGACGGCGCCCACAACCGAGGTGACGCGCTGGCCGCCACCGCCGCATCGGCCGCAGGGGCTGGCGTGGAGGTCTTTCCCCTGGCCCCGGAAACCGACCCGTTCAATGCCGGGGTCCTCGAAGTCCGGGTCCCAGACAGCCTGTTGGAGCGCGAACCGACCACGGTGGAGGCAACCATCCAGCTCAGTCGGAGCGGGACGGTGGAAGTCGAACTGCTCGTGGAGGAACGCGTGTTGGCGGCCGAGACGCTCACCGGATCCCCAGGCCGTCACGAGGTGAGCCTGGACCTCGAAGCGCCTGCGGCCGGCACCCACCGGATCTCGGTCCGCACCAGGGCCCCCGGCGACCTGTGGAGCACCGACGACAGTCGAGGGGCCTGGCTGGTCACGCGCCGAGATGGACCGGTCTGGCTTCGAGGCCCCGAAGGAAGCGTCGCCCCCCTGCAACAACGCCTCAAGGCACAGGGTCGCAGGGTCCACTGGTCTCCGGACTGGACCGAAAAGCCCCCCCCCGAGTCCACCCTGGTGGTGCTGGACCCGGACCTGGCGGGCTGGCCTGAAGGACGGGCTGACACCCTCATTCAACGGGTTCGGGATGCCGGGGTGGACCTGGTCCTGGTGGGAGACCGAGACGGAATGGCCCACGACACCGACGCCCTGGAGCCCCTGAACCGCGCCTTGCCGGTGAAGTTCGCCCGTCGTCGTGAACCGCGACCCGCCCCTCTGTCCATCGTGTACCTGGTGGACACCTCGGGCTCCATGGACCGTGGAGACAAGCTGAACCTGGCGGTTTCAGCGGTGGTCAGCAGCCTGGACCGCCTTCACCCGGACACCCTGGTCGGTGTGCTCAGTTTTGCCGACCACTACGAGTGGATCGTCCGTTTCACCAAGGCCGAGGAAAAGAAGGCCATCCGGACTCAACTGGAAAAAATGACCTCCAGCGGCGGCACGACCATGTACCCGGCTCTCGGCGAGGCTGGCCGCAGACTGGCCTCGGAGACCTCGGTGCTGCGCCATGCCCTGTTGCTGACAGATGGCCGAAGCCTGACCCGGCTTCAGCAGAACCAGCACGTGATTCGCCGGCTGGTCCAGGACAAGATCACCGTCAGCACGGTGGCGATCAGCCCGGACAGCGCCAGGAAAGAACTGGAGCAGGTGGCCGACGCCACCGGAGGCCGCGCCTGGTACACCGAGTCCTGGGAGGACCTGCCTCGCATCCTGGTCGAGGAGACCGTGATGGTGGTCGGCAAGGACACCGTGGAAAAGGTCGATAGTGCCTGGCCGGTTCCCGACAGTCCCCTGGCAGGCTCCGTGGACTGGTCTGGGGCACTCCCGCTGACCGGTCACAACGCCAGCCGACCTCGGCCCACCGCAGACCTGGGCCTGCTGCTCGGCGAGGGGGGAGACCCCCTGGTGGCCTCCTGGCGTGTCGGAGCCGGCTCGGTCACCGCCTTTGCCTCCGAGCTGGGAACCGGCTGGGGCGCCCCCTGGGCTTCCTGGGTCGAATTCGGACCCTGGCTGGACCAGTTGATCGATGCCATTCGAAACCGCCCTCCCCAGGAGCAAGCCTCCCTCCGGCTGGAGCCGACCGAAGCGTCCGTGGGGCTGCGTCTTGCAGCCAATGACGCCCTGGGCAACCCCCGAACGGGTCTGCAACTCAAGGCCCGAATTCGCGGGGATCAGGGCGAGCGCCGGGTCCCATTGCAAGAGGAAGCCCGCGGTCTCTACCAGGCACAGGTGTCCTGGGAGGGCCCCGTGCTCGTTTCCGTCGACCTGCCGGGCTCGGTCTCCCTGCCCCCCACGGTGCTGCGGGCCCAGGCCTCACCCCCGGTTCCCCTGGAACTGCAGGGAGCCCTGGAGGACCGCGAAGCCCTGGGGCTGCTGGCCAGAGCCACCGGAGGCGTGGTGGAGCCCTCCGCCGAGGAGTTGTTCGGGGACCTGAAGACCCGCTTGCAGTCGTGGTCCCTGTGGCCCTGGTTTGCCTGGCTGGCCCTGGTCGCCTTCCTGGCGGACGTCGCGATCCGCCGCCTGCGCATACCCGGCCTGGTCCGTCGCTCCCAGCGGCTGGTCCAGCCCGTGTCGGACGCTTAGTGACTCGACATGATCTACTCGAGCCTTCGTCTTCTTCACATCCTGTTCATGGCCACATGGCTGGGCGCCACGCTCTTCACCTCCGGTGACATCAAGCGCACCCTGGCTGCAGGCCCCGAACACCTGCCACTCCTCAAGGACCGGGTGGGCCGAAGCACCCGACTTGCAGCGATCAGTGCGCCGCTCACCGTGGTCACCGGGATCGTCCTGATCTTCCAGCTGGGCGAAATGGGGGCAGTCCCGATGGGCATCCACATCGGCCTGCTCCTGGGAATCGCCGCCTGGATCGTGGGCGCCGTCGTCACGGGCGGGGCCTGGAGCAAGATCGCCGCAGGCCTCGACGAGGGCCAGGAGCCCGCCAGCCTGATGCCCCAGGTCAAGCGCATGGCCATCAGCGGACGGATCGTCCACACCTTGTGGCTGGTGACCCTGATCCTGATGGTGTTCCGCAGCCAGATCGGCTGATCGCCGGCATATGGCCTCCCCAGAACGCCCCCTGCCTGTCGACGGCCCTCCGCTCCCCGGCCTGTCCGGGGAACATCCCCTGGTTCCCTCTGCGATGTCCCAGGTGGGCGTGACCGAGGTGCGCCAGGCCCTGCTGACAGCCTGGGAGAACCGGGATCGACTGGTCTATGCCTGGCGAGTTCTGCACAACGGGGTCTGCGATCACTGTGAACTGGGCCCCCGCGGCCTCCAGGACGACGCACTGCCCGGTCGACACCTCTGCCTGAAGCGCCTGGAACGACTGCGCGACGACACCATCCGGGCCCTGGTGCCCGCGGACGTGCGCGACCGTCGGCTCCTGCGCGGGCATTCCCCAGAGGAACTGCGGGCCTTCGGCCGCATTCCCTACCCCTTTGTGATCCAGCGCGGCGAGCGGGGCTTCCAGCGGATCGGTTGGGATGACGCACTGGCCCTGGCCGGCCGAACCCTCCACAGCACCGATCCCCAGGCCATCGGGTTCCTCGCCGGCGGCAGAGGGATGACCAATGAGAGCCTCTATGCCTTTGCCAAGACGGCTCGCCTGCTGGGCTCCGCCCACGTGGACCTGTGTCTGCCGAGCGCCCTGGCTGACACCCAGGAGGTCCTGGCCCAGGCCCTGGGACGAGAGGCCTCGACCTGCTCCCTCAGCGACCTGGTCGGCACCGATCTCCTGCTCCTCTGTGGCACCCGGGCCACCCGGGACCAGCCCGCTCTCGCCCGGCTGATCCAGGCAGCCCGATCCGTGGGCACACGCGTCGTCACCCTGAATGCCCCGTCCGACGCGGCGTGGGCGGACGACGCCCTCCAGGTGGGCTCCCCAGCCGCGTTCCTGGGCGCTGTGATGCACCTCCTGTGTCTCACCGATGCCGTGGACTCGCCCTACCTGGAAGCCCACGTCACCGGTTGGAAGAAGGCCCTGAAGACCGCCCGGGCGACGGGACTGGACCAGTGGCTGGAGGCCGCAGGAGCACGCCGTGAGCACGCCGAGTGGCTGGCGACCCTGATCGGACGCAGCAGCAGCTGGGTCACCATGGCCGGCCCCGACCCCGGCGCCATGGCGGCCATCGTCTCCCTGCACCTGAGCCAGGGGGCCATCGGCCGCCAGCATTGCGGAATCATGGCCCTCGGGGGCCAGGGCTGCTTGCAGGGAGGCCGGGACTGCGGGGTCTCTCCCAGCCGTCTTCCCGGCGGGGTTCCCCTGGACAAGGCCGGGGCCTCAGACCTGCAGAAGGCCTGGGGACACCCTGTGTCCGCAGACCACGGCCTGCCGGCCCCGGAACAGCTGAAGGCCGCCGCGGCAGGAGATCTGACAGTGCTCTCCTTGATGGCCGCCGATCCATGGACCGAACTGGGGCCCTCGGCCGAGGCCGGGTTGGCGCGGCTGGACCTGCGAATCCACCAGGGAACCCA